>DATLOH010000103.1:0-25092 GCA_035536375.1 Acidimicrobiales bacterium
GCGAGACCGCCGGCAATCCGCGCCAGCAGCACTTCACGCGGCGGGACGTCGGCGAGCGCGGCGGTGTCTTTCGCATCGAGGAACTTGTCGCCGAGGAGTCCGCCCTTGACGACCAGCTTTGGGTTCGTGCGGGCGAAGTCGCGAAGCGCCTTGGCGACCATGACCGCGTCGCCCTTGATGAACGCAATCGCGGTCGGACCGACGAGTAGCTCCTCGAGCCCTTCAACGTTGAGTTCGCGGGCGGCGAAGCGCACGAGCGTGTTCTTGTAGACCTTGTAGTCGCCACCGGCGGGCGTGAGCTGGCGGCGAAGCGTCGAGATTTCCTTGACCGTCAAGCCGCGGTACTCGGTGAGGATGGCGGCGTCGGCGTCGCGGAACTGCTCACGCACTTCGTCGACTACGGCCACCTTCTCGGGGCGGGGATTGTCCATTGGTTGCACCTCCTTGCAGTTCGAGAACGAAAAAGGACGTCCGCAGACACGTGCGAACGCCCTTGGAATGCAGGAGGTTCACCTCGGCAGGCGGGCTGTCGGCCCATTGAGCACCCGAAGGCGCACCGGCGGTCTACGGCGAGATCAGTTGTACGAAGCCGGAGAACTGTAGCGGACGCGCCACAGATCAGCGACTACGAGGGTCTCTAGAGACGGGGAAACCCCGCCTCTAGAGCCCCTATAGCGGTTTGCTCTATGCCTTGGCGGCCGCGGCGGCGTCTTCGGCAGCGTTGGCAACCGCCTCCGCTGCGAGGTCGTCCTCGGTGACACGTAGGCGCGTCGTGTCGATGCGGACGCCCGGGCCCATCGTCGGCGAGACGTTTACGGAGCGGATGTACTTGCCCTTTGCAGACGCTGGCTTCGCTCGCTGGATTTCGTCGATCACGGCACGAAAGTTCTCGAGCAGGCGACGCTTGTCGAAACTCGCCTTGCCGATCGGGACGTGGATGTTGCCGAACTTGTCAGTGCGGTACTCGACCTTGCCACCCTTGAACTCGGTGACGGCCTTACCGACGTCGGGCGTGACGGTGCCGGTCTTCGGGTTCGGCATGAGCTTGCGCGGACCGAGGATGCGAGCGGCTTTGCCCACCTTGCCCATGAGGTCCGGCGTGGCGATCGCGACGTCGAAATCGAGGAACCCGCCGAGCACCTTCTCGATGAGATCGTCGGACCCGACGACGTCGGCACCCGCTTCGCGCGCCTCGGCAGCTGCTGGGCCGTCGGCGAAGACCGCGACACGCACGTCCTGGCCGGTGCCGCCCGGAAGGCTGACCGTCCCGCGCACGATCTGATCGGCCTTACGGGGATCCACGCCGAGTCGCATCGCCAACTCGATCGTCTCGTCGAACTTGGCTTTGGCGTTGGCCTTCACCTGCACAATCGCCTCGGTCGGAGCGACCGCGCTTGCGCGGTCGAACCCCTTCAACGCGTCGGTGTATTTCTTTCCTCGCTGCGGCATTACTGCCTCCCTCTGTGGTTAGCCGGCCCTGCGTGAGGTGATCGCAGGCGCGCGGGTGTAGTCGGAACTACTTGACTTCTATGCCCATGGAGCGGGCGGTGCCGGCGACTTGGAGCTTGGCAGCTTCGATGTCGTTGGCGTTGAGATCGGGCATCTTGACCTTGGCAATTTCCTCGATCTGAGCCCCGGTGACCGAACCGACGCTGGCTCGACCCGCCGTGGGCGCGCCCTTTTCGAGCCCGGCCGCCGCGCGAAGCAGGACCGGCGTGGGCGGGGTCTTCAGGATGAACGTGAAGCTGCGGTCCTCGAAAATCGTGATCTCCACCGGGATGACCTGGCCGCGCTGGTTCTCCGTCGCCGCGTTGTACTGCTTGACGAAGTCCATGGTGGCGACGCCGGTGGGCCCGAGCGCGGTACCCACAGGCGGGGCCGCGGTCGCAGCGCCGGCGGGCAGCTGGATCTTGACGATGTGAGTGACTTTTTTCTTCGCCATGACTTTGTTCCTCCTACAGCTTCGCTACTTGGGCGAAGTCGAGCTCGACGGGCGTTTCGCGGCCGAAGATGTTGACGAGAACCTTCAGCTTCAGCTGGTCCTCGTTGATCTCGGCGATCGTGCCGGTGAAATCGGCGAACGGGCCTTCCTTGACGCGCACGGATTCGCCGGTCTCGTAGGCCGACTTCGGACGTGTCTTCTTCGGTGCGGCGTCGTCGCCTTCCGGCTGAACCTGCAGGAAGGTCTCGACGTCCTTACGCGCCAGCGGCGTCGGCTTGGCGCCGGAACCGACGAAGCCCGTCACACCCGGTGTGTTGCGCACGACGAACCACGAGTCGTCGTCCAGCTCGCAGCGCACGAGCAGATAGCCCGGGAACATCTTCTTGGTCACGACGACCTTGCGGCCGTTCTTGAGCTCGACGACATCTTCTTCGGGGATCACTACCTCGTAGATGTGGTCCTCCATGTTCATGGAGGCGATCCGGCTCTCGAGGTTGGACTTGACCTTCTTCTCGTAGCCCGAATAGCTGTGGATCACGAACCACTGCCCCGGCCGGTCGTACGGGCTCTCGGACGGTGCGGGCTCGGCGTCCTCGTCGTCGTCCTCGGCAGCCGGGCCGTCGACGGCAGCGGCCTCGTCGAGCAGGTCCTCAGCGGTAACGACGTCGTCAGGCGCCTGATCCGCGATGACATCCTCAGCGGGGGCCTCCTGCTCGTCTGCGGGCGCGTCAGCCTCGACGAACGCGTCCTCGGTGAGGGCGTCCGTCGCGGGCTCTTCAGGGATTTCTTCGGAGTGTTCAGTCACCAGGCTCACGCGTTGTAAAGGAAGAGGACGAACTTCGAAAAGGCGAGGTCGAGCAGGAAAATGAGCGAAATCAGGATGATCAGGGTCACCAGCACGACGATGGAGTAGTTGATCACCTCGCCACGCGTCGGCCACGCGACCTTGCGCAACTCACCCCGGACCTCGCGGGCGAACGTAACCGGCGAAGTGCGCTGCGACGGCGGTTTCGGCGTGCGTCGCCGGCGCTCCTGGGGCGCAGGCGCGGCGGGGGTGCCGTCGGGGCCAGCTTGGCCCTGGCGCTGCATCAGGCGCTTCTGCTCTCGATTCAACTCAAAGACCTTCTTTGGACGCGGTGGTGAGCAGGGCAGGAGGGACTTGAACCCCCAACCGCCGGTTTTGGAGACCGGTGCTCTACCAATTGAGCTACTGCCCTAAGCGGCGGTTGCCGGGACGGACGAGATTAGCACCAGAGCTCGCCTCGGCTCCTAGTCGCCGTGGTGCCCGATTCGTTCACCCGTGGTTCGGGTCGGGCTCGCCACCGTCGAGCTGTGACCACAACGTGGCGGCGATCTGCCGGACCCGCTCGCCGATCACCAGAGAATCCGCTGGCCCGCCCGTGTAGAACTCGACGTGACGCTGAAGAAAGTCGTCCCACTCCCGGCCCCCGCCAGTCAGAGCGGACACGCCCAGCAGGATGATGGCCGCGAATCGGGCGTCTTCCTCCTCCAGCGAGGCGGTTGTCACTCGTCAGCTGGCGATATTGAGGGCGCGACGCCGCGCCCGTCCGGCCAGGACGAGCGCTCCGGCGGCCCCGGCAGCGGTGGCTGCGACCGCAATCCCACCGAGGTAGGCACCGCGCCGGCCCTGGAGCAGTGACCGAACGGCGCGGCGCTCGCCGGCATGTTCGATGTGGGCGAGGATGCCTGTGAGTGTGCCGGGCGCAGGCTCGAGAACCTCGGTGCGCAGGGTGTGCAGGCCGCGGAGCAGGCGCCGGTACTGCACCATCTCGGCCTGGCACCGGAGGCACGAATCGATGTGAGCCCGCACGTCGGCTGGCGCTGCGTCCACTCCTTCGGCGTACGTCGCCAGCTGGTCTGACAAGGCGAGGCACATGTCCGACGCCAGTTCGATAGCGGTGTTGCGCTTAGACGGCGTGCGCATGGTCCTCTCCTCTCAACGGGAACAGCTTCTCGCGCAGGCTCTTGCGGGCCCGGTGCAGTCGCACCTTGGCGTTCGCCTCGGAGATGCCGAGCTCCGCGGCGATCGCTTCGTGCGGAAGGTCGTAGATGTCGCGCAGCACGACGACGGCGCGCAGTGAAGCCGGCAGCTCGTCGAGGGCGGCGGCAATCCGATCACGATCAGACGCAGCGTCGCTACGGGCCTCAGGGTCGATCTCTGGCCGGGTGTCGACGAGCGGCGAGTCGTCGTCGATCACCTCATGGCGGTGACGGGCGCGCTTGCCGATGAGCGTCGACGCGCAGTTCGCCGTGATCCGGTACAGCCACGTCGAGAACGCCGCGTCCCCGCGGAAGCTCTTCAGCCCCCGGAAAGCCCGCAGATATGCGTCCTGCACCACGTCGCGTGCGTCCTCCTCGTTACCGACGAGCCGGTAGGCGAGCGTGTACGCATCCGCGTACGTCGCCCGTACCAGGTCGTCAAAGGCCGAGCGGTCCCCCGCCTTGGCGGCGGCAACCCGTTCAGCCAGATCGGCTGTCATCGCCGATTGGACCCGAGAGGGCACGAAGTCGTTACGAACGACGTGTTATCGGGTCTCTTTGTGCGCGGTGTGTTTGCGGTCCCACCGGCAGTACTTGTTCATCTCGATGCGCTCACGGTCGTTGACCTTGTTCTTGACCGTGATGTAGTTCCGCCGCTTGCAGACTTCGCAGGCGAGGGTCACCTTCACGCGCTTCTCGTTCTTTGCCATGACTCTTCCCTTACTTGGTGACGATCGTGGTGCGTCGGTGACTTCGAGTAGCGGCGGTCGGACTCGAACCGACGACAACACGATTATGAGCCGTGTGCTCTAACCACCTGAGCTACGCCGCCAGGCTTGGATTGCATTGACTGCGAGCCCTCTGTGGGAATCGAACCCACGACACCAGCCTTACCATGGCTGTGCTCTACCGACTGAGCTAAGAGGGCACGACCACGCTGGGCCGGCGGGCGATGATAGGTGATCGCGCCGATGGCGAGCCAACGTGGCGACCGCTCGTAACGTGGCGGCCGTGGAGGTACGAGCGGCGCGACTCGCCGACGCCGCGGCCATTCGCGATATCTACAACCCGGAAGTGATGGGTTCGACGGTCACGTTCGATCTCGTCCCTCGGACGCTGGCCGATCAGCAGGCCTGGATCGCAGAGCACAGCGGAGCGCACCCGGCGGTAGTTGCGGAGGTCGACGGCGTCGTGGCCGGATTCGGTTCGCTCAGCCCATACCGACCGCGTCCCGCCTACTCGACCAGCGTCGAGGATTCGGTCTACGTCCACCCCGAGCATCAGGGTCGAGGGGTCGGGCGGGGCCTCCTCGAATCGCTCGTCGGCCTTGCCTCCGATCACGGATTCCACGCAGTATTCGCCCGAATCGTTGGCGGACACGAAGCGTCGATCGCGCTGCACGAGAAGTGTGGCTTTGCGACCGTCGGCACAGAGCGCGAGGTCGGCCGCAAGTTCAACCAGTGGCTTGACGTCGTCGTCATGGAGAAGCTCGTCTGAGCCCGCCGGGTCACACTCTCCCGTCGGCGAGAAGTCGCGCCTGTGCTGACGCCGCGTAATCGTGAGCGACGTCGGGCGGCGGGAGCCGACCCTCGCGCGCCGCGGTGACGTGCGCAGCCGACGTAACGAGCGCCATGTGCGTGAAGGCCTGCGGGAAGTTGCCTAGCGCCTCGCTCGTGAGGGAATCGGCTTCCTCGGCGAACAGTCCGACGTCGTTCGACAAACCGAGGAGCCGCTCGAGGAGCGCTTCTGCTTCGGTGAGCTTGCCGCGATGCGCAAGCACGTCGACTAGCCAAAAGGAGCACAGGAGGAACACGCCCTCCCCGCCGGAGACGCCGTCGTCGGCGCGGTAGCGCAACAACAGTCCGTGCTCGTCGAGACGCCGGCGCACTTCGTCGACTGTGCGCTCGACAAGCGGGTCGGCGGTCGGCAGGAAGCCCATGGCGGGGACGAGCAGCGCAGCGGCGTCCGCGTCGCGACTGCCTGGCGCCTGAGGGAACCACCCACCGGTTTCGGCGGCCAAGGCGCGGAGGTGGGCTGCGGACGCGTCTCGCTCGAGCCGCCAGCGGGCGACGTCGCCGCGCAGGTGACCGCTCTCGGCCATCTGAATGGCCCGGTCGAACGCCACCCAGCAGTGCAGGGTGCTGTGCACGAACTGTCGCGGCTCAGCGCGGATCTCCCAGATGCCGTGGTCGGGCAGGCGCCACCGGTCAGCGGCTACGTCGGTGACGCCAGCGAGAAAGCGCTTGTTCAGCGTTGTGAGCGCGCCCCCCGATCGCGTGTAGAGCCAGCCCGCTTCGAGAATCTGGCCGTAGCTGTCGTTTTGCAGCTGACCGGCGGCGCCGTTGCCGATGCGCACGGGCGCTGCGCCACGGTGGCCGGTCAGGTGGTCGAGCGTGCGCTCCGGGAGGGAGCGCTCACCACCGATGCCGTACATGATCTGCAGGTCCTGAGGACGTCCGGTGACGGTGCGCTCGAGCCATCCTTTGAACGCAGTCGCCTCCTCGGTGTAGCCGAGCACGGCCAGCGAGATGAGCGTCACAGTCGCGTCGCGGATCCACGTGTAGCGGTAATCCCAGTTGCGCTCTCCGCCGAGCTCTTCAGGCAATGACGTTGTTGCGGCGGCGACGACTGCGCCGGTTGGTGCGTAGGTCAACGCCTTGAGCGCGAGTGCGCTCCGATGTACTGCGTCCGCGTAGTCACCGTGGTAGCCGCAGCGTTGCAACCAACTGCGCCAGAACCCAACGGTGGTGGCCAGTCGTTCGGCGAACATCCGCGCATCGCTCGAAACCGTCGCCGGCCGCGGCGCACCAGCGGGAGCCCAGGTCACACAGACCCATGCGTCATCGCCGGCGGACAACCGCCAAGTCGCACGGGCGGCGTGCTCGAGGAACGTCAGCGGCTGCGAGGCTGTCACCCATAGCGCCTCGTCCGCGCCGCGCAGAACGAGTGCGTCGTCTTCTCGCGTCGCGTTCGGGGCGACGAGGCCGTACGCGAATCGGCACGCCAAGTCGATGTCGACCTCGACCTCTCCGGAGACGCACCGGACCCGGCGGAGGATCGCTCCGGAGGCGGACACCGCCCCGGGGTTCGCCGGGTCGAACGCTGCGACCGGCATGCAGTCGGTGATCTCGATGCTGCCTTCGTCGCCGTTGAGCGTCGTGACGAGCACGTTGGTGGCCGCCATGTAGGTGCGACGTCCGAAGCGGGCGCCCGCCATTGTGATTGCGAAGTGACCGGCGTCGTCGTCGAGCGTCCGGCCGAAAACAGACGGGCTGTCGAAGCGAGGAAAGCATGCCCACTCGATCGTGCCGTCGCGGCCGACCAGAGCGGCCGAGTGGCAGTCGCCGATCAGCGCAAGCCCACCGATGCGGTTCACGTACGGACGCTATTGCACCGGCGAATCAGCCCGGTCCGTGTACCTAACATGGCCCGATGACAACCCTGGGGTCGGAACCGACGGCGGCCGAGCACGCACGGAGAATTGCGGGAGCCGCCCGCGAGGGCTTCCTTGCGACGCTTGCCGTCGACCCTCCCGGCACCCCATTCGGCTCGCTCGTCGCCTTCGTCTTAGAGCCGTCGGCGCGTCCCCTGCTGTGCCTGAGCGACTTGGCCGAGCACTCGCGCAACTTGAGCGTCGACTCCCGCGCAAGCCTGATGGCAGTCGAGCCGAACGAGAGCGACCACACCGACGGACTGGCGCGTGGACGTGTCACGCTGCTTGGCACGTGTCACCGCGTTCCCGACAACGATCTCGTCGGCGCGCGCGCCGCATACTTAGCTGCCCATCCGGAAGCGTTCTACGTCGACTTCGCCGACTTCGGGTTCTACCGGCTCCATGTCGAACAAGTTCGGTGGGTCGGGGGCTTCGGGGCCATGAACTGGGTCGACGCGGACGCATACGCATCAGCATCGATCAGCGCCGGATGATGAACCACGGTCGCAACGAGCAACGGCGATACGGTTTCTTCAGTGAGTAAGCCATGAAGGGCATCGTCTTCAATTTGCTCGAGCAAATCGTGACCAGCGAGTACGGGCCACGCGCCTGGGACGACCTCATCGACTCAGCGGGCGTCGACGGCGTATACGCCGCAGTCGGGAGCTACGAGGACGCCGAGTTCGGCCGCCTTGTTACCGCCGCGTCGGTCATGCTCGAGACACCCCCCGACGTGCTCGTGCGGTGGTTCGGTAAACGGGCGCTTGCTCTGTTGCAGCTTCGTTACCCACAGTTCTTCGAACCTCACCAGTCATCGAAGCCCTTCATCCTCACGTTGAACGAGATCATTCATCCTGAGGTGCGGAAGCTGTTCCCCGGAGCGGACGTGCCCGAGTTCTCATTCAGCGAATCCGGGCCCGACACCGTCGTGTTGAGCTACGTCTCCAACCGCGCACTGTGCGCGCTGGCCGAAGGCTTGGTGGAGGGGACGGCCGAACACTACCGGGAAGCTGTCGAGATCGAGCAGACCGAGTGCAGCAAGCGGGGCGATCAGCGTTGCGTGCTGGTGTGCTCGTTCTCACCTCTTGCGACATGACGGAGGCGGACGAAGAGCTCCTCCTCCGCCGGCTCGATCGAGAGCGGCGAGCGCGCCTCGAGGCTGAAGGAATCGCGGAGCGAGCCACCGCCGAGTTGTATGCCGCCGTGCTGGAACTCGAGCGGACCAACCAGACCCTGGACGCCGCCAATCGCTCCATGAGCGAGTTCGTCGCGGTTGCGTCGCACGATCTTCGCCAGCCCCTTAACGGCATCCTCGGCTTGTCGTACCTCTTGCTCAGCGGCTGGGACAGCGACCCCGACGAGCGCAAGCTCGACTACATCGCAACCATCGAACGTCAAGGCGAGCACCTGAATCGCATCGTCCAGGATCTGATCACGGTCTCCAAGCTTGATGCCGGAGCCATGGAACGTCACATCGAAGAAGTCGGGGTTCGCCGACTCCTCGACGAGATCACCACCGAGTTCGCCGATGCGGCCGACATCTCGGTTGCGTGCCCGAGCGACCTCAACGTGCATACCGACCCGGACCACCTACGTCGGGTCGTGGTCAATTACCTCACGAACGCGCTCAAGTACGGCGAGCCGCCCGTCGACATCACGGTCACCCTCACCGACGAGTCCGTTCGACTGAAAGTCTGCGACAACGGCCGCGGTGTACCGGCAGAGTTCATCCCGCGACTTTTCGACCGTTTCGCTCGGGCCGACGAGACCGCGCGGTCCCAGGAGGGAACCGGTTTGGGGCTCTCGATCGTGCGCGGGCTCGCCCTCGCTAACGGAGGCGACGCCTGGTATGAGCCGCTGACTCCGCAGGGATCGTGCTTCAACCTCTCGCTGCCGAGAGGCTAGGGCCGGCGCTCAGGACGCGGCGCCGCCCGCCGTTACCCCCGCACTACCGTGGCGCGGGTGACCGACGCGTCCGACTCTGAGGGCCACCGCGGACGGTTCCGGCGCATTCCTCGAGAGCTCGGCGGCTCGACGCTCGTCCTGCTCCTTCTCAGCGGTGCGTACCCCTATGCCGCCTTCGTCGGCGCCAACCGCGGCGAGTCGCTTCCGATCCCTCGACTCGCGGTCTACGCCGTGTCGACGGCGTTGCTCGCCCTGGTCGTCTGCCTTGCGCTCCTCGTCATCTTCCGGCGCCTGAGAGGTCCAAGGCTCGCTGTCGCTGCCGCCGTGTTCATCTTCCTGTTCTTCAACTACGTGCGTTTCGTCAACATCGGCACGGGGGGCACAGGCGCCAGTCTGTGGATGCTGGCCGTGTTGTTCGGCGTACTCGGCGGATACGTGCTGGCGCGGTTCTCCGCCGTGCGGCTCTACGTCCTCGCGGCCGTGTTCCTCCTCACGGGCTTCCCGGTTGCCCAGTACTCGATCTTCCGCGCCTCCGTTTCCGCTGACGTGCCGTCACGGGCGGCGAGCGGGACATTGTCGGGCGTCACGGAGAAACCCAACATCTGGTTCTTTATGCTCGACGGCTACGCCCGAGGTGACCGCTTTCCCATCGAGCTTGGTCGCGACAACACAGAATTCATCGCCGGCCTGCGCAACCGCGGGTTCGCGGTCAACGAGAACAGTTACTCCAGCTACTCCCACACCATCGGCTCGTTGAGCTCGATGCTGGAGATGGACTATCCGTCGACCGGCCGACTGCCTGGCGGCGAACGCACGTTGGTCCCTGTCGTTCGCGGCGAGAACGCGCTGGTTCGAACGCTGAAGTCGAGCGGCTACACCTACGTGCACGCCGAGCCCGGCACATGGGAGGTGAACCGTTGCGAGTCCACCGCTGACGTATGCCTCCCGCCTCTGCGAGGAGCGGGCGTCGCAATCGGTGAAGTCGAACAATCGCTCATGAGCCTCACGCCGCTGCGTAAGGCGCTGCGCAAGCTCGGCGTCAAAGCAGCCATCGACTCCGGCTACACGACTCCGACCCACACGATCGACGAATTCGACGCTGCGAGACCCAAAGCGCCCTACTTCGTCTTCTCGCACCAGCTGAGCCCGCATCCGCCGTGGCGGTTCGGGCCGGACTGCACGGAATTCGACCAACTGGTCGGCGAGCTCGGCTTCTGGGACCCGGAGTTCAAGGACGACTACATCGGGGAAGTGGAGTGCCTGAACCGCCGGATGCTCGAGGCGATGGATCGCATCGTGGCCGCTGATCCGAAGGCCATCGTGGTGATCCTCTCCGACCACGGGACGGGCTTCGACGTCGAGTTCACCAAGGATGCGGCGAAGTGGAGCCTGCGGGAGATCAACCAACGGTTTGCCGCGTTCTCTGCCGTCCGCATGCCCGAGCGCTGCCCGCAGGACGAGCAAGCCATCAACTTCACGGTGAACACATTCAGACGCGTCATCGCGTGCATCGAGAACCGGCCCCCCCGCCTGCTCGACTACCGGGCATTCGTCGTATTGAAGAAACGCCACGCACTGCTCATGGACGAGGTCAAGCGTCGCGGTTTTCCGGCCGAGCTCGCCGACCAGGCGTTACCGGCGCGAAGCGGCCCTTCCGCCGATGCGACAGAAGGGCCGACAACCACTCACTCTGGTGGGCCGTGAAGGATTTGAACCTCCGTAGGCTGAGCCGGCAGATTTACAGTCTGCTCCCTTTGGCCACTCGGGCAACGACCCCTGAGAAGCGATGAGGATAGCGTCACGGCATGCCTAGCTTCGACGTCGTGTCCGAGGTGGACATGCAGGAAATCCGGAACGCGGTCGACCAAGCCGCACGAGAAGTCTCGACGCGTTTCGACTTCAAGAACACCGACAGCAGCATCGAGCTGACGGGTAGTGAGATCCATTTGCACTCCTCGACCGAGGACCGCCTGCGGGCGCTCGTTCAGGTGCTAGAGGAGAAGCTTGTCCGGCGTCAGGTTTCGCTTAAGTCGCTCGACTATCAGAAGGTCGAAGAGGCTGCGAAGGGCACCGCCCGCCAGACCGTGAAGCTTGTCGCCGGCATCTCGTCCGACAAGGCCAAGGTCATCAACTCGACGATCAAGAACCTGGGCCTCAAGGGCGTGCAGAGTCAAACGCAAGGCGACCAGGTGCGCGTCACCGGCAAGAAGCGCGACGACCTGCAGGCGGTAATCGCCGGGCTGAAGGCCGAAGATGTCGGCATCCCGCTCCAGTTCAACAACTTCCGCGATTAGCCGCTAGCGCAGACCAAGCACTCCGCGCAGCGCCAGCGGGGTCGTCGGGCGGGCGAGCTTTTTGGCCCGCTCGTCGGAGGCCTCGAACCTTTGTCGATCGGCCGCGGCGACGCGCGCACGCGCCGCCCAGTCCACACGGCTCGACGCGGCGGTGGCCTCCGCTTGCGCCAAGCGCAGCGCGCCGCCGGCCGGGTTGGCTGCGCTGGCCCAGGCCAATTGCGCACGTGGCGGTCCCGACGGGACCAACACCGATCCGGCGCGGCCATCCGCAAGATGGCGCGTGAGTCCGGTGGCGACGACCGCACGAGGCCGGCCGGTGTCGTAGGCGGTGATCACGCGGGGCACCGCTTCGAGCGCCTGCGCCAGCCACGCGTCGAGGTAGGGCTTCGGGTTGACCGGGCCGCGACCGCGCGGATGGATCTCGAAGTGCACGTGGGGCGCTCCACCACGTGCGTTGCCGGTATCGCCGACGAAGCCCAGCACGTCGCCGACTTTCACCTGATCCCCGGGCTTTACGTCCGAGAACGCAGACAGATGGGCGAGGTAGACGTCGTGGCCTTCCTTCGTGCGGACGTACGCAGCGAGGCCACCGGCGCCCCCAGTCGAATGTCGCACGACACCATCGACCGGAGCGCGCACCGGTGTGCCCGACACCGCGAAAAGGTCGGTCCCCTCGTGAAGGTGGAACACAGGCGTGAAACGCGGGTTCAGCCAGTCGTCGGTGAAGGTCGTGTAGCCCGCAACGGGGAACCTTCCGAACCCCACGAGCGCAGCGTCGGTCCGCGTCAGACCGAGATCGATCAAGGGTTGCAACGACGTGAGGAGCTTCTCGGTGTTGTTGGCGCGGCTTCGCTTGACCGAGTTGATGATCTCGCTGTAGCCGGGCGGGATCACGCGCTTGACGCCGCCATCATCCGGGGCGTCCCCTCCTCCGCCGACCACGGGAGACGGGGTCTGGCCAGCCGCGGTGGTTGTCGTAGAGCCAGGCGGCCGGGTGGTCGTCGTGGTCGCATCCGGGTCGTCGATGATCTGACCAGACGCGGCAGCACCCGTCACCAGCGCGCCGGCGACGAGAGAAACAACCAGGGAAGTGCGCAACACGGCGCTTCGGCGTCGCATGTTCGAATCGGGAAGGTTACTGCGTCGGGACGGCGTCCTCAGAGACCGCAGACGCTTACGCCCAGTCTCCAGCCCGGAGGCGAGCGACGCGGTCCTCGGTCGGCGGGTGCGTGCGGAACCAGTTCTTGGCGCGAACGTGGCGGCCAGTCAGCGGGTTCACGATGAACAGTGACGCCTGCGCGGGCTGGACGTCCATCGGCACGCGCGCTGCGGCGGTTTCGAGCTTGAGCAACGCACGAGCTAGCGGTTCGCCATCGCCGATGAGGCGAGCACCGGTGCGGTCAGCCTCGTACTCACGGCTCCGCGTGATCGCCATCTGGATGAGCATGCCGGCTACGGGCGCAAGGATCATGAGAGCGATCGCGATGATCGGATTTGGGCTGTCCTCGTCGTCGCCACCGCCGAAGAACAGCGCAAAGCGAGTGACGAACATGATGCCAGTGGCGATCGCGGCGGCGACCGAACCGATAAGAATGTCCCGGTTCCCGACGTGGCTCAGCTCGTGCGCAAGGACGCCGCGAAGCTCGTCCCAGTCGCACACGTCGAGGATGCCCTGCGTCACTGCAACCGCGGCGTGTTGCGGGTTGCGACCCGTCGCAAAGGCGTTCGGTTGCAGATCCGGCGTCATGTACAGCTTCGGCATCGGGATCTGCATGCGCTCGCTCAGATCGCGCACGATGCGGTAGTACTCGGGCATCTCCGCCTCGGTGACCGGAACGGCGCGCGCGGCGCGGATTGCCAGCTTGTCCGAGAACCAGTACGACCCGCCGCACAGCGCGAGGCCGAGGAACATTCCGAGGAACGCGCCGCTGCTGCCGCCCAGGAACTGACCGATCACGATCAGGAAACCACCGAGGCCAGCCAGCAGCACGTAGGTCTTGATGGTGTTCTTGCTCATGGCGACAGCGTAGAAGCGACCTGACGTGGACTGGTCGCGGTCTGTGGGCTCAGCCGTAGTACCCGCTGTGCAGGTACACGCACGGCACGGACGCAGCCCGCAGCATGGCCACGTTTTTCGGGTCGTCCTCGAACGCGAGCACCGGATCGAGGCCCGCGGCCCGCAGCCCCTCAACCGACTGGCGCTTGAACTCCTCGGCGAAGGTCTGATCTCCGTGACTGCGCATGATCAGCAGGTCCCACCGCAGGCGGTAGCGCGCCAACCAGCCGACGGTCTGCTCCTGGACGCGAAGGGGACGGGCGGTAAGCAGCACGATGTGGAGCGCCTCGTCGAGGAGGAGCAACAGGCGCCCGACCTCTTCGATAAGCGGATCCTCGCCGCACGCGTCGAAGAACGAGCGCCAGTCGCGACGCGGGCCCTCGAGGTAGTGCTGGCGGCCGACGGCGTCGGACAAGACGCCGTCGATGTCGAAGATCACCGTCGGCCCCGGTCCCACCGGCTCACTGCGCCAGCGCCAGTGCGGCGGCGCCTCGTAAGTGCCGCTCACTCTTCTGTCGGGCTCGTCGCCGCCCGGCGCTTGATCTCCTCGACGACAGCGGGGTCGGCGAGCGTCGTCGTGTCGCCCAGATCGCGACCTTCGGCGACATCGCGTAGGAGTCGGCGCATGATCTTGCCGGACCGCGTCTTGGGCAGATCGTCCGTGAAGATCACGGTCTTGGGGCGGGCGATAGCGCCGATCTTGGTGGCGACGTGGCCGCGCAGCGCCTGGCCGTGTTCCTCGGTGGCAGTCTCGGTGCCCTTCAAGGTCACGAAGGCGATGATCGCCTGCCCCGTCGTGGCGTCCTTTGCTCCGACAACTGCGGCCTCGGCAACGCTCGGGTGGTCGACGAGCGCGGACTCCACCTCGGTCGTGGAGACGCGGTGGCCCGAGACGTTCATGACGTCGTCGACGCGCCCGAGCAGCCATAGGTAGCCCTCCTCGTCGAGCTTGGCGCCGTCGCCCGCGAAGTAGCGCCCTTCGAATCGACGCCAATACGTCTCGTGGTAGCGCTCCGGGTCCTTGTAGATGCCGCGAAGCATGGACGGCCACGGTTCGGTGAGCGTGAGATAGCCGCCGCCGATCTCGACCTTCGTGCCGGCATCGTCGACGATCTCAGCGCTGATCCCGGGGAGAGGATGGGTCGCGCTGCCGGGCTTCAGCGTGGTCACGCCGGGCAGCGGGGAGATGAGAATCGCTCCGGTCTCGGTCTGCCACCACGTGTCGACGACGGGGCACCGGCCTCCACCGATCGTGTTCCAGTACCAGATCCAGGCCTCGGGGTTGATGGGCTCGCCGACCGACCCGAGCAGTCGCAGGCTGCTCATGTCGTGCGCGTCGGGGTACTGCGTGCCCCACTTCATGAACGTACGGATCGCAGTCGGCGCGGTGTAGAGGATGGTGACGCCGTAACGCTCGATGATCGTCCACCACCGGTCCTTGTCCGGGTGGTCGGGGGTTCCCTCGTACATGACCGAGGTCGCTCCATTGGCGAGCGGTCCGTAGACGATGTAGCTGTGGCCTGTCACCCAGCCGATGTCGGCCGCACACCAGTACACGTCTTGTTCGGGCTGCAGGTCGAAGACGTACTTGTGCGTGAACGCGACCTGCGTCAGGTAGCCGCCCGTCGTGTGCATGAGGCCCTTGGGCTTGGCGGTCGTACCCGACGTGTAGAGCAGGTACAGCAGGTCCTCCGCGTCCATCGCCTCGGGCTCGCAGTGCTCGTCGGCGGTCGCCATCAACTCGTGCCACCAAAGGTCGCGCCCCTCGACCATCGTGACCGGCGTGTCCGTGCGCCGAACCACGACCACGCTCACGATGCTCGGTGTTTCGGCGACTGCGGCGTCGGCGTTGCCCTTGAGTCCGACGGGAACGCCGCGCCGGTACCCGCCGTCTGCAGTGACGAGGACGCGCGCCTCAGCGTCGTTGATGCGGTCGCGCAGCGCCTCAGACGAGAAGCCGCCGAACACCACCGAATGGACTGCCCCGATCCGCGTGCAGGCGAGCATGGCCACCGGAAGCTCCGGAATCATCGGCATATAGATGTTCACGCGATCGCCGCGCTTGACACCTAGTCCCTTGAGCACATTGGCGAATCGCTCGACATCGGAGAGCAGCTGGGCGTAGGTGATGGTGCGCGTGTCGCCGGGCTCGCCCTCCCAGTGAAACGCAACTCTCTCGCCACGACCGGCGGCAACGTGGCGATCGACGCAGTTGACGCTCACATTCAGCTTCCCGCCCACGAACCACTTGGCGAACGGCAGCTGCCAGTCACACACGGTGTGCCACGGCTCGAACCAATCAAGGGCGCCGGCCTGCTCGGCCCAGAACGCTTCGCGGTCCGCCGCCGCAGCGTCGTACAGCGATCGATCGTTCACCAGTGCCTGCGCCGCGAACTCGCCGGGGGGCGCAAAGGTCCGGTGCTCGGCCAGTAGCGCTTCGATCGCGTCGGAGTCAGCCATGGCGTGGGACCTTATTCCCGCGCCGTCGCACGAGCGATCGGACGAGTTTGCGCAGTCAGACGATCCACTCAGCAACGAGGAAGGCGCCGAGGCCCTCCTCGTCGAGGAGCGCATCGGCTTCGCCAACACGGCTTCTCGCTTTGAGCGCGACCAGGTCTCCTATGGCGGCCCGTTCGGTCCACGTCGCCCGAGCTTCGTCGACGAGGGACGCGATGCCGTGGGCGGCCAGCCAATCGGCTTGCGGCGTAAGCGAGTCGGGTGCGAGCTGGTCGAACGCGACTTCACACGTCACGTCTTGCTCACCTGCGCGCGCGAGCGGCGCGCCCCCGCGCCCTTGAGCTTGGTACGTGCGCAGCCAGTCCGACCAGTCGCGCTGTGTGAGCTCGTCGGTTCGGTGGACGCCGTAATCGAACGCGACAACACGTCCGCCCTCTAGCGACCGCCGGGCGCGTGCCAGCCACGCAATCGCTGCGTCGTGCAGCGGGACTCGGGCACCGGACGGCGGATCGCGCGTCAACGCAGTCGCACGCGCGGCGGCATCGTCGTCCGCCGGCACAAGCACTTCGACGAAGACGGTTTCGGACTCGTCGAGTCCGACCAGCACCTCCGCCCAACCTTCGACCGTTCGCTCGAGAAGGCGCACCGGCAGGTTGTCGAGCAACTCGTTGGCGACGATTACGCCGACGAACGGCCCCGTGGGCAGGTCGTCGAGGACGGTGACGATCGGACCTCCGCCGTGGCCTTCGCCCGCGAGGGCGACCGCCGCAGGCGTGATCGCAAGGACATCCGACGCGGCCGCGCGTGCGGGCGCGGCACGCTCCGCCATCACGTAGCGCAACGCAGGCGCGCACGCGGGCTGGGCCCCCAAGATCGAGGCCGCCAGAACGCCCCGTCCCGCTCCCGCCTCGACAACGACGAACGGATCGGGCTGGTCCAACTTGGTCCACCACCGGTCGAGTGCGTTGGCAACGACCGCGCCGAACAATGGTCCAATTTCAGGGCTCGTGAGGAAATCGGCACCCCGCCGGCCCGGCCCCCCGCCGCCTCCGTAGAAACCGCTGTCGCTATAGAGCGCCAGCTCCATGAACTCGGCGAAGTCGATCGGCCCGGCCCGGTGGATCCGGGCGGTGATGGCGTCCATCCGCCGTCAGCGCGGCTCGTCAGCCGAGGGCGAGGATCGCGACGTTGCCGAGCTTCGTGAGGATCGGCGGGTACACCCCGACGGCGACCGTGATCACCGCAGTAATCGCAAGCGCCATGGAGAGCGCCGGCGGGATCGTTACCGGGGTGACGTCGCCGTCCGGCACGGGGCTCATCCACATCTCGCGAGCGATCGACGCGTAATAGAACAGCGCGATCACCGAGTTCACGCCGGCGATCACCGCAAGCACGATTGCGGCGGGCGTACCGGCGTCGAGCGCGGCGGTGAAGACGTAGAGCTTGGCGAACCAGCCGCCGAGCGGCGGTATGCCGGCTAGGGAGAACATGAATGCGCTCATCAACAGGGTGAGGCCAGGTGCGTACTTGAACAGCCCGCCGTAGCTCGAGATCTCGCCCGAGCGCGTCTTGCGGGCGACGGCGATCACCACCGCGAACGCGCCGAGGTTCATCGCGGCGTAGATGAGCAGGTACACCACGCTCGCCTTCTGCGCGGTGACCAGCGCCTCGGCGCTCTCGCCCGCAACCGCGAAGGGCACGAGGATGTACCCGGCCTGCGCGATCGACGAGTAGGCCAGCATGCGCACGACGTTCGTTTGGCGAAGCGCGATGAGGTTGCCCACTGTCATCGACAACGCGGCGAGGACCCAGCAGAGCGGACCCCATACATCGCTGTTGGCGATGAACCCGACGTAAATCAGCTGGAGCAGCGCAACGAAGCCGGCGGCCTTGCTCGCTACCGACAGGAATGCGGTGATGGGCGTCGGCGCGCCCTCGTAGGTGTCGGGCGCCCAGAAATGGAACGGCACGGCCGAGACCTTGAAGGCGAAACCGACGATGATGAAGAGGATGCCGATGCTGATCAGCGGCGGAGTCGATTCGAGCTGAGTAAGTACGCCGGCGATCTCCGTGAGGGTGGTCTCGCCCGTGTAGCCGAAGATCAACGACATGCCGTAGAGCATCACGCCCGACGCGAGCACTCCGAGCAGGTAGTACTTCAGCGCCGCCTCGTTGCTCTTGAGATCGCGCTTGCGCCACCCTGCGAGCATGTATGCCGGAAGCGACAACGTTTCGAGCGCCACGAAGATCGTGAGCAGATCTCGCGACGACGCCATCACCGTCATGCCGATCAACGAGGCCAGCAGCAGGAAGCTGTACTCGCCTTCGTAATAGTCGCCGTCGGCGATGTAATTGGTCGACATCAGCAGGACGACGTAGGCCGTCACGAGGAAGAGGCCCTTCAAGACGAGTGCGAACTCGTCGACGACGTAGGCGCCTCCGAACATCGACCGGTTGGAACCGTCGACCGCCAGCGTCAGGATCGGCACCAACGCGGCTAGAACACCCACGCCAGCGAGGTTCGTCACCAAGACCTTGCGGTCCTCGCCGACGAAGAGGTCGAGAACCAGCACCGCTACGAGCACGCCGATCAGCACGAGCTCTGGGGCGAGCGCGTGGTAATCGAGATAGGGAGCGCGGAACGAGCCGTCGGCTCCCCCGGCGGCGGCGAGAAGCGACGCGACCATCTAGTGGCCTGACACTGCCTGGAACGCGGCCGTGACGTTCTGTACCGCACCGTCGGTTACGTCGAAGATCGCCGCCGGATACACCCCCAAGGCGAGGATCAGCACGAGCATCGGCGTCCACGCAATCCACTCGGGACCGTGCACGTCGTGGATGTGCGCGTCGCGGAACTCATCCTTGGGGCTACCAAAGGCCGTGCGCTGGAACATCCAGAGCAGGTAGCCGGCGGCCAGCACTGTGCCGATCGCGGCCACGACCATGTAGACGCGGAACGTGGCCTCGGACAAACCCTCGGCCGGATGGAACGCCGAGAGAATCGCCGGGAACTCACCCCAGAACCCGGCGAGGCCGGGCAGCCCGAGGCTGGCCATGGCGCAGAATCCGAGGATCCATCCGAGCTTCGGAGCTTGGACGAGTAGGCCACCGAGCCGCGCCATCTCGCGCGTGCCGTAGCGCTCGCCGATCGACCCGGCGACGAAGAAGAGCATGCCGGTGATGAGGCCGTGCGAGACCATCCCGAACACTGCGGCGTTGATGCCGAAGTCGGTGAGGGTCGAGATGCCGAGCATCACGAAGCCCATGTGCGCGACGGACGAGAACGCGATCAGCCGTTTTAGGTCGGTCTGAGCGAGACATCCGAGAGCGCCGTAGATGATGCCGATCACGGCGAGCAGCCCGATCCACGGTGCCCACGCGACGGCTGCTTCGGGCAGCATCGGCAATGCGATGCGAATGAAGCCGTAGGTGCCGAGCTTCAGGAGCACTGCGGCGAGGATGACCGAACCGACCGTCGGCGCCTCGGTGTGCGCATCAGGAAGCCACGTGTGGAACGGGAACATCGGCACTTTGATGGCAAAGCCCATGAAGAGGCCGCCGAAGATCCACATCTGCGTGCCCCGCGGGAGCATCTGCGGCGCATTGGCGATGAGCTCCGGGATGTCGAAGGTGTTGCCGGCCCGGAAATACAGCGCGAGAAAGCCAAGAATCATCAGCGCAGAGCCGAACAGCGTGAAGAGGAAGAACTTGATCGACGCGTACTGCCGGTTGGCGCCGCCCCACACGCCGATCATGAAGTACATCGGCAGGAGAACGAGCTCGAAGAAAACGAAGAAGAGGATGAGGTCTTCGGCGATGAACGTGCCGTTCATGCCGGTCTCGAGCACGAGGAGCAACGCGAGGAAGGCCTTCGGATTGTGCGGTTCGGGGAAGTGGTCCCACGAGTAGACGACACACAGGATGCAAACGAGCATCGACAGGGCAACGAGGGGCAGCGAGAGCCCGTCGATGCCGACGTGGTAGCGGCTGTTGATGATCTCGATCCACGGCTTGTCGACGACGAACTGGAGCTTGTCCGTCGCGTCGTAGTCGAAGTTGGCGAGGATCCAAGCGCCGACACCGGCGGTGGCGATCGTGGTCGCCAGCGCGGTGACCTTGATGGCCGTCTCGCTTTCCTTCGGCATGAGGAGCAGGACCGCGGCACCCACCATCGGCAGGAAAACCGCGAGGCTCAGCGCCCAGCTTTCGAACTGAAACCCGTCCATCACGATCCCATCTCCTAAGTGAACTGCCAAAGGGCTACGGCGAACACGACCACGGCCCCGAAGAGGACGGCCGCGTACTGCTGGACGCGGCCGGTCTGAATGGTGCGAAGAGTGCTGCCGCCGGCTTCGGCCGAGAGACCGGCGCCGTTGACTGCGCCGTCGACGATGCGCTGATCGATGACGTTGTAGCTGAAGCGACCAAGGACACCGGCGAGCGCGCCAACCCCGTTGACGATGCCGTCGATGACGTTCTGGTTGATCCAGTACGCAAGCCGCGCGATTGGGCCTTTGATCCCACCGACTACGCCGTCGGTGTAGAGCCGGTCGAGGTAGTACTTGTTGGCAAGCAACGTGTAACCCGCTCGCGCCATGGACGAGCGCTCGGTGACCCGTCGGGGGCCGAAGTTCCGGAAGTAGTACAACCCCGAGCTCGCGATTCCGAGCACGCCGGCGGTGGTCCCGAGCAGCGCGAGCTTCCCGTCAAAGCCGTGGTGCGTGACGATGTTCGAGACGAACTGTGGCTCGAACCAGTCGGCGAACAGGTCGATGTCGAACGCGACCGCGTTCAGGAAGCCGGCGACGACGGACAGCGCACCGAGCACGACCAGCGGCACGGTGATTGGCCACGGCGACTCGTGCGGGTGGTGGTGCGCGGCCGCGCCGCGAGGCTCGCCGTGGAATGTCAGATACACGCAACGCGTCATGTACGCCGCGGTCATGAACGCTCCGATGACCCCGACCCACAGGAACAGCGGGTATCCGTTGGCGCTGGCGCCGACGAGGATCTCGTCCTTCGACCAAAACCCGGCGAGCGGCGGCACACCAGCGAGCGCGAGCGACGCAATGACAAACGTTGCGTACGTGATCGGCATGTGTTTCTTGAGCCCGCCCATGTCGGCCTTCATGTCGAAGCTGTGGTGCGAGCCGGAATGGGCGACCGAGCCGGCACCGAGGAAGAGGCACGCCTTGAAGAACGCATGCGTAAAGAGGTGGAAGACGCCGGCAGTCCATGCGCCGACGCCGAGCGCCATGACCATGTAACCGAGCTGACTGACCGTCGAGTAGGCGAGCACTTTCTTGATGTCCGCCTGCACGAACGCGAGCAGCGCCGCAATGATCACCGTGACACCGCCGACCATCGCCACCGGCGAATAACCATCCCCGGCGCCGAGGTCGAACCCTTGCCAGAACACGCCGTAGAGCCGGGCGATAAGGAAGACCCCGGCGACGACCATCGTGGCCGCGTGAATCAAGGCGGATACAGGGGTGGGGCCCGCCATGGCGTCAGGGAGCCACGTGTGCAACGGGAACTGCGCGCTCTTGCCGACCACTGCAACAAGCAACGCGCACGCGGCGACGGTGAGAAGACCCCCGTCGATATCGCCGGCGAGCGCGTTGGCGTTGATGGTTCCGACGTCGAAGGTGTTGCCGGCGATGAAGAAGAGCATCGACACGCCGACCAGCAGACCGATGTCGCCGGTTCTGGTCGTGAAGAACGCTTTCAAAGCGGCGTTCGAATTCTCCTTGTCCTCCCACCAGTGCCCGATGAGCATGAACGAGCAGAGGCCCATGAGCTCCCAGCCGAACAACATCTGCAACGTGTTCGACGAGGTGACGAGGATGAACATCCCCGACGTGAAGAGGCTCAGCGCCGCGAAGTAGTGCGTCTTGCGGCGGTCGTCACGGAGGTACTCGGTCGAGAAGAGGTGCACGAGCAGCGAGATCGTGGAGACCACGACGAGGAGAGCCACGCTGAGTCCGTCGATCAGGATGCCGGCTTCAACCTCGATGCCGCCGATCTCGAACCACCGCACGCTGCTTACGACCGGCGCCCGCTTGAGCTCACCCTCGGACTCGCCTTGGACTGCTTCTTCCTTATGCGTGGCGTCGCCGTCTTCTACGGCCGCGGTCGACTCGGTCTTGCCATGGTCATCCTCGGCGTGTTCGGCGTCCGGGGCAGCCGGGGGAGGCTCGCCACCGGTGGCCAGCCCCCGCCCAACCCCACCGGCGGCGACGTCCCCCGTCCGCCCCTCTTCGGCGTGGCCGTCGGCGCCTTCCTCGGCGGGGTGGTCGGCCTCTTCGGCGTGTGCGTCGGCGCCTTCCTCGGCGTGGTGGTCAGTCTCCGCGGCGTGATCGTCGGTCTTTACGGCGTGGTCGTCGGTTGTCTTGCCGTGGTCGTCGGGTTCTTCGGCGTGGCCGGCGTCCTCGCCGTGGGCCGCGGGCGCGCCGTGGTGCTCGACCGGGAGAGTCCCCTCGCGCTGCACCCACTGATAGGCGGTGGCGAGCGACAGGACGAAGCACGCGCACAAGGCGAGCACGCCGATCGAGGCGCCCTTGCTCGGGAAGCGCTTGCCGAAGAACAGGATGAGGAAGAACGAGGCGATCGGGATCGCCGGGATCACCCATGCGGTCTCGAGCACGATCAGCCCTTCATCAGGTCGGCTTCGGTGAGGTCCACCGAGCGACGGTTCCGGAAGATGAGCAGGACGATCGCAAGTCCGACGCCGACCTCGGCGGCAGCAATCGCGATCACGAACAGCGCGAACACCTGGCCGGCGACGGTGTGGTTGTACGTGCCGAAGGCCACGAGGTTGAGGTTGACGGCGTTGAGGATCAGCTCGACGGACATGAGCACGAGCACGCCGTTCTTCCGCGCCAAGACGCCGTAGACGCCGCAGCAGAACAGCACGGCGGAGAGGAAGAGGAACTGGTTGAGGAGCATGACCCGGCCTCTAGTCCTTCCTGGCGATCACGATGGCACCGACGAGAGCGGCGAGAAGAAGAACAGACGAGAGCTCGAACGGAATCACGTAGGTGGCGAAGATGGCGTCGCCGATCTGGGCGGTCGTCGACGGGGCCTCGGCACCGATGCGCTCGCCGCCGAACGCGTCCCGCAGGAGCAACACCAGCAGCGCAAGCAGCCCTAACGCGACGACGAGTGCTGCGCCACGTTGGTCGTTGTCCAGATCGGCTTCACGGCCGATTCGAGCGCGCGTGAGCATGATCCCGAACAGGAACAGCACGATGATCGCCCCGATGTAGACCAGCACCTGGACCACTGCGGTGAACTCAGCTGCCAGCAGGATGTACTGCGCGGCGACGCCGGCGAGCACGACAACGAGCGATAGCGCGGCACGCACGATGTTCAAGCTCGTCACAACCTGAATCGCGGCGATCACCATTGCGAGGGCGATGAGCCAGAACGCGATGTTCTGCGCGTCCATTACTTGGCGCCCTTCTTTGCCTGCGCGCCAACCTCGAGCGCCGGTGCCTCCGGCACCGTTTGCAGCCAGTCGACCAGGCGGCTCTTGTCGTGCAGCAGTTCGGCGATGTTGGCCTCGGAGTACTCGTACTCGGGACTCCAGAACAGGGCGTCGAAGGGGCACACCTCCACGCAGATGCCGCAGTACATGCAGAGGCTGTAATCGATGTCGAAGCGGTCGAGGACGTTGCCCTTCTTGGGCTTGCCACCCTCCCGACGCGGCGGCTCCCAGTCGTTGTGACCTTCGATGAAGATGCACCACACCGGGCACTCGCGGGCGCAGAGCATGCAGACCGTGCAGTTCTCGGTGCTGAGCGCAATGACCCCGCGAGCGCGGGGCGCGGGCGCTTCCTTGACGTGCGGGTACTGCACGGTGACGGCCTTCTTCGTCATCGTGCGGAACGTGACGCCAAGGCCCTTGATGTAGCCCGGGACCAGACCCATTAGAAGACCACCTTGAGCACGCCGGTCACAACGATGTTGAGCAGCGAGATCGGAATAAGCACCTTCCATGCGATCCGCTGAAGCTGGTCCTCGCGGAAGCGTGGATAGGTGAAGCGGATCCAGAAGATCAGGAACCCGATGAACATCACCTTGCCGGCGAGCGCCAGCGGGCCCACGACGTCGGCCATGCCGCCTTCGATGCCGGGCACGTACCAGCCGCCGAGGAACAGCGTCGCAGCGATGCCGGCGAACGCGAACGCCGTGCCGAACTCGCCGATGAAGAAGAAGAGGAACCGGAACCCGGTGTACTCGGTCATGTAGCCGGCTACCAGCTCGGATTCGGCGACGGGCATGTCGAACGGTGCCTGCGCGAGCTCGGCTTGCGCGGCCATGAGGAAGATCACGAAGCCCACGATTTGGGTGAGCACGAACGGATTGCCGATTGCGCCGAAGCCGAAGATCTCTCCGTCGGCCTGCGCGTGGACGATGTCCTGCAGGCTGAGGCTGCCGGCCTGGATGATCACCCCGACAACGGCCAGGATCAGCGGCAGCTCGTAGGCGATGAGCTGCCCTGCGGCGCGCAACCCGCCGATGAGCGCGAACTTGTTCGCCGACGCCCATCCGGCCATGAGCACGCCGATCACCGAAAGCGACGACACCGCGAGCGCGAAGAAGATTCCGGTGTCGAGGTCCTCGACGATGAGGTTCGGTCCGGCCGGAATGACGAGGTAGAGCAGGAACGTCGAAACAATTACGACGAACGGCGCGAGCCCGAACACCAACCTGTCGGCGCGCGCCGGGAAGATGTCTTCCTTCTGGAGGAACTTGATCGCCTCGACCACGGGCTGGAGCATCCCGTGCGGGCCGGCCTCCATTGGGCCAAGCCGGCTCTGCATGTGACTCATCATCTTGAACAGGAACACGTAGACGAAGATCAGCGAGCCGATCGGGATCACCCCGAGGACGACGCCGACCTTCAACGCCGTCACCCACCCATAGGTGGTGAAGTCAACAGCCAACATTGCCGCGGGAGTCATCGGTCGATGTCGCCCAAGATGAAGTAGAGGCTGGC
>DATLOH010000104.1:0-22942 GCA_035536375.1 Acidimicrobiales bacterium
GGACCGAGATCCGTCGTCACCGCTCAGCAACTCACCGCCCGTAGACGGGACCTTCACGCTGCTCCCGAGTTGCCGGCAAGCCGGCCGTCTCGTTCGCCTCGTTCGGGCTCCCCGTCAACCGGGTATGCACGCAGTGAACAACACCTCGGCTGTGCACAACAAGAGGCACAACATGAGGATTTCGCGGGGGATTGTTTGTCCACCGCTGGGGACGACGGTGTGGACAACCCGCCTCCTGTGTGGATCGTCACCCGCGGTGCAGGTTTGTCACCAATGGCGCGATTCGGTCACGTCGAGATGCAGGCAACTGATCCTCTGGCGCGCCACACTGGCGGGCATGGGTGACCTGTCGGTCGACACCGCCGTCGAGCAAATCGGCGACGGCCGCTACCGCGGCACCATCTCGCGCGACTGGGAGATCTGGGGCCCCAACGGCGGCTACGTCGCCGCGATCGCTCTGCGGGCGGCGGCCGCGGCTACCGATCTGCCACGGCCCGCCAGCTTCTCGTGTCACTACCTGGCGGTCGGCGACTTCGCCGAGGTCGAGGCACGCGTCCGCACGCTGCGCCGCACCCGGCGCGCCGAGTCGCTTGCGGTGACCCTCGTCCAAGGGGACCGGACGCTCGTCGAGGCGCAGGCTTGGTTCGTGAACGACGGCATGGACAGCCTCGAGCACGACCACGCAGCGGCGCCCGATGTCCCCCATTGGAGCGAGCTCAAGGACGTCGCGGAACTGCTCCCGCCCGACGCGCCCCGGTTCAAGTTCTGGGCGAACCTGGAGCAGCGTCCGATCATTTGGCTGGACGACTGGGAGAACCGTCCGGCCGGCGAGCCGGAGTGGAAGAACTGGATTCGTTACACACCGACGGCGGCGTTCCCCGACGACATCTCGGCCGACGCCGCCCGGCTCGTCGTCATGCTCGACACCGTGAGCTGGCCCTCGGCGGTGCAGGCGCACAGCGGCCCGCTTCCGTGGATGGCGCCGAGCCTCGACCTCAACGTGCAGTTCCACCGCTTCGCTCCCGAATCGGAATGGTTGCTGCCTGTGGGACGCGCCGACGTGTCGACCGAGGGAATGTTCGCGTTCAACGGACGCATCTGGAGCGACGAGCGCCGGCTGCTCGCGAGCTCATCGGGCCAGTGCATCTTCCGCCGCGTCGAGCTGCCGACAGCGGACGCCTAAGACGCCTCGAGCGCAGTCGCCACCTTGGCGACGTAGTCGACGTGCTCGTCAACGGTTCTCAGCCCCAGGCCCATCGTGACCACTGCAGCGTGCGTACCGCCCGCGTCCCGCCAAGCTTGCATGCGCTCGGCGACCGCCTGCGGTCCCTTGTCGGTGCGCACGGCGCACTCCGCGCCGAACCCGTCGAGCGAGCGGCCCTGCTCGATGACGAGCTGCTGGACGCGCCTCAGCGCCTCGAACACGTGCGTCGCCCCGCCGCCGAACATGAAACCGTCGCCGACGCGCGCGGCGCGGCCGAACGCGGCTTCGCCGAAACCGCCGAGCCATATGGGGATCGTGCGCGCCGGGCGCGGCACGAGCGCGGCGCGGTCGATGCGATCGAACCGGCCCGCGAAGTCGACCACTGGGTCGGTCCACAGTTGGCGGAGCAGGCCGATCTGCTCCTCCTCGCGCGCGCCGCGGGTGTGGAAGTCCTCGCCGAGTGCCTCGTACTCGACAAAGTTCCAGCCGATCCCGACGCCGAGCCGCAGCCGTCCGCCGGAGAACAGGTCGACGTCCGCAGCCTGGCGGGCCACGAGGGCAGTCTGGCGCTGCGGGAGAATGATGACTCCGGTGGTCAGGCCGATGCGCTCGGTGATCCCGGCGAGGTAGGCGAACATGACCAACGGGTCGTGGAACGGGTCGTGCTCTGTGTACGGCCCGAGAAGCGGAGGCTCACGTCCGTCGTGCACCGCGCCGAGGACGTGGTCGTACGCGAGCAGGTAGTCGAACCCGAGCTCCTCGGTGGCTCGACCGATTCGCTCGACCGCACGCGGGTCGCCGCCCAGCTCGATCTGTGGGTAGACCACGCCCACCTGCAAGTTGTCCATCAGCTCTCCTTCACGGGCGGTTCGCCGCCCTCGGGGATCCAGCGTCCCGAGTCGCGCCATTCGACCGCGGCGGGGAAGCCGTGCTCGGCCGCGTACTGCTGGAACCAGCGGCCCTCGGGCGAGTGGCGGGTGATGCCGTCGAACAACGTGGCCAGTATCTGCGTGCCGTGCAGGCCCATGTTGTCGAACGCCTGGTTGACCATGAGCTTCTGCATGACGAGTTGGTTGACCGGCACGCCCGCCATCCGGTCGGCCAGCTCCTCGACCCGGGCGTCGAGATCGGCTTCCGGAACGGCCTCGAGCACCAGCCCCCAGTCCGCCGCCTGCCGACCGTCGATCGTGTCACCGGTGAGGAGCATCCGCTTGGCCCGTTCGGCTCCGAGCCGAAACACCCACATCGCCGTCGTCGGGCAACCCCACACCCGCGCCGGCATGTAGCCGATGCGGGCATCGTCGGCCATAACCACCAAATCGCAGCAGAGTGCGATGTCGCTTCCGCCGGCGACCGCATAACCCTGCACCTTGCAGAGCGTGGGCTTGAGCGAGCGGAACAGCGACATGAACTGATCGGTGTTGCGCTTCATGCCGCGGTAGTCCTTGATCGGATCCCACACGACGCCCTGCGTGCCGATGCCGCCTTCGGCGAACTCCTTCAGGTCGTAGCCCGCGCAGAACGCTCGGCCCTCACCACCGAGCACGATCACGTGAACGGCTGGGTCGTCATTCGCCCGCTCGACGGCGGCGGCGATCTCGCCAGGCATGTGTAGGTCGATCGCGTTCAGCCGCTCAGGTCGGTCGAGCGTGATGTACGCCTTGCGGTCGCGGGTCTTGTAGCGCAGCGACGCGAAGTCGCTCACAGCGACGTGCCGCGCAAGTGCGCGGTCTCGTTGAGCGACTGCACCATGCGCGGACCTTTGCTCGATGCGAGCACCCGGTTGATGCTCGTGTAATAGGGATTGAAGAACAGCGGCCGGTCGATGCCGAGGAGGTGCGCCATATAGGCGTTGATGACGCCGGCGTGGCAAACGATCGCCACGGTTTGTGACGGGTGATCAGTGGCAATGCGCTCGATGGACTCGACAACTGTCGATCGGAACGGCCCCGGGTCAGGCCCACCGAGCGACGCCCACGCCCCGGTGACCATGGCGCGGAACTCCTCGCTGGTGGTGTCCATCTCCTCGTACGGGATGTACGAGTTGGCCCCGCTGTCGAACTCGATGACGCCTGTCTCGGTGATGACATCGTGCCCATGATGTGCGCACACGGCGGCCGCAGTCTGCGCGGCACGCGCCATCGGGCTTGCGTAGATCGCGTCGATGTGCTCGCTCGACAGCCACTCACCGAGCAGCTCGGCCTGCTGCTCACCCTTGGGGGAGAGGTTCGGGTCTGCCCGCCCCTCAGCGGCCTCGATTCTCTCGGGCAACGCATGCCGGATCAGCAACAACTCCATCGGAGCATCTTTGCCGCGCTCGCCTCCGACCCCTAACCGCTTAGTCCGCCAGGGAGATGCAGTCGAGCTCGACGATGGCTCGAATGGCGCGGTCGAGCATGTCGCCGGTGAGCTTGTACGCGCGCGGGTCGCTGTGGTCGAGCGAGCCGGTGGCGACAACCGGGTACGCCAGGCCGAGCAGCGCTGACATGCGGTAGTCGGCCCATGCCGTTTCGCGGTCGTAGCCGGTGACTCCGCCTTCGGCGAGTGTCTCGACATACAGATCGACAAGCTCGTTCTCCCACGCGGCACGATCCTCTGGGAGCAGGCTTTGCGTGGCGAAGTACCCGAGGTCGCGCGCGCCACGTGATCGGTCGACGAGCTGCCAGTCGCAGAGCGCGACGTCACCGTCGACGAAGAACATGTTGTCGAGCCGATAGTCGCCGTGCGAAAGCGTCGCCGGCAACGCAGCCAGGTGGTCGAGTATCGCGGGGATCAGCGACGGGAACCGCTCGCCGAGCCCGACGACGTCGCCTGGGATGCGGTCGGCGAACAGCTCGAGCGTTGCGCCCCACGATTGCTCGAACGAGTAGGCCACGGCCGCAGGCAACGGTGCGTCGCTGATGCGCGGCAACCACTCGGTGCTGTCGAGTGCCGGGTCGGCCCACCACCCCGCGTGGTGCTCGCCCAGGCGCCGCACCGCGAGCTCCGCATCGCCGCGCCCGCATCCTTCTAGTTGGTCGATCGTGCGGCCGCTCGCGAGATCTTCGAGCAGCAGCACGAAGTTCTGCGTGTGCTCGTCGAAGTCGGCGTAGCGGCACTGCGGGTGACCGAGCGCGGTGCGCTGAGCGAGCTCGCTGTAGAAGCCGACTTCACGCCGGTACATCGACAGCAGCTGCGCTACGAAACGACTGCTGGGCGCCACCGAAGGCAGCTTGGCGATCAGTGTCGCCGGACCACCGTTCCCGCTCTCGTATGAGATCGCCAGGCGGTGCAGCGTGGCCACGAGCCCGACCCCCGCACCGATCGGCTCAGACGCGACGCCGACAACCGGCGCGTCGAGCGCCTGCGTCAGCCAGTCAGGCGTTACGTCCTCGATCGTGCACGGGGTCGGCAGCGCGCTCGTCATGCGCAACGTCTATCGCACGACGGCCGTCTACAGCGGTGCCGCCGTCATCACCACGAGGTTGCGACCGATGACAGCCTGTGCTTGCGCCAAGCTGATGTCGACGCGGGTGCTGTTCACGATCGCGCTGCCGTAAGCGACGTTCAGCACGGACACGAGCACGCCGGCGGCGCGGCCCTGCGCATCCGTCATGCCCGATCCGGAGTCGCCGATCGCCGCAAAGCTGGCGGTCGTGAACTCGTACTGGTTGCCGAAAAGAGCGACATGGCTGCGCGCCGGCACCGCGGCGCCGATTCCCACGCCGTTGCCGTAGTGCTGGAGCACCTCGCCGGTGCCGATCGACCCGTTTCGGAGTCCGGTCGGCCCGCCGAAGTGGCACATCTGCGGGTTCCCGGCGGCACGCCCGGCGGCGTTGAGGCGCACCAGGGCGAAGTCGAACTGGTTGTCGAGGCGGGCGTAGGCGAAGTCCCCGATATGGGTCAGCGTGCCGTTGATCGTCACGAACACGCGGGGATCGGCGAACGTGGTGCGTTCGCGCGGCCCGGTCGAACCGATGATGCAGTGGCCCGCGGTACCGGCGTAGATGTCCTGGCCGCTGAGGGGATCACGTGCGAGGTCGATGTAGAGAAAGTTGAACGTGCAGCCGCCGGCCGCGGTCCGAAGCGGTGCACCCGGGCGCACGCCGCCACACGGCCCTGTCGCCACCCCGAACGGCGTAGCGACGTCGGTGCTGATGAGGTTGCACGCCTTGCCGTTCATCGTGACCGCGCGTCCGGCCAAGCCGGGTTCGATCCGTAGGCCCGCAGGTCGTGGCAGCTGCGCCGCTCCCGCCGGGGTCCCGAGGGTGACTGCGGTTATGACCGTGACGAGGAAGGCGAGCCCGAGCCGTTTCATTAGCGGCAAGGATACAAGCCGACTTTCGCCGAGAATCGGCGCCCTGCGGCGAACCTACGCTCCGTCCCAATGGCGTTTCTCGAGTTGCGGCAGACCCGAGCGGCCCTCGCCGACAGCGCCGCGCAGGGCTGGGACATCGGCTCACAGCTTGCGGTGTGGCGCGACGGAGCGCCCCTGATCTCCCATGCCGAGGGCGTAGCCCGGCCAGGAGTGGCGATGACCGACGCGTCGCTCATTCCATGGTTCAGCATGACCAAAATCGTCACGGCCGTCGCCGTCGGGCAGCTCTGGGAGCGCGCCGCGCTGTCGCTCGACGAGCCTGTGGCGACCTACATCGACGGGTTCTCCGCAGGCGGGAAGGCGCCGGTGACGATCCGACACGTGCTTACGCACACCGGCGGCTTCCGATACCTCGCCGGCAGCGAGCAGCTCTACGCCGGCGGGCTCGACTACGACGCCTTGCTGCGCGCGGTTTCGGCAGCGCCGCTCGAGCCCGGCTGGGTGCCCGGCGGGCGCGCGGGATACCACCCCGCGACGGCGTTCCATGTCCTGGGTGAAATCGTCCGCATTGTCGACGGGCGGGCGTTCGACGCCTACGCGTCCGAGGAGGTCTTCGAGCCTTTGGGCATGGCCGACTCGTGGATTGCGATGACACCGGAGCGCGTCGCCGCGTACGGCGAGCGCATGGTGCAGATGGTCGACACCACCGGGCCGGAGCCGGCCGTGCTGCCGCGACTGCTCGAACCGAACGGCTGGAGCTGGGTGCTGCCGTCGGGGTCGGGAGTGGGTCCCGCGGCCGACCTCGTCCGCCTGCTCGAAGCCCTCAGGCAGGGCGGCGTGCTCGAGGGCCAGCGGATCCTGGCCGATACCACGACAAGCTCGATTGTCGCCCGTCACCGCGAAGGTATGGCCGACGAGACCTTCGGCTGGATCATCGACTGGGGCCTCGGGCTCATGGTGAACTCGTGGCACTACCGCGATCGTGCGGCGCCGTACGGCTACGGCGACCACGCCGGCCGCGACGCGTTCGGGCATGGCGGCATGCAGTCGAGCCTCGCCTTCGCCGATCCTGCGCACGGGCTGAGTGTGGTGGTGGCTTTCAATGGGATGCCCGGCGAAGCCGCGAACCATCGGCGTACACAGCGGGTCGTCAACGCGCTCTACGCCGACCTGGCACTAGTGACCGGAGAGTGACCGTTACCCTTCTGGGGTGTCTGTGCTCAGCGAACGCCGTGTCTACATCCCCACGCTGATCGCGCTTGCGGTGATCCTTGTCGGCGTTTTCGCGTGGCAGTCGAGTGGTTCGGACGGGCGTCGCGTGGAGACCGCGGTAACGAATTGCCCGCCACTCGCCCGCAACGACGCCGCGTTCACGGCGCCGAACCAGCCCGTGACGATCGACGTCCTGGCCAATGACACCGACGCCGAAGGAGACGCGCTGATCCTCAGGGTCCTTCGCGCATCGGAGGGCACTGCATCGGTCGACGACGGCGGCACGCCGACCGACGAGGGCGACGATCTCGTCCTCTACACGCCTTCGGCGTCTGCGCAACGGGCGGCACGAATCGATTACCGCATCGAGGATGCCGCCGGCGGCGCGAGCACGGCCGAGGTCATCATCGCGGTCACCGAACTCGGCGCGCTCCCGCCCGGCCTGCGCTCGGCCGACTCGACCGAGCCGAATGGCGACGTCGTCCGCTCAGAGTGCATGCGGGCGGCGGACAAGGCGGACGAGGAAGACGAGGAGGCGGTCACCACCACGTCGTTCGACGAGACGACGACCTCGATCGAGGACCTGGAGGCCGGGGACCCGGCCGACGGCACCTCGCGCAGCAGGCTGATGACCCGCAGGGGTGCAACCGGCCGGACGACGACCACGATCCGCCGCAGCCCCACCACCGTGGCCCGCAGTGGCGGCGGATCGCCCCCTCCGTCGAGCCCCAACTCGTTCGACGACACGCCTCCGCCGACGCAACGCCCCACCCAGACGACGCGGCCGTCGTCATCAACGCCGCCAACGAGCAACAACGACGAACCGCCGTGTCGCGACCAGAAGAGCTGCGAAGAGTACTGGGGCGACTACCAGTCCCCGACGACTACGAGGCCGCGGAGCTAGCGCCTCGTCCGCGCGAAAGGGGCGACGATCACTTGGGGGTGCGCCTCCCATGCCGCCTTGGCGGCGTCGCTCATCTTGGCCAGGGTCTTGGCGACGATCACGTCGAGCTGAGGCGGTTCCATGCGCGCCGCAAAGGCACCGAACTGCGTCTCGAGGAACACCAGGCACAGCGCGTCCTCGTAGGCCTGGGCCTCGGGATCGGTTCCGAGCGAGCGCTTGTGCATGATCGAGTCGACGCGTGCGATCGCACGCTCGTCATATCCGGCGGCGCGCATGGCATCGGCTGCGTGTGCCGCGTGCACGTCGTAGAGGTGGCGACGCCACCGCAGGTAACCGGCGCGACCGTCGGGGTACGTCGCCCGCGGCGTCTCCCACCGGCGCACGTGGTGGGCGCGGACGGCGATGCGCAGTTCGTCGCTCGCGTCCGGGCGCAACTGCTCGAGCCACACGGTGGCCAGCTCAGCCTCGCCGAGGCAGAACGGACGCGAAGACCCCCGCACCACGAGGGTGCGGGGGTCCAATTCGTTTGCCGAGTCGAGCGTGGCCAACACCTGAGCGAGTGGTGAGGCCGACACGTGATCGATTGTGCTCTGTCCGGTCAGCGAAGACCGAGCTTCCTGGAGCAGTGAGGCCACTGGCCCCAGCCGGATCGAGCCTGGAGTCGCTGGGCGGCGCCGAGCTGGGTCTCGTAGGGATGATCGATCGGCGATCCCGACATGCCCATGGCCCGCCACGTCTGCAAGGAGAACTGGAAGGCGCCGAAGTACTTGCCGCTGCGGCTGACGGCGTTGGCACGCCCCCCCGACTCGCATCGAGCGAGCGCACCCCAGACATCGCCGCCCACGTTGGCGACCACCTGTGCGCGTGGCGCGGCCGCCCGGCTGGCGCGAGGCGCCCGGGTGACCACGGTGCGCCGGGGGGCGACGGTCGTGGGGGGCGGCGGGGGCGGGGGCGGAGGAGGCGGCGGCGGTGCGATGGTCGTAGGCGGAACGATCGGTCCGCCGGTTACTGAGGCGGCGAGGGTGAGTCGCGCGCCGGGTGCCTTGGCCGCGGCGTCGGCATCGGGTGTCGGAAGTGGCTTGAGTCCGAGGCTCACGTAGCCGCCGAGGGCGATGACCGCCACCCCAGCGGAGAACAGACGTCTGTACAACATGTTGGGTAACCCCTTTCAGCGCCAAAGGCGCTTGAGCGGCGGGGGAGCGCTCTCGCAGCGCTCGACCCTGTGGGTCGAACGTCGTGCGGTGCACCCAGCCCCGCCAGTCCAGAGAAGCGCCACGCGCTTGCTCTAGCTAGCGTTTGTTTAACGGTAGTTAGCATTTTAGCGCACGGCAACGCGGAAGTGGCAACTTTCATGCGACCCCCGCCATGCCCGCGGCCCTTTCGCACCCTCTGGAGACACCTCAATGCACGTTCCGATGACCGTCGGCGATTTCCTGGAGCGGGGCGCGCTCGCGTACCCCGACCGGACCGCTGTCGTCGACGAGCCGGACGCGGCCGGCGCGCTGGGCACGCTCACCTACGGAGAGTTGGCGGCGCGCGCTCGGGGCCTGGCGCTGACCCTCGAACGCATGGGCGTCGGCCAAGGCGAGCGCGTGGCAATCGTGAGCCCCAACTCGGCGAAGTTCCTCACCACCCTGCTCGGTGTCAGTGCGTTCGGACGCATCTGCGTGCCGGTGAACTTCCGCCTCAACGCCGACGAGGTCAACTACATCGTCGGCCACTCGGGCGCGAGCCTGCTGCTAGTCGATCCGGAGTTCGACGGGGCGCTTGCCGGTGTCACCGCGAAACACCGCATCGTCCTAGACGGCGCCGCTGATGCCGAGCTCTTCACTCCTGCGGCGCTCGGTGAGACGCCCGCGGAATGGCGGGCGGACGAGACCGCAACGGCGTCGATCAACTACACGTCTGGCACCACCGCCCGTCCCAAGGGCGTGCAGCTCACGCACCGCAACCTCTGGACGAACGCGGTGACGTTCGGGTGGCACGCCGGCGTGTCGGATCGCGACGCGTACCTGCACACGCTGCCGATGTTCCACTGCAACGGATGGGGCATGCCCTATGCGCTGACGGCCATGGGCGTTCCCCAGATCGTGCTGCGCAAGGTCGACGGCGAAGTGATCCTGTCCCGCATCGAGCAGCACGACGTCTCGCTGCTGTGCGGCGCACCTGCGGTGGTCGCAGCGATCCTTGAAGCCGCCGGGCGTCGCCGGGAGGCGGGCATTTCGGTTCCCGGCGATGACAAGCAAGTGCGCATGGTCGTCGCCGGCGCACCGCCGCCCACGAAGACCATCGAGCGCGTCGAAACCGAGCTCGGCTGGGAATTCATCCAGATCTACGGACTCACCGAGACGTCACCACTGCTCACGATGAACCGTGCCCCGGCCGAGTGGGATGCGCTCGATCCCTCCGAGCGGGCGCAGCGCCTCGGGCGTGCCGGCCTACCGACGATCGGTGTCCGGCTCTCCACCGACGACGAGGGCGAGGTGCTGGCGCGCTCGAATCAGGTGTTCGAGGGCTACTGGGCGCAGCCCGACGAGACCGCGGCTGCGCTCGCTGACGGATGGTTCCACACGGGCGACGGTGGGTCGATCGAGGACGGCTACCTCTCGATCGCCGATCGAAAGAAGGACGTCATCATCACCGGCGGCGAGAACGTGAGCTCGATCGAGGTCGAGGACCGCTTGTTCCAGCATCCCGACGTCGCCGAGGTCGCAGTGATCGGCGTCCCCGACGAGAAGTGGGGCGAGACGATCAAGGCCCTCGTGGTGCTGCGACCGTCCGCGGCTGTGACCGAGACGGACCTGATCGAGCACTGCCGCAGCACGCTCGCTCACTTCAAGTGCCCGACCAGCGTGGAGATCCGCACCGAGTTGGCCCGCACCGCCACCGGCAAGCTGCAGAAGTTCAAGCTCCGCCAGCCTTACTGGGAAGGCCGCGAGAAGCTCGTCAACTGACGTACTACGTGCGCATCTGCCGGTCGGCCAGCGCGTTGGCGGCGCGAAAGTGCTCGATGAGCGCGGGCAAGAGAGAAGAAGCGTTGCGGCCGCTGGTCGACGGCGTGACATACACAGGGCGGCCGCCGAAGGCGACGGGCTGGACCCCGGCGACCGCCTTGCGGTCTACAGCCGTGCGGTAGCCGGCCAGCCCGACCACGCACACAATCGCGGGCCGCAACCACTCGACCAGAGCGCGCACCCGCTCGGCGCCCTCGCGGAACTCGGTGGGCGTCACCTCGTCGATGCCGGGCGACGGCCGCTTCACGAAGTCGGTCATGCCGATGCGGTGGCGGTCGAGGGTGGCGAACGCATTGCGGTCGTTGCGGGCGTCCACGAGCCCGGCGCCGATGAGCGCCGGCCAGTATCGGTTACCCGGCCGGGCGTACCCGACCTCGGCGTCGGCTGAGTACCACGACGGGTTCAGGCCGATGATGAGCATGCGCATGCCACGCCCGGCGGTGTCGGCAAGCGTGCGGGCGCGGGTGGCGACGACCTCGGTGCGGTCGCGCACGATGGCAACGTCGCCGATGTCGAAGCCCCCGCCTCGCACCACCAGCGCAACACGGTCCTCAGACCACGCCTTGGGGACCGCGGTCACGACGATGCGCAGCTGGTCTCCAACTCGTGTGTCGTGGTGGAGCCGGGCGAGGGCGATTGGGAGAGTGGTGGACGCCTTGGCCGACCAGAGCTTTGCCGGGGCGGACACGCCCCGAAGTCTTACCGCTCGAGCTGGGAGCGAATTACGTCGGCCACTGCCGCCGCGCCGGCCCGACTCATTGCGATCGTGAAGTGGTTCACGTCCGGGACGACCTGATCGAGGAGGTTCGGCACCTGGCGGCACATCTCTGCCGCAACCTCGTCGGTGTACAGGCCGGGCGACTGGTTGAGCAGGCCGCGCGGTGCGCGTACCCACGGCGTCGGCGCCGGCAGGCTGCGGAACGCCTGGGCCCCTTCGCCGACGAGGTTGTCCTTGCTGTCCTCGAGTACGGCATCCCGTGACGTGCTCGAACGCAGGGCCGGCGGCTCGCCCACGAGATCGCGGAGCACGTAGGCCTCGATGGCGTCGTTCCACTCAGTGAGCGCGGGGTGCGCCTTCCAGAAGTCCAGCCACGCCTTCTCGTCGGCGAAGGTCATGGACAGTCGCTCCATAGTCGGGCCGAGGATCGCAAGGGTGACCGCTTCGATGTCGAGGCTGTCGTCGATCGGGATGTCGAGGGTGACACCGCCGTCGATCAGCACGTGACCGGCCAGACGTTCCGGATAGCGGGCAGCGAAGACGGCGCTCACGTACGCGCCCATGCTGTGACCCACGACCGTTGCCTTGTCGACGCCCAGATGGTCGAGCACCGCCAGCACGTCGTCGGCATGGGCACCCATGCCGTACGGGCCCGGGACCGCGGCGCTGCCGGCGCGCCCGCGCAAGTCAGGGGCGTAGATGCGGGCTTCGCCGGCGAGCTCATCGGCGATGTACGCCCAGGACAAGTGGTTGGCGGTGATGCCGTGCAAGGCGACGACGACTGGAGCGTCGTCGTTCGCCCCCCACGCACCGACGGTCAGATCTCCGCCGGAAACGGGAACCGTGAATTCGCTGTGGGTCACGCGGAACTCCTTCGCAGTAGGCCGAGCACGAGCACGGTTGCGTCCGCCGGCACTCGTGGGTCGAGTCCTGTGAGCTCGCGCACGCGGCGCAACCGGTAGAGAACGGTGTTGGGGTGGACGACCTCGCGGCGGGCGGTCTCGGGCACGGAACCTGAAGCGAGATACGAACGGAGCGTCGAGAGCAGGAGTTCGTCGCGGTCGCCCCCCACCAACGGAGCGAGCACCGAGCGCTCGAGTGCGCTTGCGACGCGGTCGTCGCTGAGCAGCAGCCGGTCGAGCAGCAGGTCATCGGGACCGAAGATGCCGTTGTCGCGCCCGGCGGTTTGCGCCGCCGCTAAGACGCACTCGGCGTGGGTGACGCTCGCAGCCAGGCCGGCACCAGGTGCGGCCACCGGTCCCCACGCGAGGCGCGGCCGGTGCGCCGCCCGGAATAGCGCGTCGAGATCGCCGATGACACCGGGCACGAGGAGCAGCGTGCGTTCGTTGCGCTCGCCGCCGACTGTTCCGTCGGGCGCGACCGCCAGCAAGGAGTCGATCCCCGCCGATGCGTGCTCGCCGTCGATCACGACCGGCGTGTACGAGGGCGCCACCGTGGTCGTGAAACGCCTGGCCACGCTGTCGACCCCGAGCGCGTCCTCGACACTGAGCAGAGCATCGAGCATCGCCCGCCGTCGGGCGTCGATGGCGCGCACGCGCTCGTGCGACGCAGCCAGGTAGCTGTTCGCGGCCACGGACGCGGCGCGATCGATGTAATCCATCCAGCGTCGGCCGAGCTCGGCTAGCGCGGGCGCCTCCGCGGGCTCTGTTGCTTCGACCACCGCGTCCCACACGACGCGCCCGGCAACCCGGTAGACGTGCAGCATTGGTTCGAGCGGAATCCCCATCGTGAGACGCCGCCGACCCATGGTCGCGATCTCGCTCACCATCGCCGGGTCGGGCTCGCGGCTTTCGGCCAGCGGCGCGAAAAAGCCCTCGACGATGCGGCGGCTCACGGGCAAGACCTCGTGATGAAGCTCGTCCGGCGGCAGCGCGGCGTACTCGGCCACTTCCTCGCAGTACGCGCGTCCGAGCCGTTCGACCACCGTGTCCATCCGGCGGAGGACCCGGCCCGCTATTCCCGCGACCGGCGACGGCCGCAGCGAGCGAATCCCCCCGGTCTGCGTCATTTCTTGGCCGCAGTCTTTTTAGCCGCAGCCTTCTTCGGAGAGCTCTTCTTCACGGCAGCCTTTTTCACCGCGGTCTTCTTCACTGCAGCTTTCTTGGCCGCGGCCTTCTTCGGAACAGCCTTTTTCGGAGCGGACTTCTTGGCCGCAGAAATCTTCACAGGGGGCTTTTTCGGGCTAACAGAGCGCGCGCCAGAGCCCCCCACGCGCTTTTGAAGGGCGGCGCTGGTCGTAGCGCTGAGCAGCCGACCGATGCCGAGCCGCGCGGCGAGCATCGAGCGGTCCAATTCCCCGACCGGTCCGGACGACACGACCCGTCCGGTCTGCAACAGGTGGACGGTGTCGACGAGGCGCAGCGCCGCGGCCACGTTCTGCTCCACGAGGACCATCGTCACGCCGGTGGCCGCAACCTCGCGCAGCGTTGCGAAGACGTCCTCCACGATCAGCGGCGCAAGGCCGGCAGACGGCTCGTCGACCAGTATGAGCTTCGGCTCGTTCACCAGCGCACGCGCGACCGCAAGCGCCGACTGTTCCCCGCCCGACATCGTCCCGGCCAGCTGGGTGCGCCGTTCGTAGAGCTTGGGGAACCGCTCCCACACGCTGGCGAGAGCCGGCCCGTAAGCCGCCTTCGAGCGCCGACGCATCGTGTAGGCGCCCAGGCGCAGGTTCTCTTCGACGGTGAGATCGGGGAACACCTGCCGGCCCTGCGGGACATTGCCCATGCCGGCGGCCACCCGCGCCTCGGCCGGGAGCTTCGTGATGTCCGTGCCTGCGAACCGCACGGTCCCCGCCCAGGCCGGCTGTACCCCGGCGATGACCTTCATGAGCACGCTCTTGCCGGCGCCATTCAGCCCGAGGATCCCGGCGATCTCGCCCTCGCGGACCTCGAGTGACACTCCGTGCAGCACCTGGCTCGAACCGAAGCCGGTGTCAACGCCGTCGATGGTCAGCAGCGCCTCGGCGGATGCCGCAGTCATGTGAGCGCGCCGCCGAGATAGGCGTCGACGACAACCGGGTCGCGCACGACATCGTCAGGCGATCCGTGGGCGACGACGGCGCCGCCGGCCATCACGTACAGCTCGTCACACGTGTCGAGCACCAGCGGCACGTTGTGCTCGATCAACAGGACCGTGCGACCGAGCTCGTCGCGCAGGTCTCGCAGGCGGTCGGCGAGGTTCTCGGCGGCGGCGGGCGACATGCCCGCCGACGGCTCGTCGAGCATGACGACCTCAGGCGCGGTTACGAGCACGCAGCCGAGCTCGACGATGCGCTGCTGGCCGATCGAGAGGTTGCCGACCTGCGTGTCGGCGTAGCGCTCGAAACCGAGCCCGCTGATCGCGGTCGCGGCGCGCTCGCGTAGCTCGTCTTCAATGCGGCCGGTCGGGCCGGCGTAGCCGAGTGCGGCCGGGATGCCGTAAGGCGCAACCGTGTGCTGCGCCAGCAGGAGATTCTCGGTAACCGACAAATCCTTCACGAGACCGATGTTCTGGAAAGTCCTCCCGAGCCCGCGCGCACACCGCGCCGCGGCGCCGAGGTTGGACACGTCGTGGCCGAGCAGGCGTACCCGCCCGCTTTCCGGCCGCTCCAGACCGGAGATCGCATTGAACAGCGTCGTCTTCCCAGCGCCGTTCGGACCGATGAGACCGACGATGCGGCCACGCGGGACGCTCAGTGAAGCGTCCGCCACCGCGATGAGCCCGCCGAAGCGCACGGTGATGTTGTCGGCCTCGACGACGGGAGCGTCGCCGCGCGCCTCGGGTCGCTGCGCGAGCGACGCCGGCCGCGGCATGTTCGGCAACTTCGGTAGCGCGGGCCCGTCGGCGTCGTCGACTCCTGCGTCGGCCTCGGCCGCCACGCGCGCCCGCTCGGAGCGGCGCTCATGGCGCAGCTCGCGGATCGTTCCCGCCAGGCCGCCCGGGTTGCGCGCCATCGTGAACACGAGCAACGCCGCGCCAATGATCACGTCGTAGCCCCGCACGCCCGTACCGAAAAGCTCGGGCATGGCGATCGGATAGAACGCGTAGAACGCGGCGGCGACGAGTACGCCGACGCGGCTGCCGAGGCCGCCGACGACCACGACGACGACGTAGAGCAGCGAGCGCTCGTAGGGAAACACGGAGCTGCTGACCGTGAGCTTGAGGTGGCCCACCATGACGCCGGCGATCCCAGCCATAGCGCCGGATAGCGCGAACGCGAGGAGCTTGTAACGGGTGACGTCGACGCCGAAGCTCGACGCCACCGCTTCGTCGGAGCGCAGCGCACGAAACGCGCGACCGATCTTCGTGCGGGTGACGTTGGTGTCGACGAGCCACAGCAGTGCGAGCAGGCCGACGAGGATGGCGAGGTAGTCGGCTTCGTCGGTGAAGAGGAACGTGTTCACCTGCGGGCGGGGGAGTGAGACCCCGGCGGATCCGCCGCCCACCTGCTCCGATGCGAAGATCGACTCGAACATCGCGTAGCTGAACGCGATCGTGACCACGGCGAGGTAGAGCCCGCGCAGGCGCAGCGCAGGCAGGCCGATTACGAAGGCCACGAGCGCGCCGGCAACAGCAGCGGCGGGTACTGCGAGCATGAAGGGGAGGCCGAGCTCGGTTGCCGGCGTGAGTGCGCCCGTGGTGAAGGCGCCGACGCCGACGAGGGCGCCGTGGCCCAGGCTGATCTGGCCGGCGTGGCCCATCAACAAGTTGAGCGACAGGGCGGCGGCGGCGAGCACCACCGCCTCGCCAATGAGCACGGCGACGTAGTCGCTCATGATCCCGTTGCGGCCGAGCAGCGGTGCGAGCGCGAGAGCAAGCGCACCGACAATCGCGACGCGCAGCCCGGGGCGGGCGAGGAGGAGGTTCACGCTGGTCGCCGCCCACCACTGCGCGCCAGCAGACCCTCAGGGCGCAAGAGCAGCGACAAGAGCATCAGCACGAAGATCGTGAGGGTCTCGAGGCCGGGGAATGAGGTTTCGGCGAACAGCCGGCCCGCTCCTGCCTCCACCAGTCCGACGACGATGCCGCCGACAAACGCGCCCTGCAACGACGTCAATCCGCCGACGATGGCGGCGGCGAGCCCGAAGAGGAACAGACGACCGAACGCCCCAGGGGCGAAGGCTTGGACCGTCGGCGCGATCAGTAGCGCGCCGAGTGCAGTCACCGCCGCGCCCGCGGCCCATACGAAGCCCGACACCCGGCCGAGCGGCACGCCCACCAGGCGAGCCATGTTCGGATCCTGCGCAGCTGCGAGCACACCTAACCCGAAGTCGGTCCGGCGCAACAAGGTCGCGAATCCGACCGCCACTGCGATCGTGACCAGCAACGCGAGCACCTGCGTCGGGGAGACGAACACGCCCGCGATCTGAAACCCACGTCCGCCGATCGGGCCCGCAAGCGAGCGCGGGTTGTCGCCGTTCAGGCGGATCTCTGTGGCGAGGATCAGGAGCGCCAACCCGACGGTCGCAACCGACACGGCGACCCGAGGCGCTTCGGTCATCCTTCGGACCACCACGCGCTCGAAAGCCCACCCGGTGGCGGCCGCAAGCGCAACTGCGGCCAGCGCGCCGACGATCCAGGGCAGGCCCCGCTCGGTCACGAGATACCACGCGAGGAACAGGCACATCATCCCGATCTCGCCGTGCGCGAAGTTCAGCACGCGGCTGCCGCGGTAGACCAGCACGGTTCCGACCGCGAACAGTCCGTAGATCCCTCCGGCGATCAGGCCGAAGACGACGACCTCGCCCACTAGATCAAATGCTCGACGCAGGTGTCGGTGTTGCGCCAGTTCACCTTGCCGTCAGGGGCGCGGAATGTTTCCATGACGTTGACGGCGAACCCGCCCATGCGGGGGAAGCCGGGGCGGGTGAAGTCCGTTTCGCAGGCCGCGGGGAACGGACGGCTCTTGTAGCTGTTCATGGTGTCGATGAGCTTGTTGCGGGTGCAGTCAGCTCCACACGCCTCGAGCATGAGGTGCTGGGCTTTCTGCGCGGTCCAGTTGAGGAACAACAGGTCGCCGCCGAGGCTGTCGAGCTCGGCGTCGGGCCGGTGCCGCGCGTACTGCGCCTCGAACTCCTTCATGTCGTTCGCGTAGGCCGCGAAGCTGCCGCCGTAGAACTTGTTGCTGTAGGCGGTGAACATCGCGATCCCGACCATCTTCGGGTTCAGCGCGTCGCTGTCCAGCGACTGGCTCGTGAGGTTGAAGGGGAAGAGCAACCACGTCGGGTTGTAGTCCTGCGCCTTTGCCTGCTTGACGATCTGCACGGCGGCCAGCGCGTTCTCCCACCCGAACACGACGGTCGCGCCCGAGTTCTTGATGTCGAGCAGATCCTGCGTGTAGTTGCCCTGGTTCACCTGCACCGGCTTGTCGGCGCCGGGCTGGATCTTCATGTTGTGCTTCTCGAGCACGGCTTTGAACGCCTTGTAGCCCGGGTCCCAGTTCGGGCTGGCCCGGCGGATGACGCCGATCTTCTTATCGCGGTAGCGCGCCACGACGAGCTCGCCGTACATCTCGCCCATCTTCTCGGTGGTGGGCAGCGGGGCGAAGCTGAAGCGCTGGTCTCGCGTGCCTTCCACGGTGGCGGTGTGGTGCAGGTAGAGCATGCGGTTGACTTCGGCCCAGTTGCGCACGGCCGGGATCTGATCGAACCCAATTCCGCCGAGCAGGTAGAACGGGTTCCTGCCCTTGCACTCGGTGGCCGCAGTGACGGCGGTGTCGGGGTTGTAGTTGTCGTTGACGTAGGTGACGTTCACCTTGCGGCCGTGGACCCCGCCCTTCGCGTTGAGCGCCGTCCAGTACACGTTGAGGTCTTCTTCGCTGGTGTCGAAGGCCGCCCCGTACGTCAACGCCGCGTGCGCGCAGAGTGTGATCGAGTTCTTCGTGAGGCCGATCGTGTCCTCAGCGGCGGTGAACAGATTCGAGCGGGTCGCGGGCCGCGGCGCGCCGCCGGGGACCGTCGCCGTCGGCGATCCGGGCTTCGCCGTGGTCGCACCGACTCGGGCTGCGGTCGTGCCCGGTCCAGACACGACAGGGTTGCCCTGCGCGTCGACGACTGTGGTGGTGTCGGTGACCCCGTCCTCGTTTGCCTCGAGGAGAGCAGACTCGGGCTGGTTGGTGTCGAGGGCGGTCTGCTTCGGCAGCTTCGCTCCGGTACACGCAGTGAGCAGCGCCAGCACCAGCAACGGCGCAATCCAGCGAACCCTGACCTTTGACCGATGCATGTGATTCCCCCACCTAAGACCTCAAAGCGGCACCCGCTGATCAGGTATTAGCACGGTACCGTTTGTGGACCTGACGAACCTGTCACGTCCCGGTTGTGGAATCCCTAAAACGCCGACTCGTGCTCCAGGCGCCCTGAGGCCAGGCCGAAGACGGTGTACCAGCCGGGCATCGGGACGCCGAGTGCGCGAATGGCGGCGTCGGCGTCGGCTTGGCGAGCCTTGGCGTCGTGGTCACCGAGCACCTGGGCCGCTTCGGCGCGCGCGAGGCGAGTGACGGCCAGGCTGAGCACGTCGTTTGTAGCGCCCACGAGCTCGACCGCGGCGTCGAGCGCGGAGCGTGCGTCCTCGGAGCGCCCGAGACGCACCAATGCCAGCCCGCGACCCTGGGCGGCGGCTATCCGGTCGAGGTAGGTACCGCCGTCGGCCTTGTCGACACGTTCGGCGGCCGCGAGCGCGCCCTCCGGGTCGCCGGCAGCCGCCAACGCCAACGCCAGGCAGGCGTTCGCGTACGCAACCTGGCCTTCGTTGGCTGCACTGGCGACGGCCATGTGCAACGCCTCGACCGCCAGACCGGAACTGCCTGACATCAGCTCGGCCATCGAGGCGATCACATGCTCTTCCTGGTTTGTGAGCGTGCCGAGACCCATCAAAACGCTGAGGTCGACATTCGCGAGTGCGCTGCGCGCCATCCCGGGCTCGCCGATCTGAATGGCGATTGCGCCCGAGACGACCCCGAGCCCGATCGATGACGCTCCGCGGATCTGGTGGGCGTCACCGATGAGGTCGAGCGCCTCGTCGATGCGCCCGAGGTTGACGAGACACCGAGCCTCGGTCACGCGCGCCTGGAGCACGCGCTCGGCGTCGTTGATGGCGCCGAAGAGCGCAGCTGCCTCGCGGGCGGGTACGAGCGCCTCGTCGGGCCGACCGGTGAAGAGCCGCACGCTCGCGAGGAGCGTCGAGATCATGCCCTGGGCCCACAAGTCGTTCTGATCGCGCTCGTTGGCGAGGATGTGCTCCGCGAGCGCGCCCGCTTCCTCGAATCGGCCCTGGAAGAGGCGCACGAACCCGAGCAGCCCGTTGACCCAGCCCAGCCCACCGAAATCGCCGATCTCGTGGAACATCTCGGCTGCCGCCGCTAGCCGCTCGTCGGCCTCGTCGAGGTTGCCCTGGTTGAAAGACAGCCACGCCCGGTTTTGAAGCACCCACGCTTCGCCTTGGCGGTCACCGGCTGAACGGAACGCCCCAAGCGCTTCGGTGAACAGCGCGTCGGCGTCGTCGTTGTTGCCGAGGAACAACTGCGTCATGCCCGCAAGCCGCAGCGCACCGGCTTCACCGTTCGCGTCACCCACGGACCGCCACAGTGCGAGCGCTTCCTCGATAACCGCCGCGGAATCGTGCAACTGGTTGCGCGCCTGAAGAAGCTGACCCCGGATCGTCAGCGCCTGAGCGCGCGTCACGCGATCGTCGGTGGCCGTTTCCGCGAGCACCGCGTCGATATCGGTCGCCGCGGCGTCGTTGTCGCGCAGCGAGGCGTGCGCAGATGCGCGCGCCAGGAGGACGCGATGACGGTTGCCGATGTCGTCGGGGGCGAGCAGCTCGAGCGCCCGGTCGAGCAGGCGCACGGACCCCGAATGCAGTCCGCGCTGCTTCGAGCGCATCGCCGAGCGCTCGATGGCGCGCAGCGCACGCGGGCAGATGTCGGCCGGCACTCCGGCGACGCCGCCTAGCTCGATGCTGAGTGACGCGGCGACACCCAGGTGATGCGCGATGGGCTCGAGCTCGTCGTCGCGGTTCTGATGCTTGCGCCGCTCCGCGAGCCACAGCCCGAGCGCAGCGTGGCGTCGCGCTCGCTCCGCCTTGGTGAGCGTGTCGTAGGCGACCTCGCGGACAAGCTCGGACCGGAACGACCACGCGCCCGCGTCCTCGGTCAGCAGGTCACGCGAGACGAGCTCGTCGACCACTTCTTCGGCGAGCAACTCGCCGCGTGCTTCGGCCAAGGCGACGAGCGCATCGACGCGCCCGTCGTGGCCGACCACCGCAGCATCCTCGAGTGAGTCGCGTGCGGATGGATCGAGGCTGTCGATGCGCGCCGCGACCAAGCCGCGGAGCGTCGCAGGCAGGTCGCGCGCACCGGTCTCGTTCGGTGCGTCCGCGAGGAGCGCGACAAGCTCCTCGAGGAACAGCGGGTTGCCACCGCTGCGCTCGAGCAGCAATCCGCGCAGAGCCGCGTCGGGCTCGCTCTCCAGGAGCGCGGCCAGAAGCTGGGTGATCGCATCGGCGTCGAGCGGGTCGAGGTGCAGCGTCACCGCGTTGTGCCGGCCCGGCTTCGGCGCCCACCGTGGCTCGAACTCCGGACGAGCGGTGGCCAGCAACAGCACTGGGAGGCCGACGGCGCGTTCGAGCAGGTCGTCGACGAGGGCGAGGACGTCGTCTTCAGCCCAGTGCAACTCGGCGAGCGCGACGACGAGGGGTTGCCGCCGTGCCAGCCCTTGTACCAGTGCTTGTACCGCACGTCGCACTTCGGCGGGTGCACGCGTCGGGTCGACGTCGCTGAGCGCCTCGGCGTCGCCAAGGACATACGCCAGCCCGCTCGACAGACGATCGACCTCGGCGTCGTCGGCCCGCAGCCCGGTCACGTCGACGACATTGCTGCGCAGCCGGTCGATCACGGCCTTGGCCTCGTCGTCGGTGTCGATGCCACACGCCTGGCGAACCATCTCTGCGATCGGCCACCACACATTGGCCTCGCCGTAGGGAACGCAACGGCCTTCGAGCACGAGCGCGCTGTAATCGTTGCGGGCAACGTCGGCGATCTCCTCGGCCAGCCGCGACTTCCCAAGTCCCGCCTCACCGAGCAGCACGACAACGTGGGCGCGGTTGCGGGTCACGGTGGTGTCCAGACACGAGCGCAGCAGCGCTAGCTCACTCTCGCGGCCCACGAGAGGGCTGCGCCGTTTCCGGGGCCGGCGTCCTGGCGGCGCGAGCGCGGATCGCGCCACCCACGCTTCGACCGTCTCTTCACGACCGCGTGCCGTCAAGTGCCCGAGGGACTGGTAGTCGAAGATCTCCTTGGTGCAATCGTGCGTGCCGTGGCCCACGACGACGGTTCCCGGCTCGGCCAGAGTTTGAAGCCGGCTGGCGACATTCACCACATCGCCCATCGCGGTGTAGTCCCCGCCGGCGCGGATTGCACCGACGAGTACCTCGCCGGTGTTGACGCCGACGCGAAGTCGGATCGGAAGATCGAACTCGTCGGCCAGCGCACTCACGGTGCGTTGCATCTGCAGCGCGGCCCGCACGGCTCGCTCGGCGTCGTCCTCATGGGCGAGCGGCGCGCCGAAGAGCGCGACGAGCGCGTCACCGACGATCTTGTCGACGCGACCGCCGTGCGCAGTCACGTCTGTCGCCAGTCGCGCGAACGAGGCATCGACCACGTTCTTCACCTGCTCGGGATCACGCGACTCCGACAAAGTCGTATAACCGACCAGGTCGGCGAAGAGCACGCTGACCACGCGCCGCTCGTCACCGCGCGTGCCGAGTGCGTGGCCGCACGAGGGACAGAACCGCGAGCCCGCAGGCGCCGCAGCTCCGCACGAAGGACACGTCACGGCGCAACGGTAGTAGTCGACACGCGCTTATGACGTGGTCGAGCACGCGCTCGCACGCCCCGGGTCCACGGATAGTTTCGAGCGGTGCGCCGACTCGTTGCCATCCTTCCGTTCATCCTTCTGTCGTTTCTGATTGCGAGCTGCTCCGACGACAGCTCGGGCGGCGGAGTCCGCGCCGAGGACGCGCTCGCCCGCACGAAGGCGGCCAAGACCGCCGAGTACGTGCTGAAGGTCACGGTGACCGCCGTCGACAAGCAGACGTCGACGACTGCCGCTACGCAGAACGTCGTCGTGCTCTCGGTGGAAGGAGAGTGGGACATGCCGAGGAACCTCGTGCGAAGCACCGTGAAGTACACGACTGCCGAGGCCGAGGACTCTGCGGACTACCGGGTCCTCGGCGAGGTCGTCTACGTCCAGGGCTTCGGCGCAGAGGATCGCAAGTGGAAGAAGTACGACGGGCATGACGGTGGCGTCGGGTCCGACACCCTGGGCGTGCTCCGACCGGATCCGGCGATCGAGATCCTGGCGGGACTGACCGGCAAAGCCAAAAAGGTCGGTAACCAGCGCATTGGGGGCACGCAGACCACGCACTTTCAGGCAAAGGCAGACCTGAAGCGGGCAATTGCCAAGGCCGAGGCCGACGCCAGGGACGCTCTTCAGTCGCGGCTCGACAACACCGAAGACGGCCAGGCCGACATCGATCTCTGGCTCGACAGTGACGGCCGCATTCGGCGGCTGGTCACCCTGACGAAGGCAAAGGG
>DATLOH010000105.1:0-15226 GCA_035536375.1 Acidimicrobiales bacterium
CGTCTTCCACGGCGTCTACCGTACGTCCGCATGTCGAACGGTCTCGTTGACTTGCGCTCGGACACGGTCACGAAGCCGACGAGCGCGATGCGCAAAGCGATGGCGGATGCAGAAGTCGGCGACGACGTCTACGGGGAGGACCCGACCGTCAACCGCCTCCAGGAGATGTACGCCGAACTCGTCGGCATGGAGGCGGCCCTGTACGTCCCGTCGGGAACCATGGCCAACCAGCTCGCGCTGCGTCTGCTGGCACCGGCCGGCACCGCGGTGATCGCGGGCGCCCGTCAGCACGTTGTGATCTACGAAGGCGGTGCTGCGGGCTTGAACAGCCCCGCGCAGTTCCTCACCGTCGACGACACCGACGGCACGATCGCGCCCGAGATCGTCGAGCATTACCGAGCTGCGGCGGCGCATCACTATGTGACCCCGAGCGTCGTGTGTATCGAGAACACGCATCTGCCCTCTGGCGGCAAGTGGTGGCCGGTCGACCAGCTCGAGGCGCTGCGTTCCGCGGCCGGACCGTTGGCGGTCCATATGGACGGGGCGCGGCTCTTCAACGCTGCGGTCGGCAGCGGCCTCGAGCCGCACGCGTTCACTTCGCACGTGACCACGGTGATGTCCTGTCTCTCGAAAGGCTTGGCTGCGCCGGTCGGTTCGCTCCTGGCCGGCCCTGCCGACCTCATCGTGGCCGCACGCGACGAACGTCAGCGCATGGGCGGTGGCATGCGCCAAGCCGGCGTGATCGCAGCCGCGGGAGTGATCGCGCTCACCGAGATGATCGGCCGCCTTGCCGACGACCACGCGCGCGCCGCTCGCCTTGCGGCTGCGGTGGCCGAGCGCTGGCCGGGGTCATGCTCGCCGGCCGAGCTGCCGACGAACATCGTGAACTTCACGCACCCGGACACCGACGCGGTGCTGAAGCATCTCGACAGCCTGGGAATCCGGGCCGGAACGATCGCACCGAACGTCGCCCGCTTCGTGACCCATCTGGAGGTCGACGACGCCGACATCGGTCGCGCCGTCGACGCAGTGCGCTCCTGCCCCGTGTGACCCGCTGCTAGGCGACCGTCCACGCCTCGGTCGGCTGATTCCGTCCGCGTAGCGGCATCGGGCCGCACGGCCGCCAACGCAATCGCTCGGCCTCGTCCGCCGCAGCGACCGCTGCGCTCGCGGCGAGCACGCGCGTCGGCTCGCCCTTCGCGAGGTCGGTTAGCCGCGACGCCTCGTTGACCGAGTCGCCGATGACCGTGTATTCGAAACGACTTCGGGCGCCGAGATTGCCGGCGACGACCGGACCGGAGGAGACGCCGATCCCCGCGTCGAGATCCAGATGCCGCGCGCGGAGGACCTGGAGTGCCGTGGCGAGGGAGCGAGCGGTGGCGAGCGCACGCGCGGCGTGTGCGTCGTCGTCCTTGAGGACTCCCCAGGCGCACAGAGCGCCGTCACCGTCGAACTTGTTGACCCATCCGCCCCCCTCTTCGACCGTCGTCACGACGACACTGAAGAACTCGTTGAGCAGTTGCACGACACGGTCCGGGGTGTGGTTCTCGGCGAGGGTTGTGGAGCCGATGATGTCGACGAAGAGCACGCTCACGTCGCGGAGCTGCCCGCCGAGTGCCACGCCGCCCTCGATCGCCCGTCGCGCCACTTCGACACCGACGTGTCGCCCGAACAGGTCAGCCAGCCGGTCCTTCTCGCGGAGCCCCTCGACCATGCGGTTGAACCCGGCTTCGAGCTCGCCGAGCTCGCCGCCGTCGTCCACTGCCACGCTGACTTCCAGATCTCCCCGGGCCACCCGGTCGAGGGCGTGACGTACTCCGTCGAGCGGATCGAGCAACGCCCCGGACGACGCACGCGTGATGAGCGCGCCGGAGAGCAGCCCGATGCCCGCCAGCACCACCACCGGCAGGATCAGGTCGTCGCGCTCGGACGCCGGCCGTCCGCCAGGGGCGAGCAGGATGCCGAGCAGGGGGATGCCGGAGCCGAGCAGCCAGAGAAGCATCAGGCGGCCGCGCAGTTGCAGCCCGCGTCTGAGCGGCAACCGGCCATCGGCGAGCGCCCGCGCGAACAACGGACGGAAGAGTCGTTCGACAAGCAGGAACGAGACCGTGCACGTCGTCAGCCCGCCGAAGAGGATGGCAACTGCAACACGCACGCAGTCGATCAGCGGTGACCCTTCGACGACGTTGAGGACGGTGAAGACTGCAGCAGCGCCGATCCACGCGCGGTACGAGTAGCGGGTCAGCTGCCATGGCAGCTCGAGCACCGCGATCTTCTCTTCTTCGGTCGGGGGACTCGTTCCCGCAGCCCAACGCTGGACGAGCGTGGTCTTGTGCTTCGCGGCCAAGCCGATGACTGGCAGCACGATCAGCAGATACGCGAGAAACACGACGATGTACCTGCCACGCGTGGTGTCGTCCTGCTGGAGCGCCGAGGGGAGGACATACACCTGGTACACGAACACGAACACCGAACCGATGAGATTCGACAGGCTCATGCGGCCCGCGGTCTGAACGGTTAGCGCCGCGTAGCTGTTCGGCGCCGGCGTACGCGAAAGCATCCCGCCTGCGACCGTAGGCTCCCGATCCGTGCGCGTGCTGGATGTCGAGCCCTCCAGAGTGCTGGCCGTTTACGCCCACCCGGACGACGCCGAGGTCAGCTGTGGGGGCGCGCTCGGGCGCTGGGCATCAGCGGGTGCAGAGGTCCACGTCATTGTCGTCGCCCGCGGCGAGAAGGGATCGCGCGACCCGAGTGTTGATCCTGACGAGCTTGCGTCGGCGCGCACGGAGGAGACCAAGGCCGCTGGAGCGGTGCTCGGGATAGCCGAGCACCACTGGCTCGGACGCGCCGACGGCGAGGTCGTCGACGACACCTCGCTCCGATCGGACATCGTCCGCATCATCCGGGCGGTCCGACCCGACGTTGTGGTTGCACCCGATCCGACTGCGGTCTTCTTCGGCGAGCACTACGTGAACCACCCGGACCACCGGGCTGTCGGTTGGGCGGCGCTCGCCGCGGTTTCCCACGCCAGCGGAAACCCGCACTACCACCCGGAATGTGGTGCCGCCTGGACGGCCACGACGTTCCTGCTTTCAGGCACGCTCCAGCCCGACGCGTGGATCGATATCACCGCCACGCTGGAGAAGAAGGTCGAAGCGCTGGCGTGTCACCGCAGTCAACTCGGTGAGGCCGGCGAATGGCTCCGAAACGTGGTTGTGCAGCGAACCCTCGAGGCCGGCCGGGCGGCGGGCGTCACGCACGCCGAGAGTTTTCGCCAGCTAGAAGTGCGCTGTTTAACGACGTCCCAAGCCGTCTCCCCGCCGCAGTCGGTCCGCTGACCAGCAGTGTTGATCGCACCATGCTGCGGTTGCGTCGCTAATCAGCGCACTCCTAATCGTCGGCTGAGCTCTCGAGGGTGGCGCGCCATTCGCCCATCGCACGGAGCCCGAGCACGGCGACTACGGCGACCCCACCCGCAAATACCACCCCGCCGCCGACCATTCCGAGGCTCTCGGGCAGGGCGCATTTGCCAGAACACTGAAGTTTGACCAATGACCAGCCGATAAGGGCTCCACAGACTCCCGCAACGAGCACGGCCACGAAGGCCAGCGCTCGGGCACGGGGCGAAGGGAGCGCAGATGGCCGGCGATCGGCAGGAGACACGAACAGAACTTACCCAGAGCACCGGACGGGTCCTGATCGTCGTGCCCACGTACAACGAGGCCGAGAACATCGCCGGCGTTCTCAACGGAATCAAGTCGGTCGTACCCGCAGCTCATGTGCTGGTCGTAGATGACGGAAGCCCCGACGGGACCGCTGCGGTCGTGTCCAACACGGCCCGGTTGCTCGGCGATGTCCACCTGCTCGAACGCGCCGCCAAGTCGGGCCTCGGAGCGGCCTATCGCGACGGATTCGCGTGGGGACTCGAGCGTGGCTACGACGTCCTGGTCGAGATGGACGCCGACGGAAGTCACGACACCGCTCACTTGACTGCACTTCTCGCAGCGATCGACACCGGCGCCGACCTCGCGGTCGGTTCCCGATACGTGCCTGGCGGCGAGATCCCGCGCTGGTCGCCCGGACGCCGCGCGCTGTCACGTTGGGGTAACCGGTACGCAGCGGCCGCCCTGAAGCTGCCGGTTGCGGACGCCACTTCCGGCTTTCGCGCGTATCGGGCGGCCACACTGCGCAAGCTGGATCCCGCAACGCTCTGCGCCGACGGCTACGGATTCCAGGTCGAGGGAGTGTGGCGCGTGGCCCGTCACGGCGGAAACATCACCGAAGTCCCGATCTGCTTCCAGGACCGCGTTCACGGGTCGTCGAAGATGTCGAAGGCAATCGTGATCGAAGCGATGAAGCTCGTCACGAAGTGGGGAGCGATGGAACGTTGGACGAACGCCGTCGATGCCGTCGCCCATCCGGTCCTTCACCACCGCCGCGTCTCGCTGAGGCATTAACGACCGGTCTCGGCGCGCTTCGGCGCCACACCGTTCCGCCACAATGGGCGCGTGCGGGCATGGCGAGTAGCGAGCGCGGTCATCGAGGCCGACGGTGAGGTCCTGCTCGTCGAGAACCGGCGCCGCGACGGGCGGGTCGACTGGTCGCCTCCCGGAGGAGTGATCGAGGAAGGCGAAGACACGATTGTCGGGCTCACGCGTGAGGTCGCCGAGGAGACCGGGCTTGTGGTCACCGAGTGGGACGGGCCTTTGTGGCAGACCTTCGCCGTCAGCGAGTCTTTCGAGTTCACGCTCGAAGTCGAGATGTACCGCGCAGTCTCCTACGAGGGGTCGCTCGCCCCGGCCGATCCCGACGGCATCGTGGTTTCGGCCCGCTTCGTCCCCACCGAGGCCGTCGCCGAGGTGATCTCCGCGACGTGGCGCCCTACGACGGAGCCGCTCCTCGCGTGGCTCGACGAACGATGGTCCGAACAACGCGCGTACTCCTACCGCGTGGAAGGCCCCGACCGCACCCGGATGACCGTCGAGCTGCTGTAGATGTCGGAGGCGGACCTCTGGCCGCGGGCTGTCCTCCATCTCGACATGGACTGCTTCTACGCCGCCGTCGAGGTGCTCGACGACCCGTCACTTCGCGGCAAGCCGGTCGCGGTCGGCGGCACCGGCGCGCGAGGCGTTGTCGCCGCAGCCAGCTACGAAGCGCGTGTCTACGGCGTGCGTTCGGCGATGCCGAGCGTGCGCGCCCGGCGGCTGTGTCCCGACCTGATCTTCCTGCCCGGCCGCTTCGACCGCTACGAAGCGATCAGCGCCGACCTCATGGCGATCCTGCGCGGCGTCTCGCCGCTGGTCGAGCCGATCTCACTCGACGAGGCGTTTGTCGACATCACCGGTGCGACGCGCCGCGCCGTCAGCCCGTTCTCGGTCGGACGCACGCTGCGAGAACGTGTGCGTGACGAGCTCTCGCTGACGTGCTCGGTCGGACTGGCGTCGTGCAAGCTCGTCGCCAAACTCGCGTCCGAGGCAGCGAAGCCCACCGTGTCTGCCGACGGTACCCGGCCCGGCCCGGGAGTCTTCGTCGTGAAGCCCGGCAGCGAAGTGGCGTTCATGCATCCGCTTCCGGTCCGCGCTTTGTGGGGAGTGGGTCCGGCCACCGCCGATCGCCTCAGCCGGTTCGGCGTGCGCACCATCGGCGATCTCGCCGCTCTGCCCGTCGACTCGCTCACGGCGACGCTAGGCCCGGCGGCTGGCGCGCACCTGCACGCGCTCGCGTGGGCGCGCGACGACCGGCCCGTGGTCGCCGATGCCGCCGCCAAGTCGGTGAGTCACGAGGAGACCTACGCCAGCGACGTCACCGATACGCGCAAGCTCGAACGTGAGGTCGTTCGTCAATCCGATGCTGTCGCAGCGCGCATCACCAAATCAGGACTCGCCGGACGGACCGTGACATTGAAGATTCGCTACGCCGACTTTCGGACCATCACCCGTTCGCGGTCGGTGGACCCGCCGATAACGGACGCGGTGGCGCTGGCAAGGACTGCGAATGCCTTGCTGGCGTCGGTCGAGATCGGCGACGGAGTTCGGCTTCTCGGGGTCGGCTTGTCGAACCTCGTTGCGCCACCCGCCCGTCAGCTCGGGCTGCTCGACGAGTCCGCGAGCGACTCGACGGTCGATGAAACCGCCGAAGTCGTCGGCGATCCCGACCGACGCCGGTGGGCGGTCGCCGGCGACGCCGTTGCGGAGGTGCGCAGGCGGTTTGGCGACGACGCACTCGCCCCGGCAACACTCGTCGAGGCCGACGGCGTCCGCCGACGTCGACGAGGACACCAGCAGTGGGGGCCCGACTCTCCGGAGTGACGGTGTAGGACTGTCCCCTCGGGGGCACAACGAGACCGAGGCGCGTTGTCAGCCCGCTCATCGCGTGCGACACTGAGACCTCGACGGGCCGGAAGGAGGTCGGGTGCCGCTATCCGAGGAAGAGCAGCGCATTCTCCACGAGATCGAGCGCAGTTATTACGACCACGACCCCGCTTTCACGCGTGCTGACGCTTCTGAGGACGCGACCGTTACGCGGAAGATTCGCCTCGCAGCTGCCGGATTCGTCCTGTCGCTCATCGCGCTCCTGGTGGGTTTCGCGTCGAGCTTCGTGATCGGAGCTCTCGCTTTCCTTGGCATGGTCGCAACCGGTGCCGTCCTCATCGACAATGCTCGTCGCCTGGGTAGCGCCCGTCTTCGCGCCTCTGCCGGCAAGATCAACGCAGTCTTCGGAGATCCGCGTCGCCGTCTAGGCGACCGCATGCGCCGCCCAGACGAGGAGTAGGGCTCTCCGACCTCGCTTCGCTACGTAAGGCGGCGGGGGTTGAGGGCTCTGCGGAGGCGCTGGGGTCGGTTGAGGTGGGAGAGGGCGGCCGTGGCGATGCGGTCGGCGTCGGCCTGAGCGGTGTCCACGTCCTCAGCGCGGAGGCGCGGAGGCGCGTACACGGCGATCACGGAGGTTGTCGCTAAGCGTCCGAGTCGTTCCGCTTCCTCGCCCACAAGTGGCGCGGCCGATTGCGCAACCTGCGCGGGGGTTGCGCCGCGTGGTGATCGGTGGCCGGCGGCCGACAATGCGGACCCGGCTTCCTGCCAGGCGAGCAAGGCCCGATCCTCAGGAGTGCGGGCTGCGGCCCACCTGCTGCGGCGACGGACAGCGACAATTGCGGGCACGGCGCCGGCGTACGCGCCGATGGCGGCGGCGACGGCGATGGCCACCAGGACGATCGTTCGCCAGGGACTCGACTCCTCGGGGGGCGCGGCCGGAGTGGAGGGCGTCGGCGTCTCCTCGGGTACCGGAGCGATCGTCGTCGGCGCTGCGGTGGTGGCCGAAGACGGCTGTTCGACGTTCGCTTGGGACTCGGGGATCCCGGTGTATCCCTCGCCGCCTGGAACACCGCGCCCCGGGGTCGGCTCGAACGCCACCCAGCCGGCCTGACCCAAGAACACTTCGGGCCAAGCGTGCGCGTTGATTTCGCGGACCACGAGCCGATTTGGGCGCTCGGGGTCTGCCTCCCCAGCCGTAAACCCGACCGCGACACGCGCCGGAAGGCCCGCGAGGCGGGCGAGCACCGCATACGACCCCGCGAACTGCTCGCAATAACCGCGCCGAGTGTTGAACAGGAAGTTCGTCAGAGCGTTGCCGCCGTGGCCCGCGGGGACGCGCAGGTCGTATTGAAACCGGCCATTGCGGAAGAAACTCTGGAGCGCGAGCGCCTTCGCGTACGGCGTTGCCGCCCGACCGGTGATCTCGGCCGCCAAGCGCACGACACGTGCGTCGAGCGCAGGCACCGCCAACTGTGAGCGCAGGCCTGCGGTTGGTGACTGTCCTCCGAGCATCTCGGCCGTCGGCACGGCGATGCTCGACGTGACGTCATACGTCAAGCCGTCGCTCGTCGCCTCAGCGGTGATGAACGACGACGAGGCTGGGTCGTACGCGATGTCGGCCGCGGTTGGTGACGAGATCGGTGCGTATGCCGCCGGCAGCCAGATCGACGCAAGCGAGCTGATCCGGAACGTCTGCATGACAGGCGAACCGGGCGGACCCGGGTCGGGAACGTTGCGGCCAGAGCGCACGTCGCGGTAGCTGCTCCGCGACGACCAGATCCGCCCGTCGAATCGGTCGAGCGACGTGAGGCGCCAGTAGGCGCGCACCGGGCTGTCGACCGTGAACACCACGCTGTCGCCGCGCTGGACGAGACGCGACCGGATGTCGACAAGCGGGCTCACGGTCGTGCGCGGCTTGTTCTCGCGGTCGCGCCACGCCACCGCAGGCGGATCCTGCGTGAACGGCAGGATCAGGCCGATGGCGGCACCCAGCACCGCGACCGCGCCTAATCCCGCTCCGCCGCGCAGGATGGCGCGCGAGCCTGCGGCGCGCATGTCGGCGAACCACGGCCGCTCCCGTGCGCCGAACTCCGCGTTATGGAGGACCAGCCACCCGACGATGGCAGCGGCGAACGCCAGCGCAGCAGGTGCGCGGAACTCGGCAGTGCTGAGGACCGAACTGAACACGAACAGCGTGAACGCCGGTACTGCCGCCTCGACGGTCACCCCGACCCGGAACGCCCCCCAGTCCGCTATCGCCGCGAACGTCGCCACTGCGAACACGCACGCCAACCGGAATCCAGGCGTGGCGATTGTCGGTGCGAGTACGACGCCGAAGCTCCGCCGAGCGTCGGACAGCGCATTCGTCGCCGCCAGCCACGTCTCGGAAGTCGGGAAACCGTAAGCGGTCGTCTCCGGGAACACGAGCCATGTCACGAGCGCGGCGCCAGTGGCAAGAGCGGCGAGAGCAGTGACCGCTCCCGACCACTCGCGGTAGCGCGCCAGAAGCGCGACTGCGTGACCGCCGAGAACTGCGAGCAGGATCGGCCAGACCGCGTCCGCAGATGTGAACAGACGCCCGAGTGTGGCTCCGGCGACGAGGTCGAGCGCGACAAGGCCCGCGGTCGCGTATGGGTAGAGGGGCCGGTCCTGGGTCGCGTTCATCGCTTCGCCCTCGCCGGCGTCCGCCGGCGACGCGCCCGTCGCGCCTCGAGCGCGAACGCCGCGTTCCATGCGGAAGCGAAGCCGTCGGTCGACACCCCAACCTCGACGACCGGGCCGAGCCGGCCGCGGTTGTCGACGCTCTTCCGGGCACCCGCCCGTTGCGGCGGCGCGAACACGACGGTGGTCACCCCAGCGCGACGCCCGGTTCCGCCCGGAGCGCCTCGCACCTCGGCGGCGCCGTCGCGAGTCGTGATCACGCACGCCGCGCCCGAGCTCGCCCGTGCCCGGCCGGCGGCATGAACGATGGCGCCGAGAGCGCCGCGCTCCGCGGGATGGAGTGCGGCCGCCGCCAACCGCTCAAGGATGCCGTCGACATGGGCCCGGCCGGCGCCGAACCCGGTGTCGACACGGGCCGTCGTTATGAGCCGAACGAGAGAGTGTTCGGCCGCGCATGCGGTCACGATGCTTGCGGCGGCCGAGAGGACGTCCTCTAGCGACGCCGGCGTGTGCACTCGATCACGCAGGTCGACAACCACCGTCACGCGTCCCTGCCATGGCAGTTCGTTCTGCCGGATCACCATCTCGCCGGTTCTGGCTACCGACGGCCAGTGCACGCGGCGAAGATCGTCCCCGATCTCATACGGCCGCAGCGCGAAGAAGTCGTCGCCGGCCTGGCCGATCGCCGTCGGTGTCGTGGAGCCGGCAAGGGGGTCTTCACCCGCGGAGTGCGGCAGCGCGACGATGCGGACGATCTTGGGGTACACGGTGAGCTTCGTCGCGGGGACAACGTCTTTGGCGCGCGCCACCAACCCGAGGGCGTCGAGGCGCTCGATCACAAGGGGGCCAAGATCGAATATCCCGCGCCGATCAGTGGGGAGGCGGTAGGCGCCGCGTGCACTGGCCCCCGGCTCGATCGGCGCGAGCAGAAAGCCGGCTGCGCGCCGCCCGCCGTCGAACGACTCGCGCACGTTCGCCAAGCCGGATCGCCGCTGTCCGGCGTTGTGAATGACGACGTCGACGCGGCACGCACCGTCGACGTGCACGCGACTGGGCACGACCGCGCGGGTCGCGGAGAGCTTCCCGGTTCGTCGGCTCACGATGACCGCGGACACCAGGATCATTGCGCCGAAGCCGACCGCCAACGCGTAGAGCTCGGCCAGGCCGAGCATGCGACCGGCTACTGCGAGCATCGCCGCCGCGATGGCGGTGCCCCAGCCCCGCCGCGTCAGCACGACGTCAGGCTCGGGCGGCGGGGACGGCGACTTTGCTCAGGATCTCGTCGAGCACGTCCTGCGCAGTCAACCCGTCGAGCTCTGCTTCGGGCGACAGGAGCAGGCGATGCTCGAGCACCGGGCCGGCGATGGACTTCACGTCGTCGGGGGCGGTGAAGTCACGACCTTCAGCCGCGGCCCAAGCGCGCGCCGTGCGCTGCACAGCGAGCGCCGCGCGCGGGGAGGCGCCGAGCGCGAGGCTCGGGTGACGCCGCGTCGCCTCGGCGAGGTCGACGATGTAGGCGCGCAGCGCCTTGGCGACGTGCACTTCGCGGGCTCCGTCGATCAGTTGGATCACGTCGCTCGCATCTGCAACCGCACCGAGCTCGACCACGGGGTCGGAAGTCGCGTGGTCCTCGAGCATCTCGATCTCGGCTCGCCGCCCGGGGTAGCCCATGCGAATGCGTAGGAGGAAGCGGTCGAGCTGGCTGTCGGGCAGCGGGTATGTGCCCTCGTGCTCGACCGGGTTCTGCGTCGCGATGACCATGAACGGGTCGGGCAGCGGGTAGGTGGTCGAGTCGACGGTGACCTGACGCTCTTCCATTGCCTCCAGGAGCGCAGATTGCGTCTTCGGCGACGCCCGGTTGATCTCGTCGGCCAGCACGATGTTCGCGAAGACACCACCGGGTCGGAACTCGAATCGGTTTCCGGTCCGAGAGAACACCGTGACACCGGTGACGTCGCTCGGCAGAAGGTCGGGAGTGAACTGGATGCGGTTCCATTCACAGTCGAACGACGCCGCCAACGCTTTCGCAAGCGTCGTTTTGCCGACCCCCGGCACGTCCTCGATCAAAAGGTGCCCGCCGGCGGCGAAGCAAACGAGCGCAAGCCGAATGGCCTCTTGTTTGCCTGCGAGGGCGTGGCCGACGTTGGCAGCAACTGCCTCGAAGACGTTGACGAATCCCGCGCTCGTCACCGCCTTACGCCGCGCCATGGCGGCCAACAGTACCGATAGGTTCGGCCTCCGTGACCGTCGCCCTCGCCGTCGACATCGGCGGGACCAAGATCGAGGTCGGTTTGGTCGGCCGCGACGGAGCAATCCTCGACCGTCTGCGACGTCCGACCGCCGTCGAAGACCCGTGGCCAGACCTCGTAGCGCTCGTCGACCAGGTGCTCTACAGCGCGGCCGGCAACGGGACTGAGGTGGTCGCGATCGGAGTCGGGTGCGGCGGGCCCATGACGGGTGCGGGCGAGCTTGTCTCGCCGCTGAACATCCCCGGTTGGCGATCGTTTCCACTGCGCGAACGCCTGGCGGCGCGGACTGGCTTGCGCGTCCGGGTCGACAACGACGCCAAGGCGCTTGCGATGGGAGAGGGCTGGTGCGGCGCCGCCGCAGGCGCAACGGATTACGTGGCAATGGTCGTTTCGACAGGCGTGGGCGGCGGAATCGTGCTCGGTGGGGCGCTGCTCGATGGCCGCGACGGGAACGCCGGGCACATCGGGCACGTCATTGTCGAGCCCGACGGGCGCCCCTGCGTGTGCGGAGCCCGCGGGTGCCTCGAGGCCGAGGCGAGCGGTCTTTCCATCGCCAAGGCCACCGGCGCTCCGGCGAGCGAGGCCGACGCCGCAACGATCGAGCGCACCGGCCGGCTGGTTGGTCGCGGGGTCGCAAGCGTCGCGAACCTGTTGGATCTGCGCCTCGCCGTGGTCGCCGGCTCGGTCGCGCTTGGGATGGGCGAGCCCTTCTTCCGCGCCGCGCAGGCTGAACTCGACGCCCGCAGCCGAATCGATTTCGCCCGCGGGGCGCGAATCATCCCCGGCGGGTTGGGCGCCGACGGTCCGCTGATCGGAGCGGCCGCGCTCGTTCTGCGCTGATCGACTTTGCGCCGACGCGTAGCCTGATGCGATGGACATCCGTTGGTCGCCCGAAGCCGAGCAGTACCGCGAGAAAGTCCACGCGTTCTTGGCCGAACAGCTGCCGGTCGACTGGCAGGGCATGGGCGGGCTCGACCACGAGGAGGCCGCCGCCTTCGTCGAGCAGTGGCGGCAGACCTTGCGCGATCACGGCTACCTGGCGGTCTCCTGGCCGACCGAATTCGGCGGGGGCGGCCTTAGCCCGCTCGAGCAGGTCGTGCTCGCAGAGGAGTTCGCCCGCGCCGGCGTTCCGACCGGCGGGCCAAATGACGTGTTCGGCATTCAGATGGTCGGCAACACGATCCTTCAGTGGGGGACCGACGAGCAGAAGAAGCACTACTTGCCGCGCATCCTCTCGGGGGAGGACCGCTGGTGCCAGGGCTACTCGGAGCCTGACGCTGGGTCCGACCTCGGTAACCTCGGCTGCCGCGCCGAGCTCGACGGCGACGAGTGGGTGATCAACGGGCAGAAGATCTGGACGTCGAACGGTCACTTCGCGGATTGGATCTTCGTCCTGGCCCGCACTGATCCGGATGCGCCGAAGCACAAGGGGATCAGTTTCCTGCTCGTGCCGATGAACCAGCCCGGCGTCGAGGTGCGACCGATCAAGATGATGACCGGCGATAGCGAGTTCAACGAGGTCTTCTTCACCGATGCTCGGTGTCAGAGGGGCAACGTGATCGGTGAGGTCAACGGCGGATGGGCGGTGGCCATGACGTTGCTCGGTCACGAGCGCGGCGCGGCGGCGGCAACCGTTCCGCTCATGTTCAAGACCGAGATCGACCGACTACTGGAGCACGCGCGGCTCAACGGCAAGGCCGCCGACCCCCTCGTGCGCCAGCAGCTCGCATGGTGCTACTCGAAGGTCGCGATCATGCGGTACCTCGGCCTGCGCACACTGACGACCTGGCTCAGCGGTGGCCACGTCGGACCTGAAGCGTCGATCGCCAAGCTGTACTGGAGCGAGTATCACCGCATTTCCTCCGAACTCGGAGTCGCGATCGCAGGCATGCACGCCACCGCGCCAGAGGGTCGCCGGCCGCTCTCGGCGTTCAGCCCCGACGACCTCGGCGCGCCGAACAGCTCGATGTCTTGGACCGGCACGTTCCTCAACGCTCGAGCGGGGACGATCTACGCCGGTACAAGCCAGATCCAGCGCAACATCATCGGCGAAATGGTCCTCGGTCTTCCGAAGGAGCCCAAGGCCGACGGGGGACCGTGGAAAGAGGCCACACGACGGGGTTGAGCGTGCGGACGCTGCTCGCGACCGGGCGTGCAATCGCCGCACGACCCGATCTGTGGCGGACTGCGCTGCGGCAGACCGCAACGTTGGCTCGGCCGGGCTGGTGGCGAACATGGCCGCCGTTCCCGTCGCCCGATCGCGACTACCTCCACTTCCGTCTCGTGACGCAGTACGGCGGCGACGGCGGGACGCCAGAGGCCGGCGACGTCGTGCAGTACCTCGAGTGGTGCCGGCAGTCTCGCGAGCTCACGTGAACGCGGTCGAGCTGCGGGCAGGACCCGCGTCCGTTCGCATCTTTCCCGACGAAGGCGGTCGGCTCGGCCAGATCGAGGTCGACGGCACACGGCTCTTGCGTGGTGAGGAGTTCGCCTCGCTCGGTTGGAGTCAGTGGGGCAGCTATCCGCTGCTGCCGTGGTCGAACCGCATCCCCGGCGGTCGTTTCACGTTTGACGGGCGTGTCTGTCAAGTGCCTGTCAACCGCGATGACAACACCGCCATACATGGCCTGGTGGCCTGGGTCCCGTGGTCGCTGGTCGCAGCCGACGAGCGTTCGGCGACCATCGAGGTGCGCGCAACCGAGGGCTGCTACGACGTGCTCGGCTCGCAGACGTTCACTGTCTCGCCGACACATCTGGACCAGACGCTTGCGGTCACCAACTTGTCGGACGCGGTGGTCCCTGTGGGTCTGGGCATCCACCCGTGGTTCGTGGCCGGCGAGGTGCGTGTGCCGGCGGACCGTATGTGGCCGGGAGATACGCCGATCCCGACGGGCCCTCCGGTGCTCGTCGACGCTGGTCACGACCTGCGCACGCCACGCGTGCCGCCCCCGATGGACCGGTGTTTCACTGAGTTGTCGGGCACGACCGCCGAGGTGCCCGGCCTGCATCTGTCCTGGACTGGCCCGGTGACGCAGATCGTCGTGTACAGCGGCACGCCCGGATGGGTATGCGTCGAACCAGTGACCATGGCGAACGACGGATTCGGGCTCGCCGAGCGCGGAATTGACGGTCACGGGGTCGTCGGATTGTCGCCCGGCGAGACGTGCGCAGTCGCGTACCGGTTTGCGTGGTCGGCGTCGTGAGCGACTCGACGCGCTCCGACATCGTCGCCATCCTCGGCCCTGTCCTGGCGACTCTTCCGTCTGAAAATCATCCTCTGCTCCTGGCAATGCTCGAGCGTTGGGCCGCGGATCGATACGTGGGCTGGGCCGAAGAAGCCGAGGACGCAATTGCCGAGCGGCTGTTCGACTGCGCCGGTCGCGAAGAAGAGATCGCGACACGCGTCGAGCAGCTGCGGACCGATGCAGCCGCCGTTCAGGCCACGCTGCTCTCTGCGCATCCGGACCTTCGCTCGAGAACTGACGCTGCCTTCGAAGGCTCGACACGCGAGGAGCAGTACGCGCTGCAGGCTGCGGGTGAGCGCCTAGGAGCGGCGACGTGGCGCGAGTACGCAACTGCAGCCCGTGACCGTGGCGATGTCGCCGCCGCCGACACCTTCACCGAGTGTGCTGCGCTCGAGGAGGCCAGCGCGGTCGTGCTCGAGGGCCTCGTCCCGCCGCAGCCCGCGGCGGTGGAACCCGAGCCGGAGCCGTTGCCGGAGCCGCCGTCGTTGACGCCGTTGCCGGAGTGGGAGCCGATCCCGGAGGCCGAGCCGGAGCCGGAGCCGATCCCGGAGGCCGAGCCGGAGCCGGTGCCCGAGCCGGAGCCCGAGCCGGAGCCGGAGCCGGAGCCCGAGCCCGAGCCCGAGCCCGAGCCCGAGCCCGAGCCCGAGCCGATGGTCGCCGAGGCCCCGGCGGAGCACGACCCCGAGGCCGTCGCCGCCGACGTGGAGCTGGTCGAGGCCGCGGCCGAGCAGCGCCGGGGCTTCTTCGCCCGGCTGTTCCG
>DATLOH010000106.1:0-16771 GCA_035536375.1 Acidimicrobiales bacterium
GGCCGCACGGCAACGCGCAGCGCCAGGCGGTCGTCACCCTCTTGCTTCAGAAGCTCCGCAACCTTGGCGGCGGCAGCGTCACTGACGGTAATGGTCGAGCTGGTGGTGCTGTCGGTGGAGTTCTCGGTGACGCTCATGAAACGGTGACCTCCCGGGTCTTCTGCGTGAAAGTTTACCGAAGGGTGAGCGAGGTCCGGCACGGATCCCGATCAGCCAACGTGTGAAAAGCCGCGAGCTCGGCGCCTACAGCAACCTCGACGAACCCTTCAACCATTCCCCGGTGCAGGTGGCAGACCAGATCGGGATAGGCCTCGGCGAGCTCCTGAAATGGACACCGGGTGAAGGCAATCGTCGCAGTGGTGCCTTCGTCGACCGTTGCGGGGTCGAACCCGAGCGACGTCTGGTCCTCGGCGAGTGCGGCGATGCAGCGGTGCGCGTCGGTGCGCGGGAACTGCTCACCGAGCGCTTCGGCGCTGATCCGGCCGTGTGCCCGGCCCGCGTCCGCAGCCTGGTCGGAGCTCACCGCGCCGATCGCCGCGGCCGCGGCGAGCAGGTTCGCAAGCAACCGGAACGACGAGGGCTCCAAACCGAGCGAGGGTGCGTCGTCTGCTGGTCGGTACCGGTGCTGGGGGCGTCCGACGGTCCCGCGGTTGTCGACGACGACTTCGAGGAGGCCGGCCTCGCGCATGCGCTCCAGGTGTGGTCGCACCGTGTTCGGATGCAGGACAAGAACGCTCGCGATTTCCGCCGTGGACAGTGGTCGTCCAGACCGGGCGATCTCGAGGTAGATGGCATATCGGGTGTTGTCACCTAGCGCTTTGAACACCCCGAGACGTTCCACGAGCGGAAATATTACCGATCCCAGCCGGTAGAATTCCGCAGTGGCCACCGAGACCGACGTGTTGGGCGCGCTGGCCGGTGTGATCGACCCGGAATTGGGCGAAAGCGTCGTCGACCTCGGCATGGTGCGTTCGATCGACTTCGACGGCGGCGTCGTCACCGTCACGGTGGCCCTCACGACCGCCGGGTGCCCGCTGCGCGCCCAGTTCATGACAGACGTCCGAGCTCGGGTGGGCGACCTCGCGGGCGTCGACAAGGTTTTGGTCAAGTTCGGCGAGATGACCCAGGAGCAAAAGCGCGCGTTGATGGACCGGGCGCGGTTCAAGGCGCAGGAGCGCTCGCGCGTCGATATGGATCTGGCGCCCACCGCGCGCGTTGCCGCCATTGCGTCGGGCAAGGGCGGCGTTGGCAAGAGCTCCGTCACTGCGAACGTGGCAGCCGGCTTGGCCATGCGCGGGTTCCGCGTCGGTGTGCTCGACGCCGATATCGGCGGCTACTCCATTCCTCGCCTTCTCGGTGTCGGCGACAAGGTCGACGCCGAGAAGGACTCAGAGGGGCGGGTCCGGATTCAGCCCATCGAGCGCGCACTCGGCGACGGGCTGCTTCGTGTGGTGTCGATGGGCTCAGTCGGCGGCGCCGAGGAGGATGAGGCGGTAATGCTTCGCGGCCTGATGCTCAATCGCGCCGTGCAGCACTTTCTCGAGGACGTCGCCTGGGGCGACCTCGACTATCTGCTGATCGACATGCCTCCCGGAACCAGCGACGTGCAGATGGGTCTGGCGCGGATGCTGCCGCGCACAGAGGTACTCCTCGTCACAACGCCGTCGATCGCCGCGCAACAGGTCGCCGCTCGTACCGCCGACATGGCGCGCAAAGGTTACCTGCGGGTCGTGGGCGTCATCGAGAACATGAGCGCGTTCGTGTGCGACCACGGCGAGCGCTACCCGCTCTTCGGTGAGGGGGGCGGCAACCGGCTGGCGCGAAAGCTGGGCGTCCCGCTGCTCGGGCAACTTCCTTTGGATCCCGAGGTCGCTCGCGGTGGCGACCTCGGACAGCCAGCGGTCCTCGGAAGCGGCCCTGCGGCCGCGGCGTACCAGGCGCTCGTCGAGTGTCTCGTCACCGAAGCGCTCCCCCCCATCTCCGGAGGCTGCACCGCCATCGACCGCCTGTCGCACCTGTAGCGACCGCGCCGCTACGACGCACCTCGCGCGCCGGTGGCGAACGTCGCGCGCCGGCGTGGCCGGGAGGCTCGCCCCCGGCGGCCAGCCCCCGCCCAACCCCACCGGAGGCGACCTCCCGGCCCCGCCTTTCCGATCGCCCCCATGACGGCGAGGCTGAACACCCCGGCGGAGCGCGGGGGACAGAGCAAGACGTGAGCGTGTACCGCCCCGGGGGAGCGTGAGGGGGCGCAGCCCCCTCACATGCCCGCAGTCCGGCTTCGCCGGCGAGGAGCCAGAAACCGCGGCCCGAAGGGCCGTCGATTAAGCGAGTGAGCGCAGCGAGCGAGCGCCACTCGGCCGAACGGAGTGAGCCGCAGGCGAACGAGTGAGCGCCAAAACCGAGCCGCAGGCGAACGAGTGAGCGCCGAAAGTCAGTCTGCGATGCGGAGGGCGACGGCGGGTTTGATGCGGGCGGCTTGATTTGCGGGGGTGGCGCTGGCGATGAGCGACGCTGCGAGCGCGACGACGAACAGCACGGTGATCGACGTCCACGGCACGGCGAAATCGATCGTCTGATCACCGAACGTCTCGCTCTTGGTGAGGAGCTGATAGCTCGTCACCAACGCGAGCACTACGCCGAGCGCAATTCCCTGCACGGCGATGAAGCCAGCTTCGACGAGGAAGGTCGACCGCACGACGCGGCTCTGGAAACCCATCGCCCGCAGCATGCCGATCTGACGGCGTCGCTCACGGACAGAACGCACCATGACCACCCCTAGGCCAGCAATCCCGATGATGAGACCGAGCGCGAGGTAGCCCTGCATGAGCGTGATGAAGCTCTCCTGCTGGCCTAGGCCGCGCTCTATCTCCGACGCGACAGACGAGGCCTGCACGCCGTGCTGGAGCAGCGCACCTTCGAGCCGCGCTGCGGCGTCGTCGGCGTCGATGCCAGGCTTGATCGCGACGAGGTGACGGCTGGTCGGCGCGTCACCTCCGAAGAAGGTCGTTGCAAACGCATCACCCACCATGGCGCCGTTGAACAGCCAGTCACCGGTCATCACCGCAGCGACGCGCAGCTCGCGCCGTTCTCGCGTCAACGGGTTGATGACCTGGAGCGGCTCCCCCACATCCAAGCGCGCCTCCGGAGGGCCGCCGCCCTGGAGAAAGAAGTCGGACACGACCACCTTCGTCGGGTCGCCCAGTACGGCGCGCCATGCGCTGGCGTCGTCGGGGTACGCCGGATCACGGTCGCTCAGCGCGGGAATGCTTCGCTCGAGGAACGAGGCGTTGAATCCTGAGAGCGGCCAGTTCGTCGGCTTCGGCTGGAAGTCGGTGGTGAAGCGTGGGAAGGCTCTCTGGAAGCTCGTGACCGCGACCACGTCGCTGTGAGCAAGGAGCGCGCCGGCGGGCACCGGATTCGAAGCGTTCGAGTTCACGAGCACGTGATACCCGGCGCTGGCCTCCCGCGTGAACTTCGGTGCCTGCGCGCTGAAGAGGTTCGAGAACACCGACAGGAACGTCAGGGTGAACACGACGATGGCGTACATCCCAAGGAGCATCGAGGTTCGGAAGACACGCGCCAGCGGGTAAGCGAACCCGAGCCGGATCGACAACGTCCTGTTCGAGACGCCGAGCCGGTTCACCACGCCGCTCAGGAGGTCGTCGTTCGTCGCAACGATCGCAACGGCAGCGGCGACGAGGATCACGCCCTGCGTGACGAACGCAGGAAAGTCGGTTCCTTCCATCGCGTCGGGAAGGATCGAGAACACGGCGATTCCCCAGAAGAGAGCGGTTCCACACCCGGCGAGGACGGCGAGTCGAAGTGGGATAAGACGCCGGAGAAGCGATACGGAGGAGAACGCGGCGATAGGCACCCCGGCAAGGGCGCCGAACCATGCGTCGTTGCTCACCCCCGACTGCAGCATGAGGCCACCGACAACGATGCCGAGCGCTCCGAGGATCATCGATCGGGTGCGGCGTCGTCCAGTCGCCGGCGCCTCGGCAATGTCGCGAATCGCGCGGATCACGTTCAAACGACCGAGCCGGATGCTCGCGCCCCACACCGTGATCAACGAGATGCTTGCGCCGACGATGAACCCGAGCAGCAGCGTGCCCGGCTCGAGCGCGAACGCCAACTGAAGGCGGAACTGCGGATCGTCCTGGTTGAAAATGCTCTGGGCGACGACGACGATCACTCGGCCAACCCCGATGCCGGCGATCACCCCGGCGGCGGCGGAGAGCACCGAGTAGATACCGCCTTCCATGCCGAACGCGCGCACGAGCTGGTTGCGCTTGAGCCCGACAGCGCGCAGCATCCCTAGCTCGCTCTTCCGCTCGTCAGCGAGCATCACGAAGATGTTGATCAGGAGGAGAATGCCGGCGATCACGCTGAACGCCCCGATGCCGCCGAAGATCTGCGTGAACTCGGCAGCGTTGGCGTCCGCGTCGTCGAGCAGGTCTCGCTTCGCCGTGCGAATCTCGACGCCCGGCGACCCTTCGACGCGATCCCGTAGCGCGGCTGCAACTGACGCGGTGTGCTTAGCCCCCTCGAACACGCCGCCGGCATTCGAAACGAACACGAGCGACGCCGGAGGGGCCGCCCCGCTGTCGTCGGTACCCGCAGGCGCGGTCGACCCTCCCGCCGGCTCGGCAGCGGGCCCCGCGAGCGCGCGGACCGTGCCGAGCGGAACGAAGACATTGGGCGAGCCGAAGCCGGCGATCCCTACGTGGGGCACGACGGAGCGGATCGTCAGCGAGCGCTCCTTGCCGTAGGCGAAGAGCGTGATCGAATCGCCCCGGTCTACGTCGAGCTTGTCGGCCAGCTCCTCGCCGATCACGACCTCGTCGCCGGTCGGGGTCGCACCTGCAGCCGCGAGACCCGTGACGCCCGGATCATTGCCGAATGCCCGCGCGGCATCGAAGTCAACTTCGACCACCTGAGCGACTGGTTCGGCGCGGCGGTCGGGCCCGTCGGGCGTCGCCACGGCGGCGCCGCTGACGACGAGCTCGAGCAGTCCGTCGACGTTCGGGATCGGCGGAGTGCGCAGACTCTCCGCGATCTCGGGCCCGCGGCCGAGTCCCACGATGCGTACGACCTCGTCCGTGGGGCCGAGATCGGTCCGGGCGATGTCGCGGGTCGAGGCCCCGAGTGTGTCTCCGACGATGAACGACGCCGTGATGATTGCGGTGCCCAAGAGCGATCCAAGGACGACGAGCGCCGCCTCTCCCCGGCGCCGCGTGACGTTGCGCACTGCGAGCCGCCGGATTGTCGGCCGGAACAGCGCGTCGAACGAGATCAGCAGGACGAGGCCCACGATCAGAGCGAGGAGTGCGACGGGAATGAGTGCAGCCATGCCGCTACTGCTTGCGAGACGCGGTCAAACGCTCAGCGGATGCGCCGACGATCTCGCCGTCTTGCATCCGCACGATGCGCTGCGCCGACGCGCCGATCCCGTCGTCGTGGGTCACGACGACGATCGTCTGGCCGGCGGCGTTGACCTCGCGCAGGAGATCGAGAACCGTCGTCGCCATCGTGCTGTCGAGGTTGCCGGTCGGCTCGTCGGCCCAAACGATCGCCGGCTCGCTCACGAGCGCCCTGGCCACCGCCACCCGCTGCTGCTCGCCGCCTGAGAGCTCGTTGGGCCGGTGGGTTGGCCGGTGCCCGAGCCCGACTCGTTCGAGCATCGCCGAAGCCCGCTCGCGCGCAGTGCTCGATCTCGTGCCGGTGAGCAGCAGCGGCAGCTCGACGTTCTCCACCGCCGACAACACCGGGATGAGGTTGAAACTCTGGAACACGAAACCCATGTGGTTGGCGCGATGTTCGGTCCGCCGAGCATCGCTCATGGCGTGAATGTCAGCGCCATCGACGAGCACGGAGCCTCCGTCGATGTCGTCCAGGCCTGAGAGGCAGTTCAGCAGCGTCGTCTTCCCACACCCCGACGGGCCCATGACGGCGACGAACTCGCCGGCATCGATCGTCAGGCTCACCGAATGGAGCGCAGGCACCTCGACCACGCCCGTGCGGTAGATCTTCGTGACGCTCTGGGCGTCGAGTAGAGGAGCCATGAGCAACGAGACTAAGAGGCTGCGCCGATAGACAAAGTCTCAGGCCCCGGCTGTGACGACGACCTTCATCTGGTTCGCCACCGCCCGTCGATGTCGTCACGGTCGGTAGCCACGACGGCGCCCTCTGTTTCGAGCTTCCTGAGATGCGCCCACACCGAGTAACGCGCGACCGGATGGAGAGCCGCAGCGACGTCTACGTAGACCGCGCGCACGATGTCGTCGATCGTCCCCTCGGTCATCCCCGCTAGAGCGGCGAGAATCGATTCCTCGCGGGTTGCGCGGTGGCGGATGTATTGCTCCAGCACCGCGTCAGCATCGGAAATGAGGCGCCCATGCCCCGGAGCGATGGCGTCCACGCGCATCTCCTTGACGCGCGCCAGCGACGCTACGTACTCGCCCATGTCGCCATCGGGCGGGCTGATCACGACCGTGGAGCCGGACATCACGTGATCGCCGGAGAAGAGGAGGTTCTCCTCCTCGAGTAGCCAGCACAAGTGGTTCGACGCGTGTCCCGGCGTGTGCACCGCGCGAAGGCGAAATCCTGCGCCCGCCACGACATCGCCATCGCTGGCCGTTCTGGTCGGGACGAACCCGTCCTTTGCGCAGAATCCGATGACCTCAGCGCCCGTCCTCGCCGCGAGCGCGGTCGCGTTGGGCGAATGATCGCCGTGCGTATGCGTGGCGATGATCCAACGGACGCCACCCGACGCTGCCGCAAGAATCGCATCCAGATGTTGCTGATGGTCGGGCCCGGGGTCGATTACCGCAACGTCGTGCTCTCCGACCAGGTACGTGTTCGTTCCCGGGCCCGTCATCATCCCCGGATTCGGGCACGTCAGGCGACGGACCAGCGCGCTGATCTGGACGGGTTCGCCGGTGACGACAGGTGCATCCGGAGTCGCGGTGCTCACCGTGCGATCTCACGTCCGTCGACCGCGTGCCCTGCGAGGCTGCCGTCAGGCAGCAGGCCCTCAGGGAGCCGGCCGTCGACAATGTCGTCATAACCGGGGTCGCCCGGGAGCAAGATGCGCACGCCGTGCCTGTCGTTGACGATGCGCGGGAGGATCGCCGGAACGTTCTCGATCGCCGCAGCCGCCGCGAGAAGCTCCTCCGCAGTGTCGAAGCGGGCGATCGCCTCGAGGTTGCGGATCGTCGGAAAGATCAGCTCCAGTTCGCCGCGCTGATGCCGGTCGAGCGCATCGCTCGGGCTCACCCAGATCGTGGCAATAGTCTCGCGATCGTCGTGCAGGGGAACCTGCTCGGGCGGCGCGGCGGCGACGAAGAACCGCGTGTCGTACCGCCTCGACGGACCGACCGGTGTGATCCAGTGCGAGAAGTAGTGGATGCGTCGCACGTCGAGCAGAAGTCGCTCCGTGCGACACAGGTCGACGAGGTCGAGCTCGCCGCCGTCGACTGCTCGGCGATGAACGACGAACCGTGCTTCTGTGTCGGCGTCGGCAAACGACACGACCGTGCCGGTCTCGTCGATGGCCAGGAGCACGCCGGCCTCCTCGAAGCACTCGCGGACTGCGGCGACCCAGAATGCCAGTCCGCCGGCCTCGACCCCGAGCTGCTGGGACGCGTCCTGGTCTGAGCGTCCGGTGCATATCTCAGCCAGCGCATCAAGCCGATCGCCGGGATCGACCGCCCCACCCGGGAAGACGTAGGCGCCGCCGACGAAATCCGAGTTGAGGTTGCGCCTCAACATGCACACCTCGAAACCCTGTGCGGCGTTACGCACGAGCATCACCGTGGCGGCGTCGCGCGGCATGAGGGACTCGGCGGACACCACAGCACGCTATCGCCGCACTACCTTGCGACCCGATGGCAGGTCCCGACACCGACGAGCAGAGCGCCGCACGCCGTGTCGTCCATCAGATGGTCCCTCGATCGGCCACGGGCTTCGTAGCACTGCTTCTTGCATTCTCCATCGGAGCGGCACTCTCAGGGGCGGTGCTGTACTCGTTTTACGACTTCCGCCGCACGAAGGCGGAAACGCGCGCCAATGCATTTGTCTCGACGTTCAACAGCCGCTTCAAAGAGGCAACGAAGGCGATCGAAGCCGAACGCGACAAAGCGAAGGACGACATCCAGAAAGAGATCGAGCCGCTGCGCCGCATCCGCGCCGAAGGCGACACGCTCGAGTCGCTCGTGAAGAAGGCGGGACCGTCGCTGTTCTTCATCCGATCTCTCGATGAGTCCGGCGCTCCTTCGGTTGGCACGGGGTTCGCGGTCGCTTCAGACAACTCGCAGACCCTCGTTCTGGCCAGCTACACGACGATTCGCGCGTCGACGAGGCAGCCGGGCCCGAACATCGAGGTGCGCTACAAGGACGCCGTCGTCAAGGCCACGCTCTGGACCTGGCAGGAGGATCGTGACCTTGCGCTCTTCGTGGTCGGGCGCGGGGGGATCCCGGTTCTCGGCTTCGCCGGTCGGGGGGCGGTCAAGACCGGAGAGCGCGTTTTCGCAGCATCTGCGCTGGGCGCGGCGGGCGGCGCGGCCACACAGGGATTCGTCGCCGACGTCTCCGGCAACGGCATCCAACACGATGCCGCTGTCGGCCAAGCATTCCAGGGCGGCCCGCTGTTGAACAACGACGGCAAGGTGGTCGGTGTGGCGTCTCGTTCGTTCGCGCCCCTCGGGTTCGGGAGCGACGCGGTGTTCTGGTCGCCTGCGATCCGCCAGGCGTGCGACAAGGTGCTCCGCTGCCCGAACGACAGCCCGAGCGCGCCCGGCGAACGCCGCTGAGTCGAACCCGCAGCGGGGCCTAGTCGGGGAAGACGATGCCTCCTCCGCCGCCGTCGCCGTCGCCAGGACCGCGCCCAGGCGGTGTCGTCGTGGAGGTTGTGGTTGTCGCCGGCTGACGCGCCTTGGGGGGCGGGAGGTCGAATTCGAACTGGCCGCCGTTTCCGACATCGGTCGGCGAGCGCTTTGGCCCCGGATCGAACCCAGACCGCTCCTTGCGGCTCAGTGCGTCGGCGATCGACTTGATAGGCGCAGGCTCGTTGAAGTCAGTCACCGGGACGCCCTCGAGCGCTTGACCCATGTAGTCCTTCCACGTCGCCGCCGGAATGGTGCCGCCGAACACGCGAGCCACACCCTTGATGCGGACAAGCGCATCCTTGGGGCCCTGACCCGTGACCTTGCCCATCCACACTGCGGTGGACAGCGCCGGCGTGTAGCCCACGAACCAGGCGTTCGCGTTCTCCTGTGACGACCCGGTCTTGCCGGCTGCGGGACGGCCAATGTCGGCGCGTCCTCCTGTGCCACCGGCGATTACTCCTCGGAGCAGGTCGGTGACGTTGTCGGCGACAATCTCGTCGAGGACACGCTCCGGCTTGCGCTTCGTATTGTCGATCACGGTCTTCCCGGCGCTGTCGACGACCTTCACGATGGGCGTGGCTGCATGGCGTTCGCCGCGGTTCGCGAACACGGCGTACGCCGCGGCCATCTCGAGCGGCGCGGTGTCGAGCACCCCGAGCGTGAGCCCGGCCACGCCGTGGTCGGTCGGGTAGTAGAACGCGCTCCCGATACCGAGTTTCTTCGCGATCTCGATGCCACGTTCAGGGCCGACGTCGGCTTCGAGCGCCGCGTAGACGGTGTTCGTCGACTGCGCCGTCGCCGTTCGCAGGCTCTGGGCTCCGCCGCCGCGGCCCTCGTTGTTGGAGATGGTGCAGCGCGAAGCCTTGGTCACACGGCAGTTGGGGATTCGGTACGTCGCTGGCGCCGGGTACACCTTCGAGGGAACGATGCCCTTCTCGAACGCGGCCGCGAGCGTGAACGGTTTCCACGACGATCCAGTCTGGCGTCCGGGGCCGCCGCCGCTGACGACGGTGGTGGGGTCGTCCCAGCATGTCGCCCGGGTCTTGACTTTCGAGAGGTCCGCCGGCTTTCGCGGGCAGCCTCCGAGCGCAAGGTTCACATTCGCTGAGGGCCCGGTGTAGAAGTCGCGCCCGCCGACCATGGCTTTCACGAAACCAGTCGCAGGCTCGACCGACGCAATGGCTAACTCCACCGGGTGGGCGGTGCCCTTGAGTGCATCGGCCGCGGCGCGCTCGGCTGCGCGTTGAGCCGCCGGGTCGAGACTTGTCTGAATCCGCAGGCCCGCCCGATCAGGGTCGAACCCGCGTGCCCGCAGGTACTTCTCGACGTAATCCACGAAGTACGGGTACTTCCGGAACTCGGTGACAGGCGGTTGGATGAGCGTTGCCGGCCCGGGCGGCTTACCTCGCACCACGGGCCACACGGTTTGCGCAGCCGCCTCATCGTGGGCCGCCTGGTCTATGTAACCCTGCTCCAGCATCACCCGGAGAACGACGCGGCGGCGTTGGTCAGCTGCGTCGGGGTTGCCGCGCGGCTCGTAGAGGCTCGGCGCCGGGATGAGGCCGGCGAGCATCGCCGACTCCGACAGTGTGAGCTGGTTTACCGGCTTCTGAAAGTACGTCTCCGAGGCGGCGCCGACGCCGTTGGCTCCCTCGCCGAAGTAGATCGTGTTCAGGTACCGGAAGAGAATCTCTTCCTTTTCGAGTCCACGGTCGACCTGGCTGGCCGCAAGCACCTCCTTGACCTTTCGGAACAGCGACCGCTCGAACGTGATCCCCTCTGATGTGTTGCGCACGTACTGCTGAGTGATCGTCGAGCCGCCCTGCGAGAGGCTGCGGCCCCGCAGGTTCGCAACCAGGGCACGAGCAGTGCCGCGGAAGTCAACACCGCTGTGCTTGTAGAAGTTCTGGTCCTCGGACGCGATGACTGCCTGTTTGAGCTGCAAGGGGATGTCCTCGGGCTTGACCGGGATCTTCTGGTCGAACTCGCGGAACAGCGCAATCTCGTTGCCGTCGATGTCGAGCACATGGCTGATTCCCTTGGTCACCTCCGCGCGTTGCTCGGGGAGGTTCACCGGCAGCGGCAGAAAGAGCTGGGCGGCAACATAGGTACCGCTCACGGCGACCGGTACGGTCAGCGCAGAGAGGACCGCAACCTTCACGGCAATCCACAGCCAGGTCACGACCGAACTATTCCACGTTGTCTACGCCGGCCTACGGCGGGCTAGTGGGTTAGGGAATGCGCCTTGCGCTCGACCTCGTTGAGGCCGCCCCAGATGCCGTGCGGCTCCTTGATGCGGATGGCCATCTCGAGGCACGGCTTGCGGACCGAGCACTCGGCGCAAATCGCCTTGGCCCGGACCTCGCGGAGTTCCTTCTGATCCTTACGTTCGAAGCTTTCCGGGGGGAAGAAGACGGTTGCGTGCGGACCACGGCACGCAGCCTTTTCTTGCCAGGAATCGTCGATTGGAAGACTGCTCAACTGGACAAACCCCCCTTTGGTTCGTTCGCAGGGGTCGCACGCTACGCCTCGAAAGGGAGGCTGACAAGGGGTCTGGCAGGATTTTTGGGCCGCTGACCTGCTGTTTCGGTGCGAGTCGACCGTCTTCACTCGGCCGGGGCACGGCGCTCCCGGTAATCACGCGCCGCTCCTGTCTCGGGCTCGACTTCGAGCAGGAGGCCGTCGATAGCGACGACGCGCACCGCCTCACCTGCGGCGATCGGCGTCGCGCGGTTCGTTCGGGCGCGCCACGAAGCTCCCAACACCTCCACCACGCCTTCGGGATCGACCGCGCCCACGGCAGTCCCCTGTTCGCCGATGAACCCGTCGCGGCCGATCGTCGGCGTCGAGAACCGGGACCGCACGAGCGCCGGCAGGCCGGCGATCATGAACACAAGCGTCAGGGCGATTACGGCGACGGCCCACGCCAGTGGCACGTCCATGCCGTCCCGGTAGAGATTGAGCGTGCCGAAGACCAGCCCGGCGGTACCGATCGCCGTCCACGCGCGAGGCGCACCCGCTTGTAGGTCGACGCTGAGGCCGAACACGGCCACCACCAGCGCAGCGACGCCGAGCCCATTAACAGGCAGACCACCGAGGCCGAGCGCTCCGAGCCCCAGCAAGAGCGCGCCGGTGATCGCCGCGAGGCCCACGCCGGCGGTCGTAAATTCAAGAACGGCGAGAAGCAGCCCGAAGACGAGCAGGCCATACGCGGGGCCCGGGCCCGTGACGCCGTGGATGGTGCGGGCTAGCAGCCCTGGCTTGTCGAAGTGCACCGTCACATCTGGAACCTGCTGCGGCACCTTGCCGTCGCGAACGATGTGAGACGGAATGTCGATCGTGCGGCCGCGCTTCGTCTTCTGCCCGTCGAGGGAAACGATGAAGTCGCCCAGCGTTGGCGATCGGAGGAACGGCACGCCGTCGCGTTCAAGCCGGTCGAGCCCGTCCACGCTCGCCCCGGGGGCCAGGCCGCGGGCGTCCGCACCCGTCCAAAGGGGGACTCCGTCGCGGCCCAGGTGACCGTTGCGCGGAGGGCCGATCCAGATGGCGACCGGCACCGTCGCATTGACCACAGCCACCAACAGCTCGTTATACCGGTCTATGTCGAGAACCGAACGTGGCGAGTCGATCTGCACCACGAGTGCGCGGGAATCCGCGCGCTCAGCGTCGCGCAGTGCCTTCAGCCAGAAGTCGGCCTGCACGCGATCGAGCAGACCCCCGATCTGGATCACGTCGACACGGGGCCGCTCGGGCTGAGCCGCCGATGCCGCAGGCGCGAGCAACGCACCGGCGACGAGCACGAGCGCGACGGCCATTAGCCTCTTTATGACGTTCTCCTGACAGCGATCGGTGGAGGTGAGCAGTGGACCCTGCTGGGTTCGCCACCCTCTCGAGGGTGCTCATCGTCGCCGGGAAAGGCGGCGTGGGCAAAACGACGGTCACCGCCGCGCTCGCGCGCATGGCCGCCGACGCCGGTCTTACGGCGCTGATCGTCGAGGTCGAGGGCAAGAGCGGGCTCGCCGCCGCCTTCGGCCATGACGACACGGTGCTCGACTACAACGAGATCGAGCTCAGCCCAGGGGTGCGCGCCCGTACGTTGACGCCCGATCGCGCGCTGGTCGAGTACCTCCAGGACCATGGCCTCAAGCGCTTGTCGAAACGGCTGTCGTCGTCGGGGGTGCTCGATGTGGTCGCCACCGCTGCGCCGGGCATCAAGGACATCCTCGTGCTCGGCAAGGTCAAACAGCTCGAGCGCGCGGGCGCAGCCGACGTGATCATCGTCGACGCGCCCGCAGCCGGACACGCAGTCACGTTCCTCGCCAGCGCGCGGGGCCTCATCGACGCAGTCAGGGTTGGCCCGATACTTACCCAGGCCGAAGAGGTCGTCGCCCTGTTGAACGACGCCGCCCGGTGCCAGGTCATCCTGGTGACCCTCCCCGAGGAGACACCTGTCAACGAGGTTGTCGAGACGGCATTCGCCTTGGAAGACCGGGTCGGCGTGCAGCTTGGCCCGGTTGTGGTGAACGGGCTGTATCCGGTGCGCGATCTCGACCTCGACGCGACGAGCGGCGCGACTTCTCCTGCGGAGGAAGAGACGCTGCGCGCCGCCGGGGAGTTCCGGCTGCACCGCCAGGGGTTACAACGCGAGCAACTCGAGCGGCTCGCAACGGCGTTGCCACTGCCGCGCCTCGAGTTGCCCCTGCTCTTCACCACCGAGCTCGGAGCAGAAGAGGTCGGCCTCCTGGCTGCGGCGCTCGCCGAACAAGTGCAGGCGCTGCCCGAGCCGGAGACGGTGAGCACATGAGCGCGTTGCGCGAGCTCGCGGCGACGCACGGTGTCATCGTCTGCTGCGGCTCGGGCGGTGTCGGCAAGACGACGACCGCGGCTGCGCTCGCGATCGAGGGGGCGCGCCGCGGTCGCCGTGCGTGCGTCGTCACCATCGACCCGGCCCGGCGGTTAGCCGACGCGCTCGGGCTCGACGCGCTCACGAACACGCCCGGCACGGTCGAGGGCGATTGGCCCGGCCAACTGTCCGCACTCATGCTCGACACGAAGACCACATTCGACCAGGTGGTCGCGCGCTACGCCGCCACTGCCGACCAAGCCGAGCGCATCATCTCGAACGGCTTGTACCGCAACATCTCCGGCGCGCTATCCGGCACGCAGGAGTACATGGCCATGGAGAAGCTGTTCGAGCTCCATGACAGCGGGGACTACGACCTGATCGTGATTGACACACCGCCGACGAGGAACGCGCTCGACTTTCTCGACGCGCCGCGGCGGCTCACCAAGTTCCTCGACAACCGGATATTCCGTCTCCTCGTCATGCCGACGCGCGCGTACCTGAAGGCTGTTGGAGCGGCGACGCAAGCGGTGCTCAAGACGATCTCGAAGGTGGTCGGGACCGAGGTGGTCGGTGACGCCGTGGCGTTCTTCCGCGCGTTCGAGGGCATGGAGGAGGGATTTCGCAATCGTGCCCAGGAGGTGCTCGAACTCCTCGCCGCGGACGAGACGGCGTTCGTCGTGGTCACCTCACCGAGACGCGACGCCGTGATCGAGGCCGTCTACTTCGCCGAGCGACTCGACGAAGCCGGGCTCGGAGTGGACGGATTGATCGTCAACCGGGTGCACCCGACCTTCGGCGCGACTCCGGGGGGGCCCGTCACCGCTCCGAACGGCGCCTCGCCCGAGCTAGTCGAGCTCTACGAGAACCTGCGCGACTTCGTCCAGGTCGCCGGACGCGAGGTCGCACACGTCGCCGAAGTCGCCGAGAAAGTGGCGCCGGCGCCGGTCGCGAAGGTCCCCTATCTCGTCGACGACGTTCACGACGTCGCCGGCCTCGGCCAGATCCTCCAGCACCTCTGAACCGCCCTCGCCGCCCGCCTCTGCTCCCCGAACCTGCGACCGATTAGCGCGCAAGGGCGCGCGGATCGGTCGCAGGTTCGGGCGGCGTTAGCCTCGGCTGATGGCCGTGATCCTCGTCGCGAGCGACGCTTCGTTCATCCATGACGAGTTGCGCGCGGCTCTGGCCGGCGAGCACGAGATCGTGCCGATCGCAGGTGGACGCTCCGTGCGTCAGGCCGTGGTCGACCAGCGGATCGACCTCGCCATCCTCGACATGCAGATGGGTTCGATGGGCGGCATTGCCACAACGATGGACCTGCACCTCGAGGAGAGCGGAGGTCGCATCGAGCACGTGCCGGTCCTGTTGCTGCTCGACCGTCGCGCTGACGTGTTCATGGCACGGCGCGCCGAAGCCGAGGGGTTTCTGGTCAAGCCGATCTCGCCGCTCAAGCTCCGTAAGGCGGTGCGCGAGATCCTCGCCGGCAAGGGCTACGAGGACGACGCGTACACGCCCTCGCCCGTCCTCGCCACCTGACGGACACTGAAGGACCACTCGAAAGGCGCGGCTACGCTCGTCGCACCGGGAAGTAGCGCAGCTTGGTTAGCGCGCAGCGTTCGGGACGCTGAGGCCGGGGGTTCAAATCCCCCCTTCCCGACCAGACCACCCATTCTTAGAGGCTTCGACAAAGCACCCGGGAACCTCCCCGCGCCGCTAACGACGAGCGGACTTCGGTTGCGTGCGCTTGTAGATCGTTCCGCCCGGCGCGAACCAGCCGGCCTTCTTGCGCACAGCGGGGCTGGGGTCGCGCGTGTGCGCGGCAACGAGCGCTAACTCCGCTTCGGCGTCAGTGTGCGCCCAGCGTGCGACTACCTCCACTGCGATGGCGCGGACGTGCGGGCTGGAGTCGCTCTCGAGCGCCTCGATGGCCCGAGGGAGTACCTCGCTCTTATCGGGCAACGAGCACCCCTCGGCCTTGCAGCGGTCACACGCGAGCGCATGCAGCGCGTGGAATCGCACGCCGGAGACGGGGTCAGCGAGCATGGCGATGAGATTGGCGAAGGTCGACTCGTCCGCCAGATGATCAAGCAGGACGCAGCACATCTTGCGAACGCCGGGGTCGTCGTGCGCTAAGCCCCGTGTCACCGCGGCGCGAGCCGGGGCTCCGATGGAGCGCAGCTGCCGGTAGGCCTGCTTGGCGCGGTGCGGCACAGCCAAGAGCTCGACGAGATCACCGAGTTCATGGGACGGGGAGGCGTAGCTCACGGAGACAATGTTGTCGGACGCGATCGGAGAAGCCACCTGAATTAGCCGCAAGCGCCCGCGCACGCGGTGGGGCCGGGCGCTTGACCTGAACGTTTCTTCAGCAGATCCCCCCTTTTACTTAAGGTCCCGATGGCACGGTTTGTCCGTTGACTGGGGCGCTGGGTCCCGTAATCAGGGGGATGGGTCTGTGCTGGCACGTCGTTGGATCGCTGTACTCGTCGCGGCGGCTCTTGTCGCTCTTTCACTGGTCGCCGCAGGTGGACCGGCGAACGCGGTGGGAACCGTCGGTGGTTTTGAGATCGACGGCAACCGTGTCGATGACGCGGCACCAGAGATCGACTGGTTGACGCCTCCGCCCAACCTGGTGTCGTTCACTGACGCCGACGCGGCGGACGCGATAGACGACGACATCTTCACGGGGGGCTCGAAGAACCAGGAGCCGGGCGGCTGGGAGTGCGGCTTCGGCAGCGCTCCGCAGAAGGACGACCTGTTGAGCGGCGACATCGCGTTCCGCACCGACCCGGTTTCGGGCGACGTGTTCGCGTATGTCGACTTCTTCCGCAAGGCCAGGAACGGTTCCGCCAACGTCGACTGGGAGTTCAACCAGTCGAACGAGCCAAACCCGGCGTGCCCGGAGCTGCCTCAGCGCACCGATGGCGACCTTGTAATCGCATATGACGCCACCAACGGCGGCGCCGTCATCACCGTGCGGCTCTTCGAGTGGGCGTTCGCCCCGGGCTCGACCACCGTCGGCGCCTTCACCGAGATTCTTGGC
>DATLOH010000107.1:0-4016 GCA_035536375.1 Acidimicrobiales bacterium
GGCCTGGTTTCGCAGCTGGCTCGACGGCGTAACCCCGGCAGGGCGACCCGTCCTGCTCGTCGGGTTCAGCGGCGGCGCCGCATTCGCCGGCGGACTCATCCTCGACGACCCGCAGCGCTTCGCCGGCGCCGCCATCCTCTACGGGACCCTGCCCTTCGACGCAGGTGTCCCCACGACCCCGGAGCGTCTCACCGGGCTGTCGGTGCTCGTCGTCCACGGCGACGCCGACGTCGTGATCCCCCGCGAGCTGCTCGAGCGAACGTGGACCTACCTCCACGGCGACGCCGGAAGCACCACCACCGGCGTCCGCGATCCCGGCGGGCACGGGCTCACGGCGAACGCCCTCGGCGAGCTCAACCGCTGGGTCACCGAGGTCACCACCGAAGTCCTTCCCACCAGCCGGCGCGAGACCGCGCCCCAACCGAAAGTGAGCCTCTCATGACCGACACCAGCACCACTTATCCGACCAGCACCCGCCTCGAGGGCAAGGTCGCCCTCATCTCCGGCGGCGCCCGCGGTATGGGCGCCAGCCACGCCCGCGCCATGGTCGCCCAGGGCGCCAAGGTCGTCCTCGGCGACATCCTCGACGCCGACGGCGACGCCCTCGCCACCGAGCTCGGGGACGCGGCCGTCTACGTCCACCTCGACGTCACCAGCCGCGACGATTGGGACGCCGCCGTCGCCACCGCGCTCGAACGGTTCGGCAAGCTGAACGTCCTCGTCAACAACGCCGGCATCGCCAACTTCGGCACCATCGGCGAGTACACGGCCGAACAGTGGGACACGATCATCGCGATCAACCTCACCGGCGTGTTCAACGGCATCAATGCCGCAGTCGACGCCCTAAAGGCTGGCGCGCCCAGCTCGATCATCAACATCTCGTCAACCGCTGGCATCCAGGGCTACCCCGCACTGCCCGGCTACAACGCCGCCAAGTTCGGCGTCCGCGGGCTCACCAAGTCGGTCGCACTCGACCTCGGCGCCCATGACGTGCGGGCCAACTCGGTGCACCCCGGCGTCATCGCCACACCGATGACCGAGAACCTCGACACCCCCCAGAAGCACGTCGCTCTCCGCCGCGTCGGCCAGCCCGTCGAGCTGTCCAACCTCGTTGTGTTCCTTGCCAGCGACGAATCGAGCTTTTCCACGGGCGCCGAGTTCATCGCCGACGGCGGCGAAACCGCCGGTCTCGCTCCCGGCGCCATCAGCTGAGTCCGCACAGGGACGGACCGCCGTCCGCGCGCACACTGTCAGCCGAATGACCCGCGACGAGAGCACGCCGAGCGGCGACCAGCCTCGCGAGCAAAGCGACTCGAGTCGTCGAGCTAACCGGTCGCGGCCGCTGACCAGCAGGAGGTTGGGTGGGGTCGTCCGAAAGCCCTCCACGGATTCACGGCGAACTGGGTCTACCTTCGACTACGTGCAGATGGACCTGTTCGAGTCACCGGCCCACGAGGCGGAGCGGCCTGAGGTCGAGATACGCGTCTCGGCGCGGCGGCGAAAATCGGTTGCCGCACACTGGGAGGGCGACACCATCGTCGTGATCGTCCCGCATCGGTTGTCGAAGCGCGACCGCCAGGAGTACGCCGACGAGTTGGCCTCGAAGCTCATTGCGCGACGAGCCAAAGGTCGGCCGAGCGACGAAGCGCTCCAAGCGCGCGCCGAGAGACTGTCGAACAAGTATCTCGACGGGCTAGCGGTTCCGTCGTCTGTCACGTGGTCGACGCGCCAGGAGACGCGTTGGGGCAGCTGCACGGCTGCCGACCGAACAATCCGCCTGAGCGATCGCCTCAAGGGTGTGCCGGGCTGGGTACTGGACGCAGTACTGGTCCACGAACTCGCCCACCTGTTGCAGAGCGACCACGGGGCAGAGTTCCGCGCCCTCGTCGCCCGCTATCCGCGCACCCGTGATGCGGACCTGTTCCTCGACGGGCTTGCGCTGGGCTTGGGCCGTCGCTGAATCCCACCTGGCAGACTGCGGCGGTCGAGCAGGAATCCCGCAAGACAGAGGAGAACACCGATGGCTGACCGCACCTACCGCGTGACCGAGATCGTCGGCACCTCGCAGGACTCGGTACAGGAGGCGATCCGCAACGGCGTCGCACGCGCGGCGAAGACGCTACGCAACCTCGATTGGTTCGAGGCCACCGAAATCCGCGGGCAGATCGTCGATGGCGCCGTCGAGCACTTCCAGGTGACCATGAAGGTCGGCTTCCGCCTCGAGGATCCGGAGGAGTAGCGACTCCGCTATTTCATGCCTGCGCCGGTACCGTGGGTGGACGATGGATTGGCTGCCCGACCTGCCTGCGGTGGTACTGCTCGCGCTGACGTTGGCTGCGGCGCTGTTGCTGGTCGAAGTTGCACTGCCGACGCTCGGCGTCGCCGGTACCGCTGCGTTGGTGCTCGCCGTGTGGGCGGTCGCGCTGGTGGACCGGCAGGGTTACGCATGGTGGCCGCTCATGTCGGTGGTCGCCGCAGTGTGCGTGTGGGCGGTGCTGTTGACCCGGCGCCGCGCCTCGGTCGCGAGTCAGGCAGTCGCTGCGGTTCTCTTCGGTGCGGGCAGCACGGCGTACGGACTACTTGCCGACGATCCCGCCACAGTTGCAGTCGGGCTAGTCGGCGCCGGCGCGTTGGCGGCGGGGTTCCGGCCGCTGCTGGCCTCGACACGACGCTTGCTCGAACTGCCGCATCAGACGGGCATGGATGCGCTCATCGGCCGCACGGGCGTCGTCACGAGCTGGGCTGACGGGCGCGGCACCGTGCGCATCGACGGGTCGTTGTGGAACGCCCGCGATCCGCGAGAGCTCGCGCCGGGAACCGAGGTGACCGTGCGCGGGTTCTCGGGCATGACCGTCGAGGTCGCGTTGCGCACGTCGATCCCATAGGGTCGCCCATCTGACGATCTAGGAGGCAGTCGGTGGAGGCAGTGCTCAGCGGGGGATTCATCATCCTGATCCTTGTGGTGATGCTCCTGGCGATGTCGGCGAGAATCGTGCAGGAGTACGAGCGCGGGGTGATCTTTCGGCTGGGCCGCAGCGTTGGCGCGAAGGGGCCCGGTCTGTTTTTCATCATTCCGGTGATCGACAAGATCATCAAGACGAACCTGCAGATCTCCGCGGTGCCAGTGGCTTCGCAGCAGGTGATCACAAGGGACAACGTCACCGCCACGGTCGATGCCGTTGCGTATTTTCAGGTCGTCGACCCGGAGGCGTCGGTCGTCAAGATCCGTAACTGGTTTGCGTCGGCGCAGCTTGTCGCCCAGACCACGCTGCGCTCGACCGTCGGGCGTCACGAGCTCGACCAGTTGCTTAGCGAACGAGATCGCATCGACGCGGAGCTTCAGTCGGCCCTCGACGCGCAGACCGAGTCATGGGGTGTGAAGGTCCACCGCGTGGAGATCCGTGACGTGAACCTGCCGGAGCAGATGCAGCGGGCGATGGCTCGTCAGGCTGAGGCCGAACGGGAACGCCGGGCGAAGATCATCGCGGCCGAGGGCGAACTGCAAGCAGCGCAGAAGCTTGGCGAAGCAGCGCAGATCATCGCCGCGTCCCCCGGGGCACTCCAACTGCGGCAGCTTCAGACGATGGCGGAGATCTCGGCTGAGAACAACTCGACGATCATCTTCCCGATTCCGATCGAGATGCTCGAGGCATTCCAGGCCGTGAGCAAGCTCGGCGTGCCCAACCCGCCTGCTTGAGCGCAGCGTCAAATGACGGCGGCGGTGGCGCGGCGCTCGCCGGTGGGCCGGACCTCGATGGCGGATCCGAGGTGCGCCTTCACGTCGTCGGCGTGGGTGACGACGATGACTTGGCGGAACCTGGTGCGGAGGCCGTCGAGCGCGTTCAGCACGAGGCGTCGTCGGTCGGCGTCGAGCGGGCCGAACACCTCGTCGAGCACCAGAAGCTCGACGGCGCCGCCGGACTGAAGGGTGACGCATTCGCTGATGGCGATGCGCAGCGCAAGATTGGCGAGATCGACCTCTGATCCGCTGAAGCGCTTCAGGTCGTAGGCGCGGG
>DATLOH010000108.1:0-6252 GCA_035536375.1 Acidimicrobiales bacterium
AGAGATCGGTCGCCATCTCGACGAAGCGCTCGAGGAGTTGAATAAGGCCGCCGACGCGGTCGCCGCGCCGGCTCGTCCCGCTCGGGCGCCGTCGGCCACGAAGAAGCGCAAGGCCGCAGAATGACCGAAGCCCCCGCCGCGGCGGGGGCTTCGACACTGGAGCGGTAGACCGGGCTCGAACCGGCGACCTCGACCTTGGCAAGGTCGCGCTCTACCAACTGAGCTACTACCGCAAGTGAGCTTCAGAGGTTAGCGCCTGGCGAGGACGGCTTCGCGGTTTCGGGCCGCGCGAGCGACGTAGAGCGCCCAGAGGACCAACGGGATCTGTAGGGGCAAGCGGAGCCACGCCACGGTCGCGCTCCCGAGAACGCCCGACTCGCCGGGAACACCACCGTCGAGCGCCATCTTCACGTTCGCCGGGAACACCGCGACCAGCAGCGCGGCCACGTACCAGCCGCCGAAGCGCCGGGTGCGCGGGAGCGCAACCAGAGCGGCACCGGCGATCTCGGCGACACCACTCCCGTACACCCACGCCCGAGGGGACCCCAGTGACTCGGGCACGATGGCGGCGTAGCGGTCCGGCACCAGGAAATGCGCCGCGCCGGCGGCCAGCATCAGCGCCGCCAGTCCGAAGGCCGCCGCGTTCTCACGCGCGGTCGGAGTCGGCGTCATGTCGCACCGTAGGCCGCCACGACTACAGTCGCCCGCTCTGGCGACGTGGCCGAGTGGTTTAGGCAGGGGCCTGCAAAGCCCCGTACAGCGGTTCGATTCCGCTCGTCGCCTCTAAGGAATCTCCTGGCGTTATGAAGCGCTCGCTAAATGAGTCGCTCGCAGTTATGGGACCGGCTAAATCTCCGCCGGTGACTGATGCGGCAACGTTGCTCGAGTTCGTCGCGGCGTCGCGAGCGGCGGAGAGTTCCTGGAGTGACGCATCGCGTGTGTCAGTTCCTCGAAAGTACATGTGCGTCGCTGTGCCGAAGGTTGGCTGCAGCACCCTGAAGTTCGCCGTGCACACCCTTGAGGATCCGAGGAACGAGATCCAGTGGTGGCATACGCATGCCGACTGGCCGGGTTGGTGCGTGCTGGATCACCCCGACCCACTCGTGCTTGAGATTCTGTCGTCGGCGGAGTGGTTCAAGTTCTGTTTCGTCCGTAACCCTTACGACCGGATCGTGTCGGCATGGAAGTCGAAGATCGTTCTCGAGGACGACACTCACTACAGCTGGCTGCGGGACGCGGTCCGCGAGACGGCTCACTTTCCAATTGATAGGGCCGAACCGGCCAGCTTTCGTGAAGCATTCGACTATGTCACTGGCGAGGATCTTGTGGCTGGCCGTGACTGGCACTTCCGGCCGCAATGCGACTTGCTTCATCCTGAAGTGATTGCGTACGACGTCATTGGTCGTTTCGAGAATTTCGCCGAGGACTTCCGCGTCATTTTCGAACGACTCGACGCACCACCCCACGTCCTGGCAATGGCCACGACCCGATACAACGCGACTCCGCATACGAATTTCCGCGACTTCTACGACCCTGAGCTTGCCGCACGCGTGTACACCTTCTATGAACAGGATTTCGTCGCGTTCGGATACGACCGCGCTTCCTGGCGCTGACGAGCGGCCACCCGTTACGCAGGGACCGCCCACGCAGCCTTCGTGACAGCCAATCGCAGGGAGCCGCATCGTCATGCCGCACCGACTGTTGGGCGACACTGCGGTTATGCGAATTCGGACCGCCACGGTTGCGGATGCCGTCGAGCTGGCCGAGCTTCGTTGGGAGTGGCGGATCGAGGAGGAGCCCGAACGCGAGGCACGCGAGAGCCGCGGCTCTTTCGTGGAGCGGTTTGTCGACTCCGTCACGTCAGACGTCATCGAAGGCCGGTGGACAGTGTGGGTGGCCGAGGACGACGATCGGATCGTCTCGAACGTTTGGGTTTACCGAGTGCCGAAGGTCCCCAACCCCGGCTCGGCGAGTCGCGACTTCGGCTACGTCACGAACGTCTACACCAAACCCGGCGTGCGTAACCTCGGAATCGGCACCGAACTCATGGAGGCCGTGAAGTCGTGGGCTCACGGGCTTGACCTCGAGATGCTCATCGTGTGGCCGAGCGACCCAAGCCTTCCTTGGTACCGACGCGCCGGCTTCGAGCGGTCACCCGAAATGCTCGAGCTAGAGATCGCCGGGTATGCGGGATAGCAACTCACGACCAAAGAAGCGACCATCGCATCGAGCGCGTGCGGCGCGGCGAAGGCCAAGTGACTGGTCCGCTGCCGCGGAGTGAGCCCAGCGGCATGTTCGTCCCAACCCGGCGTTTGGTGAGTTCTCGACGACTGACGGCCTGGTGCAAGCATTGAGCCTGACCAGAGGGGGAAGCGTTGAGCAGTCCGGACGTGAAGGGCGATCTGCACGACTACCTGCGCGGTGCACGCGAGACGCTGGTCTGGAAGTTGGACGGGCTCGGTGAGTACGACATCCGCCGGCCGCTGACATCCACAGGTACGAACCTGCTCGGTCTCGTCACGCACAACGCGGGCACGCATCTGCGCTACTTCGGCGACGTCTTCGGTCGCACGCCCGATGTGTCGCTTCCATGGGCGTCGGACGACGCTGAGCCCAACGCGGACCTGTGGGCAAAGCCTGAGGAGACGAGGGAAGACATCCTCACGCTCTACCGGCGCACCTGGGAACTCGCAGATGCAACGATCGACGGACTCCCTCTTGACGCGCTTGCGTGGGTGCCGTGGTGGGGACGCAGCCTTACGCTTCACCAAGTCCTCGTCCATGTGACGTCCGAAACCCAGCGCCACGCTGGTCACGCCGACATCATCCGCGAGTTGATCGACGGTGCCGCCGGCCTCCTCCATGGACACGACAACTTGCGCATCGACGATTCGACTGCGTGGCGCAGGTTCCGCGACCAGATCGAAGACGCGGCTCGTCTCGCAAACGGCCCCGCCCTCTAGGTTCTGCGGCGATGCCGGGGGAGCGCGACGACACGCCGTTCAACTCGGCGTTGCAACGGATGTTCACCCGCGACCGGCTCGACGATCTGCCCGAGCATCTTCGCGAGATCCACGGGACCGACGTCACGAGCGTCGAGGTGCTCGACGTCGGTGTCATCCGAGTGGAGCGCGCCGACGGCCCGGCCTGGGTGGCGCGGGTCTTCTCCGCGCAGCGTCCGGCCAAGGCAACCGCGGGCGACGCCGCCGTGCTGCGCTATCTCGCAGGCCGCGACTACCCCGCTGAGCGCCTTGCCGCGAAGAAGCCCGTGTCCACCCTGCACGGCCAGCAGGTGCTCGTGACGCAGTTCGTCCCGCCCCTGAAACGCCCGCTCGAGCCGGACGTGTACGAGATCCTCGGAAGGCTTCTCGGGCGTCTGCACGCGCTCTCACTTCCCACCGGGGCAGCCGCTCGCCCCGCCGGGTCGCTGCACCACTTCGCCGAGGGCGGGCGACGCAACGAGCTCGACGAGGCCGCGCGCTGGCTCGACGAGCTGGAGGAGCGGGTCGCGCCCGGCGATTGCGGCCGGCTCGACCAGCTGCGCGAAGCGATTGCCGGCGCCGACGACGGCGCTGGACTGCCCGAGTCGCTCATCCATCCGGATCCGGTGCCGAAGAACATGGTCCGTGTCGTCGACGGCTACGCATTGGTCGATTGGACGGGCGCCGGCATCGGTCCGCGGGTGGCCTCGCTCGAGTACCTGCTCGGATCGCCGGCCGCCGCCGGACGCGTCATGGCGGGCTACGCCGAGCACGTCACGCTCACGGATGAGGAGTGGGAGCGGATGCCCGCCGTCAGTGCCGGCCGGCGTTTCGTCGGCCTGAGTTTCCGGCTCTGCCTCGCGCCTCAGAAAGCGAAGACGTTCGTCGGCCGGATCAGCTCGGAGCGCCGGCATGCCAACGCCATTGTCGACGCTGCCCGGGCGGGAGTAGCGAGCGCCTAAGAGCCAACCTCTCAGCCGGCGACGCGCTCGTCGGTGAGCGCGCCGTCCCACAGGTCCTTGAACCGGTCGAGCTCTTCTGCGGGCGCAGTGACCGCGTCGACCGGACTACGCGCGGCAAGGTGCTCACGCGCGTACAGCCGGGCGACCAACGCCTTGCGATCGCTCCCGGTCGTCTGCGACTCCCACCCGGCGTGTTCGAGCAGCAGCGCACCGGCGTAGGCATCGACGAGCAGCTGCGAGAGCGGGTAGAGGCGCGCTTCGGCGGTGACCGGATCGAGCGTCGCCCACTTGGTAACGGCGGCTGCCGCCACTTCGACGGCCTCGCTGACGATCGCCGTCGTGGCGTCGTCACCCGCAGGCGCCTGGGTGACGGCGGCGCGCATACGGTCGAGCAACGGCATGTGCGCCTCGTCGCGCAGGATGGCGCGGCGGACGTCGAGGCACAGGATGTTGTCCGGTCCCTCCCACACGGTGTTGACCTGTGCGTCGCGCAGGATGCGGGCGACCGGCCACTGCTCGATGTAGCCGTTGCCGCCGTGCACCTCGATCGCGTCGCTGGCCGCGGTGATCCCCAGCCGCGCCGCGCGCAGCTTGATGAGCGGAGCGCTTATGCGCATCGGGTGCAGGTAGCCGTCGAACACGAGGAGCTGGGCGGCCTCGACGTCGACGATCAGTTCGGCCAGCTTGCGCTGCATCAGCGGATGCTCGGCCAACGGCTTTCCGAAGGCGTCGCGTGCCCGCGCGTAGCAAAGCGCCTCGACCAACGACCGCCGTGCGCACCCGAGGCCCATCATGGCGATCCCGAGGCGCGCCCCGTTGGTCATCTCCATCATGCGCGCGAGCCCTCGGCCGTCACCGGCCTGCCCTTCCGCTCGGTCGGGCGCGTCACCACCGGGCGCCAACAGGAACGCCTCGGCGTCCACAAACTCGACCTCCGCCGACGCGACTGCCTTCGTGCCGAGCTTGTCCTTGAGGCGCCGGATGCGCACGCCGTTGCGGCCTCCATCCCGGCGGTCGAGCAGCACGAGGAAAGGTGCAATCCCGCGCGTCGCATCGTCGGCACCCTCGGGCTTGGCGAGCACCACGAACGCCGCGCCATTCGCGTTCGAAGCGAACCACTTGTAGCCGTTGAGAAGATACGAATCGCCATTCGGGGTGGCAGTGGTCTCGAGCATTGCCAGGTCCGACCCACCGGTGCGCTCCGTGAGCATCTGCGCGGCCTCGCCCAGCAGTGCACCGCCGACAGCGAGTTCGCGCACCCGCGCCTTGACGTCCTCGGGAGCGAACTGCTCGGCGAGCCGCACGACCATGTCGGCGCCGGTGCCCAGCGCGCACATCATGCCGATCTCGGCCTGGTTGAGCATGTAGCTCCAGGCCGTGGTGAGTGGACGCACCTCGGCGCCGGCCTGCGTAGCCGCCCGGCGGAACTCCTGTGTGTCAAACGAGTGCTCGACGAGGTCGCGCTTCGAAGCAACGAACGTTTCGGGCATGACGACCCGGCTGATGTCGTGGCCCCAGCGGTCGTACTTCTCCAGGCGGGGCGGATCGCGGTCGGTGAGCTCGGCCCGCTCGGCGATCGGGCCACCCATGAGCGCGCCAACACGATCGAGGTGCGGCTCGGCCCACGCCAGCCCTCCGGGCGTCAGATGGCGTTGCACGAGCGCCTGGAGCGTCGGGTCGCTCCGGTACCAGTTGAGCCCCACGGCCCCGACGTAGCGCTCGGTGGCGTACCGCCGAGCCTTCTCGGGCGAGCCGAACGGCAGATTGTCGAAGGCCTCGCTCGTGTAGCTCGTGGGCATCGCGTATGTTCGCACCTTTGCCCGGTTCGAGCGCTCGGCCTCGACCGGCTTTACTCAGCGCGTGGCCCTGACGGTGTTCGGCGTGCTCGCCCTCGCGTTCATGCTGTTGATGTATGCGCTCGAGGCCAGAAACCGCCTGTACGTACTGGGTTTCGTTCTCGGTTGCATTCTTTCCAGCGCCTACGGGTTCCTGGCGGGAGCGTGGCCGTTCGGCGTCGTGGAAGCGATCTGGGCCGGGATTGCACTCCGCCGATTCCGGGTTCGAAAAAGAACCGAAAAAACTTTTTGAAATTTCGTATGGATGGTGTTTGAGCGGGTATGAATCACTCGTCCCGCCCCCCGGGAGCCCCACGCACCCCGAGATTGGCCATGGCCGATCTCGGGGTGCGTGTGTGTCTGGGGTTCGGTTGATGTGGCTACACTCGCCGCCTTCGGGGCCGTTAGCTCAGCTTGGTAGAGCGCTTGCTCGACACGCAAGAGGTCACAAGTTCAAGTCTTGTACGGCCCACT
>DATLOH010000109.1:0-2228 GCA_035536375.1 Acidimicrobiales bacterium
GACGGGCGGGTCGCTGTGGTACACGGAAATATATGGTAGCCGGCCCCGGCCGACGTTCTCGTATCTCCAGACGGCCTACGACCTCGCTCTCGTCACTGCGATCGTCCACGCGACCGGCGGCACGACCTCGCCGTTCGCCGCCCTGTACATCCTGATCATAGCCAGTGCGTCCCTGCTGCTTCCCGCGGGCGGCGGGCTCCTTATGGCCGCGCTCGGCAACGTCCTGTATTTCGCTGACGCGGTGTGGGGCGGGACCAGCCCGCCGACTGTCGGCGTGTGGCTTCAGCTCACGATCTTCGCCTTCGTTGCCCTCGGTAGCGCCTACCTCGGCGCGAAGCTCCAGGAAGCGGGGTCAGGAAAGGAGGAGCTCGCGGCCGAGCTGACCCACGTCAGGCTCCAGGCGTCGGATATCCTGTTCAACATCCGGAGTGGCGTCATCACGATCGACCAGGGTGGCCATCTCCTCTATGCCAACCCGATGGCGAGTCACCTTCTGGGTATCGACTTCGACCACTACCGAGGTCGCCCGGTCCTGACGACGATCGCAGGCACCGCACCCGAGCTGGCGCACGCGCTCGAGGTGACGGTCATCGATCGCACACGAACGACGCGAGGCGAGGGCGTTGTCGCGACCTCGGCGCGGCGATTCCACATCGGCGTCACGACGACCTACATGGAAGGGCAGGGTCGCCACGGCTCCCGGACGGCGACCGCGATCTTCCAGGATATCTCGGATCAGAAGCGGATCGAGCTGCTGCGCTTGAGGGCGGAGCGGCTCGAGGGTGTCGCCGAGCTCAGTGCGTCGCTTGCGCACGAGATCAAGAATCCGCTGGCCTCGATCCGGAGTGCCGTCGAGCAGCTGTCCCGCCTTCCGAAGGCGACCGAAGACGAGCAGACGCTGTCGACGCTCGTGATGCGCGAGAGCGACCGCCTGTCTCGATTGTTGTCCGAGTTCCTCGACTTCGCGCGGGTTCGTGTCGCGCGGACGGAGCCGGTCGACATCGGCCGGGTCGCACGGCATGCAGCCAACCTCGCGAGCGCTCACCCCGATCGAAAGGAGAGCGTCAGCGTTTCGTGTACCGTCGCCGAGGGCGTCGATGTCATTGTCGACGGCGACGAAGATCTCCTCCACCGCGCCGTCTTCAACCTCGTCCTCAACGCCGTCCAGGCCGCGCCCCCCGAGGGTGAAGTTCGGGTGGAAGCAATGGAGGCGAGCGCCGAGCACGTGCCCGTCGGCATGGGGGGCGAGAGCGGGCCCTCCGTGGCCATCCGCGTCAGCGACACCGGGGCCGGCATTCCGCACGAGATTCGCGACCGCTTGTTCGACCCGTTCTTCACGACGAAGCCGGGCGGCAGCGGGCTCGGGCTCGCCGTGGTTCAGCGTGCCGTCGAAGCGCACCGTGGCTTCGTCCTCGTCGACAGCGGCCATCGCGGGACACGCTTCACCATCGTGCTGCCACGCTCCAGAGCCGTTGCCGCGTCTGGCGTCGCGACGCCGACCGGTGAATCCGCCGTCACCTTCCTTTCCACCGGAGCACTTTCGTGATCATTCGAGCCGACAACAAGCCGAAGGTGCTCGTCGTCGACGACGAGTCGAGCATCCTCGACTCTCTGCGCATCCTGCTTCGCAACGAAGGGTTCTCGCCCTTCACCGCACACGGCGGGAAGCAGGGACTCGAGCAACTCAACGAGGTCGAGCCGGACATCGTGCTCACGGACGTGCGAATGCCGGCCGTCTCCGGCCTCGAGATCCTCTCCGCGGCACGCCAGCACGACGCCGACCTCCCCGTCATTCTCATGACGGCACAGGCGACGCTCCAGTCGGCGGTGCAGGCTGTCAATGAGGGTGCCTTCTACTACATCCAGAAGCCGTTCCGGAACGACGAGTTGTTGGCGATCCTGCGGCGCGCGACCGAGCACCGGACCCTCCGCGTCGAGAACAAGACACTGAAGCAGGAGATCCGCCGCCGCGAAGCGCACGATGGTCAGCGCCCCGTCGGTAACAGCAAGTCGTGGCTCGAGGTCCTACGCCTCGCCGAGACGGTCGCGCCAACGGAATCGACCGTGCTGATCCAGGGCGAGTCGGGCACCGGCAAGGAGGTCGTCGCGCGCTACATCCACGACCTCTCGGCGCGGGTGGAGGGCGCGTTCCATTCGATCAACTGCGGCGCGCTGCCGGAGAGCCTGCTCGAAAGTGAGCTGTTCGGCCACGTGAAAGGCTCGTTCAC
>DATLOH010000110.1:0-3011 GCA_035536375.1 Acidimicrobiales bacterium
CCGGGCGGATCTCCGCGCCCTGGCCGCTCTGGAGCATGTCGCCGACACCGACCTTGGCCGGAGCGAGGATGTAGCGCTTCTCGCCGTCCACGTAGTGCAGGAGTGCGATGCGGCAGTTGCGGTTGGGGTCGTACTCAATCGCGGCGACCTTGGCCGGAACCTTGTCCTTGGTGCGCTTGAAGTCGATGACTCTGTACTGCTGCTTGTGCCCGCCGCCACGGTGACGCGAGGTCTTGCGCCCGTGCGTGTTGCGGCCACCCGACTTAGTGAGCGGCTCGATGAGTGTGCGCTCGGGCGTGTCCTTGGTGACCTCGGAAAAGTCGGCGACGGTCTGGAACCGACGCCCCGGACTGGTGGGCTTGCGCTTGCGAAGTGCCATGTCTTCTAACCCTCGAACATTTCGATGCGGTCGTCACCGGCGAGCGTGACGATGGCGCGCTTGGTATCCGGGCGCTTTCCGAACGTGAAGCTGCGACGGTTGCGCTTGCGCTTGCCCTGGCGGTTGAGCGTGTTCACCTTTGCCACCCGCACGTTGAAGATCGCCTGGATGGCGTCGCGAATCTCCGGCTTGCTCGCACTGGGGTGGACAATGAACGTGTAGACGCCGTTGTCGAGCAAGCCGTATGACTTCTCGGACACGACCGGCTTGATGATGACGTCGCGGGGGTCTTTCATTCCGCACTCTCCTCGGCGGGTACGTCGGGCTCGGGAGCCGTTGCGGTGGCGGGTGCGCCCTGATGGGGAGCGGCATCCGCCGGGCCTGCCGTGGGCAGCGACGCTTGGGAGAACACGACCCAGTCGCTGACCAGCACGTCATAGGCGTTGAGCTCACCCGTGAGCAGGACGTGCACATCAGGAGCGTTGCGGAACGACAGCGACGCAGTGTGCTCGTCCGGCGTGACGACAAGGAGAACCTTGCCGGACACACCGAGCGACTTCAGTGCGTTGACCGCATCCTTGGTCTTGGGTGCGGTGAAGTTCCAGGCGTCGACGACCACGACCTTGCCGTCGTTGGCGCGATCCGACAGAGCGGAACGCAAAGCCAGCTGCACCATCTTCTTAGGCGTGCGCTGCGAGTAGCTGCGCGGCTTCGGTCCGAGTGCAACGCCGCCGCCACGCCACTGTGGCGACCGGATCGACCCCTGGCGAGCGCGGCCGGTGCCCTTCTGGCGCCACGGCTTCTTGCCGCCACCGCGTACTTCGGAACGAGTCAGGGTCGACTGCGTCCCGGCGCGGGCGTTCGCCAGCTGGGCCGTGACGACCTGATGCATGACGGGCACATTCGGCTGCACGCCGAAGATCGCGTCGGCGAGGTCGGCCTTCCCAGCGTCGGCACCGGTCTGCGAGCGGAGTGAGATCTGCGGCATTACTTGGTCCCCCGCACGGCGTCACGAATGAGGATTAGGCCGCCCCGGGGTCCGGGCACGGCACCCTTGACGAGCAGCAGGTCGCGTTCGGCGTCGGCCTGCACAACCTCGAGGTTCAGGGTCGTGACCTGCTCGCCACCCATGCGACCGGCCATCTTGGTTCCCTTGAACACCCGGCTGGGCGTGGCGCAGGCACCGATGGAGCCCGGCGCACGGTGCTTCTTGTGGTTACCGTGCGAGGCGCCCTGGCCCTTGAAGTTGTGGCGCTTCATGCCGCCGGCGAAACCCTTGCCCTTGCTGACCGCGGTGACATCGATCTTCTCGCCGGCGGCGAGGACGTCGACCCCGAATTCCTGGCCGATCGAATACGCCGACGTGTCGTCGATACGCAGCTCGACGAGGCGTTTCCCCGGAGCAACGCCAGCCTTGGCGAAATGCCCGGCCTCGGGCTTGTTCAGACGGTTTTCCTTTACTGCGCCGTAGGTGACTTGGAGCGCGCTGTAACCGTCGCGGTCCTCCGTCTTCACTTGCACGACGCGCGCCGGAAGGACGCGCACGACGGTGACAGGGACGAGGCGGTTCTGGTCGTCCCACACCTGTGTCATGCCGACCTTTTCGCCGACGATCGCTTTGGTTGCCATGGTTGGCCCTTGTCTCTTCTCACGCGGACGCTCCGCCCGGGCATGCCCAAGCGGAGCGCTGTATCTGCCTGCCGTGGGGTTCCCGAAGGCGCCCACAGACATCGATTTGCGAACCGTGCGAGTGTAGCGGCGACGGCCACAGGGTGTCGAACGGGAAGTGTTCCGCCCGCACTTGTCCTGACGCCGGACGCGTGCTCGACTGACACGGCCACTCCCCTCTTAGTTGACCGGTGCATCTAGCGGTGTGATTCCGCTCAGGCGGGAACGATTCACACCGCTCAGCGCACCCTTCGAGGTTGGAGTTGGTATGCGGGTGCTGTTCACGGTGCAAGAGGCGGAGGCGAAGGGCATCACGATCGATGCGCTCCGGTGGGCCGTCCGAAAAGGGCGTTGCCGTCACATCGACCGCAACGTCTATGGCGAGGGCCCCGACGAGCCGACGCCGCTCGACTGTGCGCGGGCGTCGGCGCTCGCTACTGGCGGAGTCGCGCTCGATGCCGCGGCTGCGGTGTTGCTTGGGCTCGACGGCGTCGCCGAGCGCGCAGCCCGGTTCGGCGTTGGCGTGACACGCACGCAGAACGGCCGGCGTACGGGGTCTCGTCGACCGACCATCGGCCCCGAACATGTGACCGAGGTACATGGGGTGCGTTGCGCCGACGCAGCGGACACGCTGATCCGGCTCAGCGTGCACCTCGACGACTTGCGCTGGGAGCAGGCGCTCGAGTCAGCGCTGCGAAAGGGGTACTTGTCGATCGAACAGCTCGTTGACGTTCTTGAGCGTCGTCCAACGGCGCGCTCAGTCTCCCGCCCGCGCATCGCACGCGTTCTCTCGCTGCGTCCGCCCGGAGCCGCTCCGACGGGCAGCTACCTCGAAACGCTGATGGTTCAGCTATGCCGCACGGTGCCCGGCCTGCCGCCGCCGACGCGCCAGCACGAGGTGTTCAACCGCCACGGCGTCTTCGTCGCCCGCGTCGACCTCGCATGGCTAGGTCTCGGCCTGTTC
>DATLOH010000111.1:0-13924 GCA_035536375.1 Acidimicrobiales bacterium
GATCTTGCGGGCGTGGCCGTCACCCACATCCATCTCGACCACGCCGGCGGCGTGGGCGACGTAGCCCGGGCGTTTCCGAACGCCACCGTGTACGTGCACGAGAAGGGCGCCCGCCATCTGGCCGATCCGACCAAGCTCGTCGACTCGGCGGCGCGGGTGTACGGGCCGCTGCTCGACGACCTCTACGGCAGGCTTGACGCGACACCGGCCGAGCGCATCCACGTGCTCGAGGACGGCGAGGACATCGTCATCGGCCCCGGTCACGTGCTCACCACAGTCGATTCGCCGGGGCATGCGAAACACCACTTGGCGTTGCATGACTCCGTATCGGGGTTGCTGTTCGTGGGCGACGCGGTCGGCGTCCGTCTGCCCGACGCCGGGATCCTGCGGCCGTCGACGCCTCCGCCTGACTTCGATCTGGACCAGGCGCTGCACTCGCTGGCCAAGTTCGCCGATCGCAACGCCTCGGGCATCGCACTAGCGCACTACGGCCTTGTGCCGGACCCGTCCACGGTGCTCGACGAAGCGGCCGACATTCTCAACACCTGGGCCGAGGTCGCAACAAAGGCGTGGCAGGACGGCCGCGACATCGCCGAAGCGCTCGACGCCGCGTTCGGCGAGGAGCTGAGCGACGTCGACGAGGCGCACCGCGACAAGCTGGAGACCCTCAACGGCGTGCACTCGAACGCCGCCGGGTTCCGTCGGTGGCTCGACACCAAGCACGCCCCCCACGACCATCCGCACAAGCACTGATGGCGAGCACCATCGACGCAGTCGTCTTCGATTGGGGCGGCACCCTGTCGACGTGGGCCGACATCGACCTCGCCGATATGTGGCGGCTCGCAGCCCGGCATCTCGACCCGGCGCGTGAGGACGAGCTCACCGAGCTCTTGACGTCCGTCGAGGCGCGGTCGTGGGGTCGGGTGCGCCACGACCAAAAGGCGACAACGCTCGCCGCCCTCCTGGCCGAAGCAACAGAGGCGTCCGGGCTCGACGTCGCCGCCGCAGTCATCGAAGAAGCCGCCACGGGCCACCTCGAGGCATGGTCGCCGCACATCGTCCACGCTGAGGACGCCGCGCCCACGCTCGCCGCGTGCCGCGGCCTGAACCTGCGCACCGGTTTGTTGTCGAACACGCATTGGCCACGCGAGTTTCACGAACGGTTCCTTGCCCGTGATGGTCTCGACGCGCTGTTGGACGTGCGCATCTACACGTCCGAGTTGAAGCGCACGAAGCCGCATCCGCTCGCGTTCAAGGCAGTTCTGGACGCGCTCGACGTTCCCGCGTCGCGCACGGTGTTCGTCGGCGACCGCCCGTACGACGACATCTTCGGCGCCAAATCACTTGGGATGCGCACGGTGCTCATGGCCGGCCGGCCGGTCGAGCCCTACGACGCCGTCGAGCCCGACGCGACCATCACGGCGCTGTCGGAGTTGGTCGGGGTGATCGACGAGTGGCTCGACCCCAAAGATCCGCTCCGCTGAATTGGGAAGACGCGGAACCGGCTGGAAGGATGGCGACATGCGCAAGCTCCTGATCCCGATCCTCGTTCTGGCCGCATCCGTCGGCGCGTGCGGAGGCGACTCCGACCCGTCGTCAGCCACCAAGAAGACCGACCCGAAGGGCCCGGCCGTGATCAAAGCGGAAGGCACGCTCTGGAAGCCGGCCGAGATCACCGTGGGCGCGGGCGAGGTCGTCACTTGGAAGGTCGAGAAGGGCCTGCTCCACGATCTCGTCGGCGAGGACGATGTCAAGCACGAGGCGGCCGACGAGTTCACCGCGACGCACACGTACTCGAAGCCCGGCGAGTACAACTACCAGTGCACCCTGCACGGCGGCATGAAGGGCACCGTCACAGTCACGTGACATCGGATCTCCGGGCGCTGCGTTACGAGCAGCGAGACGCCGTCGCCCTCGTGACGCTCAGCCGCCCAGATCGTCTGAACGCCTGGACGGCGCGTATGGCGTCGGAGTACCGCTGGGCGCTCGAACACGCGAACGCCGATCCCAGCGTCGGGGTGATCGTGGTGACAGGTGACGGGCGCGGCTTCTGCGCCGGCGCTGACGTGAAGGCTCTGTCGGTTCTTGCCGCAGGCGACGACTACCGCGCCGACGACGGAACGTTGCTCGGCGTCGTCGCGGAGCACCCAACGGCGCCCGACTTCGACCACGCCTTTTCGTGGCCGCTGGCGCTCGACAAACCGGTGATCGCCGCGATCAACGGTCCCGTGGCCGGCGTGGGTTTCGTGCTCGCCTGCTTCTGCGACATCCGCTTCGCGTCGGATTCCGCAGTGTTCACGACGAGCTTTGCCCGTCTCGGGCTCCCCGCAGAGCACGGCGTGAGTTGGATCCTGTCGCGTCTCGTCGGAGCAGGTCGCGCCGCTGACCTGCTCCTCTCGTCGCGGAGGGTCGACGCTGCCGAGGCGCTCGCCATCGGTTTGGTCAGCCGAGTCGTCCCCGACGCATCGCTTGTGAACGAGGCCGTCGAGTACGCGCAGCGAATGGCCACCGAGCTCGCGCCGACCTCGCTGGCGACAATCAAACGGCAGCTGTGGAGCGACGCCAACCAGAGCCTCGACCACGCCGCCACTGCAGCCGAGGCGCTTCTGCCTGAGATGCTGGCCAGCCCTGAGTTCGCCGAAGGCGCAGCCGCGCTGGCGGAGAAACGACCGCCGAGGTTCCACCGAGGCGCGTAAGCGCGTGGTCAGCGCCCTAGGTCGTCGTCGCGAGGCGCTGGTGCAGGTCGGCGTAGAGGCCGCCGGCGGCGACGAGGTCGGCGTGCGCGCCGCGCTCGACGATCCGACCAGCGTCGACCACCAGAATCTGGTCGGCGTGGTGGACGGTCGAGAGCCGGTGGGCGATCACGATCGCCGTCCGCCCGGCGAGCGCGCTGTTGAGTGCTTCCTGCACCAGCGCCTCGGTCTCGGCGTCGAGGTGACTGGTCGCCTCGTCGAGGATGACGATCGCCGGGTTTTTCAGCAGCAGTCGCGCGATCGCGAGACGTTGCTTCTCGCCGCCTGATAGGCGGTACCCACGTTCGCCGACCACGGTGTCGTAGCCGTCGGGTAGCGCGGCGATCTGTGCATGGATGCGCGCGCCGCGGCACGCCGCCTCGAGCTCCGCGTCGGACGCGCCCGGGCGGGCGTAGCGCAGGTTGTGGGCGATCGTGTCGTGGAACATGTGCGGATCTTGGGTGACCACGCCGATCGCATCGTTGAGGCTCGCCAACGTCAGCGAGCGCACGTCATGGCCGTCGACACTCACCGACCCCTCGGTTACGTCGTACAACCGAGGGATCAGGTTGGCGATCGTGGTCTTGCCCGCGCCGGACGGGCCCACCAGCGCAGTGAGCGTCCCGGGCTGGGCGACGAACGACACGCCATGGAGGATTTCGTCGGAAGGCTCGTCGGAAAGGTCCTTCTTGCCGTCACCTTCGAGCGATGCGACCGACACAGTCGACGGGGCCGGGTACCTGAAGCGCACGTCGCCGAACGCAATCTCGCCCCGACAGTCCGAGAGTTTCACCGCGGCGGGGGCGTCGGCGATCGCGTGCGGTGCGTCGATCACCTCGAAACAGCGCTCGAAGCTCACGAGCGCGCTCAGCAGGTCGACCCGTGCGCTCGCGAGGTCGGTGAGCGGCGAGTAGAGCCGCGCCACGTAGGACGCGAGCGCGACCAGCGCGCCAATCGTGAGCGTGCCTTGGATGACTGCGCGGGCGCCGAGCCAGTAGACCGCGGCGGTGCCGAGCGCGCCGACGAGCGTGAGCGACGCGTAATAGACCCGGCTCGTCATAGCCAGGCTGATGCCGCTGTCACGCACCGTGGCCGCAGTCCCGGCGAACTTGTCGCGCTCGGCGTCGACGTGCCCGAAGAGTTTCACGAGCAGCGCGCCGCTGACGTTGAAACGCTCGGAGATGGTTGCGCCCATCGTGCCTTGAAGCTGCATGCGCTGGCGGCTGAGTTCCACCATGCGCGGGCTGAGCTTGCGGTCGAGAATGATGATCGCCGGCACGATCGCCAGTGCCGCCGCAGTCACCTGCCACGACAGCGACACCATGACGGTCACGACCGAGATCAGCAGGAGGGTCGCCGACGACACCGTGGCGAGCGTTCCCACCGTTGCCTGTGCGCCGACCACATCCGAGTTCATCCGCGTTACGAGGGCACCGGTCTGCGTTCGGGTGAAGAAGGCGATGGGCATGCGCTGCACGCGATCGAACAACGTCACTCGCAGGTCGAAGATGAGCCCTTCACCAATGCGCGCGCTGAGATACCGGTTGAGGAGACGCAGGATGGTTTCACCGACCGCAAGACCAATCGCGGCGAAGAAGAGCAGATTGACACGCGCAAGGTCGCGCTGCGGGATGGCGGTGTCGATGAGCGCCTTGAAGACCAGCGGCGGCAAAACCGCGACGATCGATGACGCCGCGATCGTGCAGAGGAAAAGGGCCAGCTGAACTCGATAAGTGCGTCCGAATGCCCACGCTCGCTTGAGCGTTGCGCGGTCGATCTTTCCGGCGTTGTAGTCGCGGCGCGCGAGGCGTCCCCCTCCGAAGGCGTGCATGGGGCGTCAAGGGTACGCGCCGGCGTCGGGCAGGGCGCGCGGCGTGGAATTAGGACGGCGCGGGCGGTTCCGCCGGTGTGACTCCACCATCAGGTCGCGCCGGGTCCGACGGCGCAACCGGCGGCGCCGACATCGGCCGGGGCGGAGGTGACGTAGGACGCGGCGGCGGTGACGTAGGACGCGGTGGCGGTGACGTAGAGCGAGATTGATCTGGACGGCCGCGCTCGGCGGTTTGAGCCGAGGGTTTCGACTGCTGACCCTGGCTGGGCAGGTTCGGCTCAGCGCCTGCGCGGTTCGGCGTCTCGAGCTTGTTGATTTGGCCGGCCAGGGTGGAAAGAGCGTCCTTGTTGCGGTGGAGCGCCTTGAGCGTGTCGGCCTCGAAGGCCGCAGTGCGCTTCGCCGCCGTTTGTCGCTCGCGCTCCATGTCGTTCATAGACGTCCGGAGGCCATCAACCGTCGTTGCACTGTGAAGGTGCGAGCTCTGGAGGCGGCTCACTGTCTCGGCAAGTTGTTCGAAATCCGCCCGGAGCGAGCCAAGGCTTGACTCCAAGCCACGCACCGCTTCGACGGCGAGGTCAGCGGCCGCCTGTCCCGGTGCTTGCGGTGACGACGAGCTTGACTCCGACTTCGGTGCATCTAGCGGCGCTGGTGTGCCGTTATTGCCTGTTCTGTTCGCCTTTGCGGGTGCGGCGGCCGGGCGCTCGACGAAGTTCTTAGGCACGGGTTTCGCCCCGAGCCACACGTCACGGCACCCCTCGAACTTCGACTTGCACACCACGCCGCACTCGGCGCAATAACACGCGTCTGCGCCCGCGACCATGGGATGGTCGCAACCTTCACGAATCTGTGGCCCGAAGGCGTTGCAAAGTCCCACGAGTGCCATCGTACGCGCCAGGGGCCGCTAGGAGTTCCGCTCCCCGGACGCGAAAAAGGGACGGCCTAGGCCGCCCCTTTCCGAAAACTTTTGCTGAGCTACGCCGGTAGGGCTAGCGCGTGAAGGTCGGGAATCCCGTGGAAAGCGGCATCGAGCCGAAGGTCCACTGACCGAGGTTGGTGTTCGGGGCCGGAGGAGCGACGGTCGACTGCACGTTGTTGTTCGAGAACGTGCCGCCACCGAAGAACGGTGAGTTGGGGCCGATAAACCCGAACGTTCCGTTCGCAAAACCGATCGCGGAGAAGCCCGATGCGTTGATGAAGCCACACACATCCGGCTCGGCGCAGCCGCCGAGCGTTTGCGCAGAGGACGTAGGTGCAAAGCCCACGACTCCGATCGCAAGCGTTGCCACTGCTACCAGTGCCCTTTTAATCATTTTGCCCACCTTTGGTTTGGCGCTTGAAGAACTGAGTCCGCCGAGACCCGCACAGTGTGACACTTCGCATGGGACATGTCGAACAATCAGAACGGCTTACCCTAGCAATTCCCGCTCCGGCACCGTTCTATGCACTGCACGGGGCGCTAATCCGACAGAGCCGACCACAGCCCGGAAAGCCCTTGTGGCCGGACCCGCAAAGTTATCCGGCGGTCGGTGCTGTGCTGGAGCCGTGCTGTGGCCACGCCGTCTTCGCTGACCTGAAGTCCGCTGGCGGCGGCGATCTCCCACCCGTCGGCCAGTTCCACCCGCACGTTCACCTGGTCCGGTTCGAGTCGTGCCTGCTGGAGTAGGTCGAGCACGTAGGTGTCGCCGCCCACGAGCGGCACCCGGCCGCTGAGGAGCATCTGCATGACCAAGTCACCCTTCGGAGCCACGCGCAGGAACGTCGAGTGCGCGAAGCGCTCGAGCGCGACGTCACTTCGGAACGGATAGCGCTTGGCGTCGACGGCGACCGCAGCCACGCGTAGCGGCGAGTAGAGGGACGTGAGCGAGAAGTTCTCACCTGGCTTGATCGGCTGATTCACGTCGCCGAGGACTCCGACGGGCAGCCCGCTCGCCGGCGCTCCGTTGCGAAGCTTGACTTGCAGGACGCCCGTGACGCGCGCCGTGCCGTCGGGCTCGGGCTCGAGGCGCACGTTGTAGCTGACGGCCCGGTCGAGGTAGACGTCCACCTTGTTCCCGCCGCCGTTGTGGGTGACGAGCATCAGGGAGTCGGACGGCGCCTTCCCGAGCGCGCCGCCGATGCCGAGGCCGCGCACAAGCCGCTCCTCGGCGGGATTCGTAAAGGCCAGCTGGATGTGGCGCGCCGCGGCGGCCGGGCCGAGCGCGCCGGCGATCTGGTACGGCGTGCCGAGGTCGCTCGACGAAACGCGACGCCAGACGGTCTCGGCCACGGCCCCGAGGAAATCGCGCCGTTCCTTGTACGTTCGATCCGGCTCGTATTGCTCGCGGGTCGTGACCCGCACGATGTTCTCGGCGCTGAGCGGCACGGGCCATGCCTCGACTGGGACTGGCCCGGTGAGCTTCATCAGCGCGGCCAAACCCAGGGCGTCCACCGAGATCACCCCGTCGATCCTTTGCCCGCCCGACTGCGGGTAGAGCGAGGTCATCAGTTTCGCCACGGTCGGAAAGTCCGGCGTGATGTTCACGTGAAGCCAGGACTTGATGTCCGGCAGTCGCTCCGAGAATTGCTTGGTGAACTCGGCCGACGCGTCGAGGTTCCGGGCCGCAAACGGCACGCCACCGTCGCGCAGGCCGTCCAGCGATCCGAACTTGACCAGGGAGATGCGGCCGTTCTCGGCGACGAGCTCGCCGTAGTTGCCTACGAAGCCACCCGTGGCGCGCGCCTCGGCGTTGTTCTGTATGGCAAGGAAATACCGGCGGGGCCCCTCTGCGCCGAGGATCCGCGGAGCCAGCTCCGCGGCGTCGGCCGCGCGCCGCGTGGTCTGGCCGACCGACGAAAGCTTCTCGTCCACATTCGCGACGGCGCTTCGTACAGGACCGATCAGATACGACTGCCGGGCGTCGCCCATGCGCCGCTCGGCGCGAGTCATGGCGTCGGCCGCTGTGCGTAAAGCCGGGGCAATGCGCGCCACCTCGGCGAGCGGTACCGCGCCGTCCTGCATCCGCAGTCGCTCCGGGCGGATCTCGGCGGCCATCGTGCGCCCGCTGGCGGCGAGCTCGTTGCCGACGTCGGCCAACGTGCGAGCCGCCTTCACGTTCTGCGCGACGACGGGTACGGCCATCCCGAGCGCGGGCAGCGGCCCTTGGAGGCGTGATCGGCCAGCCGCAAAAGATCGTTCCGAACGAGCAAACAATGCGCTCGCCCGCTGGTAATCGCCATCACGAGCGGCATTGAGCGCAGCAGTGGCGGAGTCGGCGCCGGTGAGCAACGCCCCCCGAGCTGAGAGCAGTGCGACGCCCGCGGCCGCGCCCGCAGCCGCGACCAGCACGACGACGCCAAGCGCACCGAGGCGAACCGCGCGGGGAAGACCAAGGGCGGGCTGGGAGTAGACGGAGCTGCGCGACGTGGCGAGCAGGAGCACGGCGAGGACTGCGACCGCTACGACTGCAGTCGACACCGGTGAAAGCATCGAGCGACCAACCAACACCGCGAGCCCGGAGAGGACCGTCTGGGCCAGCACGACCAGCCCCGTCGCCGCCCCGGCCGACAGCCCTCTGGCGCCCAAACGGTCACTCAGATGGTCGGCGACGGCAGCGCCAACTGGAACGCGGCGGCGCAGTCGGCCGAGCACCACGACCGTCAGGTCGATCAGCGGCACGGCCACCAGAAGGAGAGGGACCAGCAGGCTGGCGGGGCGCCCGACTCCGGGTGCGAGCTCGATGGCGAGAACGGCAAGCAGGAAACCGACGAAAAGGTTTCCGCTGCTGCCGAAGTTCACCCTGGCAGGGCGAAGGCGGTTGAACAGCGCAAATCCGCCGCAGGCTGCGGCCAGCGCGCCGGCTACGTGGGCCAGCTGGTCCTGCTGTGCGAGAGCGGCGAGTACGAGCGCGGCGGCGGCAGCCGCGGCGCCGATACCGGCGACCAGTCCCCCGCGTCCGTTCATCGCGCAGAATGCGGTCGCGACGCCGACGATCCACACGATGGTCAGCGCAACGTCGAGACCGGCGACACCGGTGAGGTCGAGACCTATTCCGGCGACCACTACGGCAACTGCAGCCAGCGTTTCCAACCCCAGGAGCGGCCCGAACGCAATGGCGCCGCGATCGCGGAGGAGCCCAATGGACCCGACCACGATCGCGGCGGTGATCGCGGTTACGAAACGGCCTGACACTCCTCCGCCAACGAGGACACCGCCAACGACCGTCGCAGTCATGAGGGGTATGCCGCCGAGGTTCCGTTCGGGGCGGGGGGACCCTTCCGGCGTGTCCGGTTCGTCGACCGTCCCTCTGGAACCGGTGATCCGCCCTACCAGCGCGAGGCCGATGAGGACGAGGACGAAGGCGGTCAGGATTGAGAGAAGCGACACGTCGCAACCTTCGGGGCGCTCGGGTGCTCGAAGGGATCGACCCTATCGGAGAGCGGTCGCCTAGAAAGGGCCAGGCGGAGGGGCCAATAAGCTGCCGGCGTGACGCACCGCACCGGGACAGCCCCGTGTACATCCTCGGGCTAACGACGATGGGCGAGGCCTCGGCCACGCTCATCAAGGACGGGCAGGTTGTGGCTGCGGTCGAGGAGGAGCGTTTCTCCCGGGTCAAGCACCACACGGGCTTTCCCTACAACGCGATCGATTACTGCCTCGGCGAGGCCGGGATCAAGTTGGCCGACGTCGAGCATGTCTCGCTCTATTGGAAGCCGTGGATCCTTCGCCACAAGGCCATGCAGGCGGCCCGGTCACTGTTCATCTCGCCCGACATGTTCAAGGCACGCGTCGACCGCGGCGTCGCACAGGTGAGCGAGAGCTACTTGGGCATGTTCCGCTATCCAAAGCTGCTGCGCGAACGCTTCGGGCCGAGCGACTTCAAGTTCCACTACCTCGAGCACCACGTCACCCACGCCGCAAGCGCGTTCTTCGTCTCGCCGTTCGAGACGGCGGCGATCCTGACCATGGACGGCACGGGCGAAGCGACCACGACCATGCTGTCGCACGGCTCCGGCACTGACATTCGCGTTCTGGCGCGCACGAAGCTGCCGCATTCGCTCGGGCAGTTCTATTCGGCGGTCACCAACTACCTCGGCTTCGACATGTTCGCCGGAGACGAGTGGAAGGTGATGGGGCTCGCCGCTTTCGGCAAGCCCGAGTACCAGGAATTCTTCTCGCGGCGCATCCTGGTGACCGAGGGCGACAGCTTCACGCTCAACATCCGCGTGCTCGACCACCACCTGGCCAAGCGCTACCAGTTCAGCGACGAGTTCCTGCGCGAGCTCGGCCCCGCCCGTCGGCCTGACGAGGAAATTACTCAGCGTCATCAGGACGTCGCCGCCAGCGCGCAGAAAGCCCTGGAGGAGGTGGTGCTGCACCTGCTCGACGTGCTCCACGCCCGCACCGGCGAAGAGAACCTGTGCCTTGCGGGCGGCGTTGCCCTGAACTCGGTGATGAACGGTCGCATCATCGAGGAATCGCCGTTCAAGAGGGTCTACATCCAGCCGGCCGCAAGCGACGCCGGTTGCTCGCTCGGGGCTGCGTTCCTCACTTATCACAGCCTCTTAGGGCGCCCCCGCAGCTATCGCATGGACCACGCGTATCTGGGGCCCTCGTTCACGTCCGAGCAGTGCGGCGAGGCGATTTACGCCGCCGGGCTGCGCTCCGAGGTCCTACCTGACGAGACGATGCTGCCGCGAGTGGCTCAGCTCATCGCAGACGGCGCCATCGTCGGATGGTTCCAGGGCCGGATGGAGCTCGGCCCGCGTGCGCTCGGCAATCGCAGCTTCCTGGCCGACCCGCGGCGACGCGACATGCTTCAGCTGCTCAACGACAAGGTGAAGCTGCGCGAGTGGTTCCGACCGCTTGCGCCGTCGATGCTCGAAGAAGCCAGCGAGGAGCTGTTCGGCCGGCCCCATCACGACCCGTTCATGGTGACCGTGCTGCAGGTTGCCGAGGCGCAGAAGGCACGCATCCCCGCCGTGGTCCACGTCGACGGCAGCGCCCGCCCACAGACGGTGAGCCGCCGCACGAACCCGCGCTATTGGCAACTGATCAAGGAGTTCGAGACCCTTACCGGGGTGCCGATGCTGCTCAACACGTCCTTCAACGTCCAGGAGCCAATCGTGTGCTCGCCGGCCGACGCGTTGAACACGTTCAAGAAGGCGAGCTTCGACGCGGTCGTGCTTGAGGACCATCTCGTCCTGCGCTCACCGAACTCCTAGGCGAGCGACGCGAGCAGAAACCGCCCCAAAAGAATAGATCGTCGGCTTGCGGGGCAGGATCGCCCGATGAGCTGGGGGCCAAAGGTCGTAGTAGTCGGCCAGGGGTATGTCGGGTTGCCCCTCGCGATCCGGGCGGTCGAGGCCGGTTACAACGTTGTCGGGTTCGAGACCGACGACGAACGGGCCAAGCGGCTGGCTGCTGGAGAATCCGACGTCGCTGACGTCAGCGACGACACCTTGGCGCAGGCGCTGGCCACCGGGCGGTATGCCGCGACCGACAACCCGGCCCGTCTCGCCGGCTTCGATATAGCGGTGATCGCGGTGCCGGCCGCGCTCGCCGAAGGTCTCCCCAACACGCGGCCGCTGGAGGACGCGGCCACGGTGCTTGCGAGTGTCTTGACCCCCGGGGCGACCGTGATCCTCGAGTCGACCACCTATCCCGGAACGACCGAGGGCCTCCTGGTCCCCTTGCTCGAAGAAGGCAGCGGTCTGGTCGCAGGTGAACAATTTCATGTGGGCTACAGCCCCGAACGCATGGACCCGGGCAACGCCGAATGGACGCTTGAGACCACGCCGAAAGTGGTGTCAGGCATCGACGCCCGCTCGCTGGACTTGGTGACGCAGTTCTACGACCGACTCGTCAACCAGACCGTGCCTGTGTCGAGCCCGCGCGAAGCCGAGTTGAGCAAGCTCATCGAGACCACGTTCCGCCACGTAAACATCGCGTTGGTGAACGAGCTGGCGATGTTTGCGCGGCAGCTGGGCATCGACATCGGCGAAGCCATCGACGCTGCGGCCACGAAGCCCTTCGGGTTCATGCGCTTTACCCCGGGCCCGGGTGTGGGCGGCCATTGCCTGCCCATCGATCCCAGCCACCTGTCATGGAGGGTGCGCCGGTCGCTCGGCGAGAGTTTTCGGTTCGTCGAGCTCGCCAACGACGTGAACGCGCATATGCCCAATCAGGTCGTGCGCCGCATCACTGAATTGCTAAACGACCAGTCCCGAGCCGTGCGGGGCTCGCGCATCCTTTTGCTGGGTCTCGCGTACAAGCGCAACACCAGTGACACTCGGGAGTCGCCGGCCGTCGTGATCGCGAACAGCCTGGTCCGCTTGGGTGCCGACGTCAGGGTCGCCGACCCCATTGCCGACGCGGCCGCGCTCGGCGACTTGGTCCTCCGAGTCGACCCCACCCCCGGCGAACTCGAGGCCGCCGACGTCGTGGTCGTCGTCACCGACCACGAGCAATTCGACTACGAGGCCGTCGGCGCCCGCGCCCGCAGCGTGCTCGACTGCCGCTACGTGGTCCCCCGCGCTGCAAACGTTCAGTACCTCTGACGCCGCCCGGCGGGGTGAGCAGCGCGTCGTGGAACCACCGGGATCCCTAGGCTCGGCCGTAGTGCACGCACCGGAGTCGCCCTCGCAAAACCTTCGCGAGTATCTGCGAATCATCCGCCGGCGGAAGCGGACGATCCTTGCGATCCCGGTGCTCGTCGGCACTGCTTCGGTCGGGTTGTCGCTGCTTCAGCCCAATGTGTACGAGGGCCGTGCCGAGGTGCTCCTGCAGAATCGCCTCGGCGACTCGATCTTCGGTCAGAACCTTCAGCAGCAGCAGCAGAACAAGATCGCGCAGACCGAGATCCGCGTGCTCAAGAGCTCGCCCGTGCGGGTCAAGGTGCGGGACAAACTCGGCTCGGCACCCAAGATTTCGGCGAATCCCATTCCGGAGACGGATCTCTTCGAGGTACGGGCCCGTTCGCGGGATCCCGAGATGGCCGCTCGGATCGCCAACGAATACGTCCGTGCGTACATCCAGTTCCGGCGCTCGCAGGCGATCGAGGATCTGCTCGTGGCGAGCGAGGAGATCCAGAGTCGCGTGACAACGCTCGCGCGCGAAATCGACACGATTTCGGCCGAGATCGCCAACGCAGGGGAAGCCGGGCGCCAGACGGTTGAAGCCAACTTGGGCCCGAAGCGGGATGCTCTCGTGAGCCAGCACTCGTTGTTCAGACAGCGCCTCGACCAGTTGCAAGTGGACGCATCGCTCAAGACTGGTGGCGCTCAAATGGTGACACCGGCGGTGGCTGACGAAGACCCGGTGTCGCCGAACCCGGTGCGCAACGGTTTGCTCGGTCTCGTGCTCGGTCTCATGCTGGGGTTCGGACAGGCACTCTTGTTCGAAAAGCTTGACGACTCCATCAGGCTCAAGGAAGACGCAGAACGCGCCAGCAACCTCCCGACTCTCGGGCTCATTCCCGCCGTCGCTCATTGGCGGCGACGTAGCGATCCATTGGTGATCTCTGTCCAGGACCCGGCGTCGCCAACAGCCGAGGCATACCGAACCCTCCGCACCTCGATCAACTTCATTGGGCTCGACCGACCGTTGCGCACACTGCAAATCACCAGTCCTGCCGCGGGCGACGGCAAGAGCGCGACGGTGTCAAACCTTGGCGTCGCGCTTGCACGCGCCGGCCAGCGCGTCGTGATCATCGGATGCGACCTGCGCCGGCCGCGAGTACATGAGTTTTTCGGGGTCCGCAACGATGTCGGATTTACGAACGCGGTGCTCGGGACGGTGTCGGTCGAGAAGGCGCTCCAGCCGGTTCGCGGCGAACCCAATCTCGCTGTCCTGGCCTCAGGCTCGCTGCCGCCGAACCCGTCCGAGCTGCTCGCGTCCCGTCGCGCGGTTGAGGTCCTGCGCGCCGTCCAGGCCATGTGCGACGTCGTTCTGCTCGACTGCCCCCCGCTCCTTCCGGTCACGGACTCAGTCGTGCTGTCGGCCCACGTCGACGCAACGTTGCTCATCGTCACGGCGAACAAATCGACCCGCCGCGAGGTGCACCGGGCCGTCGAGCTGTTGCGTCAAGTCGACGCCCGCCTCGTCGGAACGGTGCTCAACGGCGTAGACCAGGCCGACGACCACTACGGCAGCTACAGCTATCGGTATGACGAGGGCGAAGAGCGCAAGCGCGGCCGCAAGCAGCGGAGCGGTCGTGCGCAAGCCGAGCCGCAGCGTGAGGCGCGGCGGCGGAAAAAGCCCGCTGCGACCCGGCGCTGAGCGGAGGGGGTGCCTGTGTTGCCCTGGGCGACGGTGGTGATGAGCGGAGGGGGTGGGATTTGAACCCCAAGGTGCCTGTGTTGCCCTGGGCAACCGTGGTGATGA
>DATLOH010000112.1:0-25624 GCA_035536375.1 Acidimicrobiales bacterium
GGTTCGACCCCATCTCGGTGATCGAGGCGTGGCCGATCGTCGTTGACCGCATCCCGAACGCCAAGCTCTACTTCCTCGGCCTGCAGCTCGCGAGCCCTGATGTTGCCCCTATGAAAATGGCCGAGTGGGCTGTGCGCCGCGCCGAGCAATTGGGCCTTGCGGGGACGTCGGTGATCTTCGGAGACTGGGCGCCGTACGAGCTCCGTGAGGCGTTTTTGTTGGAGTCCGACGTCGCCGTGTCGGCCGCGAAAGACCTGGCAGAAACGCGGCTGGCCTTCCGCAGTCGCATTCTCGACTACCTGTGGGCCGGCCTGCCCGTCGTCACCACGAGCGGCGATGTGCTTTCCGATCTAGTCCACGAGAAGGAGCTGGGCATCGTGGTTCCGCCTAGCGATGTCGGCCAGCTTGCGCACGCGCTCGTACAGCTGCTTGCCGACCCGGGACGACGGGCGGCATGCGCGGCCCGGGCTACCCACGTCGCCGAGGACATGAGCTGGGCGCGGAGCGTCGAACCGCTGCGGCGGGTGGCACTCGAGCCGTGGCGCTGGCGGCTGGCGCGGGCCGCGCGCGAACGCGGCCGGCACGTCACGCAGGACGTGCAGCTCATGCTCGAGTTGCGCGACGCCGAGATCAGCCGGCTGCGACAGCAGACGGACGAGCTGATCTTCCTGCGCCAGCATGTCGAGGAGTTGAACGCAATCGTCGCTCACAAGGACCGCCCCTACGCGCTCGCACGCAAGGCGCCCGGCGTGGGCGGCGTGGCGAAGTTGGTCCGTCGCTTGCTGCGCTACCTCCAAAGCCCCTGAACTACGGAGCGCCGTGAACACCGACACCTGCGTCATCATCCCTGTCTTCAACGAGGCGACCGTCATCGGCGACGTGCTGCGCGACCTTCAAAAGGACTTCGCGAACATCGTGTGCGTCGACGACGGCAGCCACGACGACTCCGCAGTTGTCATCCGCGAAGTAGGCGTGACGCTGATCGAGCAACCCGAGAATCGCGGGCAGGGAGCGGCGCTGCGGACCGGGATCGAGGCTGCGCTCGAGCATCCGGACATTGACTACTTCGTCACGTTCGACGCCGACGGTCAGCACCGTCGCGAAGACGCGGTGCGCATGCTCGAACACCTACGTGCGAACGAGGTCGACGTCGTGCTCGGTTCGCGCTTTCTCGGCTCAGCCGCGGAAGGGATCCCGCTGTCGAAGCGAATGGTGTTGCGCGCCGCAGTCTTGTTCTCGCGGTTGACCACTGGCCTACACCTCAGCGACACGCACAACGGGTTGCGGGTCTTCAACCGGGCGGTCGCCAAGGAGATGCGTTTGGAGTGCGCGGGCATGGCCCACGCGTCCGAGATCATCTACCGCATCGCTGAGAACCGCTTCCGTTACGCCGAGCTACCGGTGACGATCACCTATACCGCGTACTCGATCGAAAAGGGTCAGTCGGTCCTGCACGGCTTCCGCATTCTGCGCGAGCTCGTGCGCTACCGAATGGGGAGGTCGAAATAGCCGCCGCAGGGCTGCCTGTCACGCGCCGCCATCGAGCCGTGCTGGCGGCGATCATCGTGGTGTATCTACTGCGGGGGCTTTTCTGGGTCGGGACGACGCAGGTCCTCTCGCCGATCGATGAGCTCCAGCACGCCGACTACATCGCGTCGATCTCGGAGGGCGATGGCATACCGGTAGTCGGCAAGTCGGTCGTGCGCGAGGAGCTGCTCTCCTATGCGAAGTTCCGGCATTCGAGCTTCGTGCGCTACGCGCCGCACACGGCGGACGTCGACGATGTTCGCTGGGGGCCGACCGTGGAGAGCTACGAGGGTTTCCAGGGGCCGACGTATTACGTGTTGATGGCGCCGGCGTGGGTCATCGGACGCGAGGTCGGCGATGTCCGCGGCGCCGTCCTTGCGACCCGCGCGGCGTCGATAATGCTGGCGTCGCTCGGGCTGCTCGTTGCATGGTTGCTAGCGCGGCGGTTGTTCCCGGGACGTCCCGAGGTGTGGCTCGCGGCCCCGGCCGTGCTGGCTGTAGTCACGGGCGCAAGCGCGAACGTCGCCGCCATCTCAAACGAGGCCCTCGTGATCCCGCTTGCGGGAGCGACGCTGCTGCCGCTCGCCACCGCACTGGCCGACCGCACCGGAGGGCTCACGCGCCGACGCGCAATCGCCACCGGGCTGCTCGTCGGCCTCGCAGTAGTGACAAAGACGACGTGCATGGCGCTCGCGCCCCTGATCGTCGTTGGCGTAATCGGAATCGCGTGGCTCCAGCGTTCGGGGTGGCGGGCGGCGGCGACATTCGTTGCGTGGACCGGGGCCGTCGGCGGTGCGGTGCTCGCGCCGCTCGTAGCGTGGAATCTCCACGCCTACGGCGCAACGTCTGCGAACGAGGCGGTCGACGCGATCACGGGCCCGCTCCAGCCGTTCTACACCGCGAACCTCGACGGCGTATTGCAGATCTTGCGCTGGGGGTTCTTCGGGTACTGGGAGCTGTCGCTTACATCCACGCTCGATCATCCCGTTGCGTTGACGATGTTCGGCATCACCGCGCTGGTGGCGGTTGTCGCGATAGCGCGGCGGTGGTTCGAAGGCGATCGACGCGACGCGTTCGCACTTGCGTGGCTCGCCCTCGCGTTTCCCTTCGTGTTCGCGTTCATGCTCGTCGTGATCTTCGTCGTCTTCGACGGGCACTCGGGCACCATCGGCCGGCACATGTACCCCTCGCTCGTTCCGTCAGCCGTGTTGCTCGCGGGCGCAACAGTGCTCGGACTCGGACGCCGCGCCGGGTTCGTGGCACTCGCCGGGATCGCCGTGTTCATGACGTGGAATGAGGTGCGCTCAGTCGACCGGTATATCCAGTTGACGTACGAGACGTTTCGCAACGAGGCTGACCTGGTCCCCGGCCGCGATTTGCGAGCCGGCGACGGGCTCGTGCAGGGGGGGACGTTCGTGGTGCGCCCGAACTGTTCTGCCGAGGCCGTCGGACTTGTGGCGGCATCCAACCCGCCGCAATTCGTCACCGCCCACATCGGCAGCGCTGCGCCGCGCCAGCTGAAGATCGTGAACGACTACCAGATCGGTGTCGTCCGCAGCGTGTCGGTCTACAAGCTGCCAAGGCCGACTCGCGAGCCGATCCGTGTCACCGTCGACCCAAGCGTGGATCTCAGCGCCAGCGGCGGCACTCCGATCGGCGAAGCGTGGTGCCGATTCCGTGATCCCGGCGCGGCTCGCTTCGCGCAGACCTTCACGCCCGATCATCCGCGCATCCTCACGCGCGCGGTCGTGCTCGGCTGGCCGAAGCTGTGGTTCGGAGCAGCGGTTGCGGCACTGATCGCTTCGTTGGTGCACGCGGTCAGGCGCCGCGAGCCAGCGCACGACTGAATGCGCTGGCGCGACCCAAACTCGTTGTACGGAGTCACTAACCCTCAATACCGTGCGAGTCGTGTCTGACGAACGCCGTATCCGGTGGGCCCCTCCGTTGCCGACCGGCAAGCTCATTCGCCTCTACGAGGCCAACGCTGTCGGTCTCGTAGACGACGAACTGCTCGATGACGTCGGTTGGCGTATATGGGAGCGCCTTAGTGACGTGATCCGCGTCAGCAGCGGACTCGTACGGTGCCCGGACTGCGGTGCCGAGTTCCGCGTGCACACCCCTGGCAATCCGCCGGACGAGCCCGTGCCGTGCCCCGGGTGCGCATGGGAAGTCTCGCCTCGGGCGTGGCACAAGAGCTGGGAGCACCGTGACCTCAACGGCCACTGCCCGGAGTTCCAGCACTACGTAGCGAGCTGGCCGAAGGCGACCACAGCACGCGACCGCATGTGTCTCATCGACGCCGTCGTGCACGCGCTGCACGTCAGCTCGAGGGCCGACCTGCCCGGGAACTTCGCGGCGCGCAACTTCCTCGATGGGTCGCGTCCGAAGATCGTCGCCATCCTCGACGAACTCGCGCTCGGCTCCGGGAGCAACGTGGCCGTGGGTGCGCGAGCGCGCTGGCAAGAGGCCCGCGACCGCTATCGGCAGCCCGCTAGGCCACGCTCGTAACGAGCGCGGTCTTGGCACTGCTCAGCGTTCAGACGCGGTCGAGGATCTCTAGGTGATCGGTCGGCCAGGTCGCAACGTCGTCGATCGTAAGCAGCACGTCAGCAGCAGGCACGTGCTCGCGTTGACCGCTGTGATCTAGCGACTTGCCGACCGCTCGACCGGCGTCATCCCATACGACAACGCGTCCGTCGCGATCAGTCACGACCAACGTCGTGGCGTGCTCGGCCTCCTCGGGCGGCGGCTCGTAGGCGGTCCGAGGCGGCAGAGCCTGGGAATTACCCCACTTGACCTGCACCGTCCATCCGTTCTCGAATGGGAGGGTAAACCCGCGCACATGCAGCACCCAGCGGCGCCCGTCGTCAAACGGTTCTGAGACCTGGTCGATGACGAACACTCGTGCACTGGCAGCAAGTCGGCGAGTTCCGACCCAGACACGATCGTCTTCGATGCGCAGCGTCGCCGTCACGCGCCTCAGCCTGACAGAGCCGGCAGGCGTAACGTGCCGCCATGCCCCGCCGCGCCGTCCGTCGCCGGGCGAAGCCGGGTCGGAGGCATTGGGTCGACACCCCGGAGTATTCCGGTATTAGCCACATCAAGACGCTTGGCCACTCGCCCGATCCTCCGTTGACAAGACGCGACGGTCGCCTGCTCTCGTTGTTTCTCTCCGCGCTGATCGTCCTACCGACGCTGGCCGTCGGCGCGTGGTGGGTTCTCTCCCGCTAACGGCAGCCCCTTGGAGGCGCCAAAAAAGACCGGTTCACCAGCGGAAATGTGTTGATGATCGAACTGGAGTTCGGTACAATGAGGGCGTACCTGCTCTCACGGTTCGTCTGAGGCCTGTCATCGGCTCGTAGGGCGTTTGGAGCGTCTCCTCCGGGTACGTATCGCGGCTCTTCGGGAGCCGCCTTTGATGCGTTCGGTTGTGTTGGAGGTTGGTTAAGTCCGTTGCCGTGTTGGATGTTCCGCAGGAGTCGCCGCGCTCGGCGACGTTGCAGGGCCGGGAACTGATCGATGGTTTGCGGCACATCGACACTTGTCTGGCGGAGTGGTTGTTGCAGTTGGATGAGTTCGACACATGGGGAACGTGGAAAGAGGATGGTCACACGTCGTGTGTGGCGTGGCTGATGGATCGTTGCGGTCTTGGGCGGCGACGGCGAAAGAGAAGCTGCGCGTCGCGAAAGAGATCGCGCGTCGCAAGCCGCTCGCCGCCGCGATGGCTGCGGGTGAGGTCCCGTATTCGAAGATGCGTGTCATCACACGTATCGACGACGGTGACGCCGAGTTGGACCGCTCTTTGGTCGACGCAGCGAAGGTGGCGACGGTCCGCGACCTCGAACAAGTTGTGCGTCACTGGAAGTTGCAGCACGAACAGGAGAAGCCACCGAAAAACCTGTACGAGCGCTGCGAGCTGGTCCGGATGCACGGCGTCGGCGGCGGCCTCGATCGCATCACGATCGACCTGACCGCCGATGACGCCGAGCGGTTGATGAACCTGCTCGACACCTATCTCGACTGGCAGTACCGGCATCCCGAACAGGTGGCTCCCGTGGAGCCTCATCCACAGCCTGTGGACAAGGCTCTTGTGGAGCCACTTATCGAGGAGTCTCCCGTGGAGACAATGGATCCCGCGCCCCGCGCCGGGATTCGCGCTCGACGGGTCGATGCGCTACTCGACCTGCTCGAACACGCCGCCTATGAGCATCACGACAAGATCGACGTCGAACGCGCCGCAATCGGCGTGACCGTCGACTACGACACGCTGGTCAACGCGACCCCGGGCGGCGCCGATCTGTCGTCGGGATCGACGATCACCGGTGACGCCGCGAGGCGGTTGGCGTGTGACGCCGGCGTGCACCGCATCGTCGTCAAGGGAACGTCGGAGATCCTCGATGTGGGTCAGAAGACCCGCACGTGGACCGTGGCGCAGCGCCGATCCATCAAATCGCGGCACGGGCACCGGTGCGCGTACACGGGATGCGAACGCCGGATCCACCAGATACATCACATCGTGTGGTGGGAGAACGGCGGCGCCACCGCCGTCGAGAACGGCGTGCCCCTATGCCTCGCACACCACCACCTCGTCCACGAAAACGGCTGGACCGTCACCTACGACCCGACGACAGGCATCACCACCTTCACCGGACCCGACGGACAACAAACAACCAGCCGCGACCGGCTACGGCGCGCCGCGTGAGCTGCGTGATCGGCGGTGACCTGCACCACTATTGGCTGAATGGATCCGCCACTCGTCGGCGCTGCACGAGGTAGACGATCGCGAGGACGAAACCCAAGGGCACGAGCATTCCGAGGACTATCCCGATGCCCCAGCCGTTCTCACCCGCTTGAAAGGCTTTGACCGCCGCGTAGATCGGGAGGACAAAGGCCAGGATGATGAACGGAACGATGATCAGGAGTTCGACGCTGCCGACGCTGCCCATCCGGTGAAGCTATCGCCGACTCGCTGAAGGCGCTCGGGGTCGCAGGGCGAGGCGATACCGTCGGGGCGTGAGTGGCCAGCGGCTATTGGGCGGTGCGGTGCACCAGCTTCCTATCGACTTGCGAGCGGCGCTGATCGCGAACGACACCGCAGTTGTTGCATGGAAAGACATCACGCCGCTTGCACGCAACGAGTTCATCTGTTGGGTCGAGGATGCGAAGCAGGCGGCCACGCGCGAACGGCGAATCCGGCGAACCATCGAGGAGTTGGAAGAAGGCCAGCGGCGTCCGTGCTGCTGGCCGGGGTGCAAGCACCGGGAGCGGAACGGCCGATAATCGTCGTCCGCGCTGCGATGACCGCAAAGCAACCGGCGGTGCGCTTGTCCGGCGAGGTGCTCGAACTGAACTGTTGGGGCGACCACGTTCACACAACCTGCCTAGCTGGGCGCGTCTACGGCGCCTCGGGCGGCAGCACGAACAGCCCCGCGATCGTGCCATCGGGATTGAACGCCACTCGCGTCTTTGCTGCGCCGCGCTCGAAGGTCATTGGCACTTCGAAAACCATTACGTTCGGTGGCGCCTTCGTGTAGCGCACGGGCTCGGCGCGCGACTTGAACGCACCTAGCTTCGTCGCGACCTGGTTCCACGCATCGGCGAGCTGTGCTTCGGTGAGCGAGTCGCGCATCGTCGCATCGAAGTCCTTGCGGAGGGTGGCCCAGTCGTTGCGGGCGGTCAGATCGGCGACAACGGCGGCCTTCGCGGTTAGGGCCGCTGCGTCAGCTGCGGTGGTAGAGGTAGTCGTATTCGAGTCGGCGGCCTTGTTGTCGTCGTCGCTGCACGCCGCTGACAGCGAGAGCACCACCACCGCTGCTAGCGCGGTCAGCCGATGTCGTTTCCCCATCTGGCGGAGCCTATGACGCGACGCCGCAACGGTTCCTAGATCGTGCCGTCCTTGACCGCCTGCGCGACCCACGGGACGACCTCGTCGAGCATCGCGTCGAGCGACGTCGTTGCTTCGAACCCGAGGACGCGCTTGGCCTTCTCCGTAGCGGGAACGCGCTTGGCGACGTCGTATTCGAAGCCCGGGTCGGACACATACCGGAAGGGCTTGTCGGGTCCGTTGACCTTGTGCCAAATGATCTCCGCGAGCTCGAGCACAGTCGTGCTCTCGGCGGTCGACAAGTTGAAGTCCTCGTTGCGCGCATCGGGGTGCTCCATGGCGTCGACGATGCCCCGGGCCAAGTCGCCGCCGTAGGTGTAGTGACGAACCTGCGTGCCGTCGCCGAGGATGTGCAGCGGGTCCTGGCCCTTGACGACCTTCTGCACGAGGTCGGGCACGACGTGGCTCATCGCCAGCTTCACGTTTCCGGAGAGGACGTCGATGTCGCCGAGCGCGCGGCGTTCGCCGATGCCGACGCAGTTGAACGGGCGCACGATCGTGTACGGAAGCTCGTACTGGTCCCATGCGGCGCGGGCGAAGTACTCGACCGCCAGCTTCTGGAACCCGTACGACGACAACGGCGGCGGGACCTCGCGCTCCTGTCCCTCGTACGACGGCCACACGCTGGTCGACTCGAACACCATCGACGAGCTGAGGTAGGTGACCTTCTGCAGTTGACCCTTGCGCGCTGCTGCGATCGCAGCGTCACACGTCGAGGCGATGATGCGCTCGTTGGTCGCCAACAAGTCGTAGGCGTACGTGTGGAAGTAGGAGATGCCGCCGATCATCGCGGCGCCGGCCATGAGGTGGTCCACACCCGAAACCAACTCGGTCATTAGCTCGACATCGCGGCAGTCGCCCTCGACGAACCGGTACTGCGGGTTGTCGTCGTAGCTGCGTGTGGCCTGGCCGTACTTCGACAGGTTGTCGACGCCGATCACCTCGTAGCCACGCGCCAACAGTTCTTCTACGACGTAGCCGCCGATGAACCCGGCTGATCCGGTTACCAAGACAGATTCGGTCACACCGCTTCTTTCCGTCGGGACCGCTTCGCTGCCTGTTGCCGCACCTGCTCAGCCGACAGTTTCGGGCCGAAGGCGAAGCGGTACCAGGAGAGATAGCGGGGGAGCCACGCCGCAAGCTTGAAGTTGCTCACACCGAAGCTTCGGTCGAGCCAGATCGTAGGAACTTCGGCGACCGGCAGCCGCATCCGGCGCGCCTTGGCGACCAGCTCGATGCCGACTTCGAATCCGTCGGCGCTGTCTATGCCGACCTCTTGCACGAACGAGCGCCGGTACGCCTTGAACGAGTTGGTGGCGTCATGCGTGCCGACGCGTCCGAGGTACTGGAGCGACTTGCCTGCAAAGCGCGACAGCGCGGCCTTGAACGCCGGCCCGCCGACCTGCTGGCCGGTGCGCATGTAGCGCGACGCAGCGGCGACGACGACGCCTCGCTCGACAAGGCGCGTGAGCTGATCGATCTGCTGCGGGTCGTCACAACCGTCGGCCATCGTGACGACGACCACCGGTGCTGCTGCGGCGTCGATGCCGAAACGGATTGCCTGCGCCGGCCCCGGACCGTAGGTATTGAGCGTCGGCACAAGACGCGGCTCGCGCTCGGCGTACTTCTCGAGCCAGGGGATCGTGGTGTCGTCTGGCGAGTCGTAGACGACGAGCACTTCGGCCGGGAGGGTCACGGCTTCGAAGAGCCGATCGAGACAGGGCACGATCATCTCGCCCTCGTTGTACGCGGTGACGATCACCGAGACGCGCGGCTCCACGTTCAGATCAACGTCCCGTGGCCGCGGAGGCCCCAAAGGTCGACCACTGGCTTGTCGGTATCAATCGTTCGGTACTCCTCGTGCGGCGCAGCGATCACGAGCAGGTCGGCCCGCGCGAGTGCGACCTCCAACGGCACCAGATCTCCGTCAGTGGTGACGTACGGATCGGTGCAAACGACTTCCTTCGCCTTGAAGCGGAGGATGCGACGCAGCTTGTAGCTGAGGCTGTCCCGCGTGTCGTCGCTACCGGCCTTGAATGCCATGCCGAGGACCGCGACTGAAGTGGACGCAAGGTCGTATTGGCGCTCGAGGCGCGAGACGACATATAGCGGCAGGCCCTCGTTCACGAGCATCGACGCGTGCCCGAGCACGAAGTTGTTGTTGTTGAACGCCGCGAGCTGCATCGTGTCCTTGAGCAGGCATGGGCCGGCCGCGAATCCCGGCCCCGGCAGGTCGGCGGCGCGCGGGTAGTCGAGCATCATCGCCTCGCGGATCCGGCCGTAGTCGAGATCGAAGTCGTTGGCGATCATGTACAGCTGGTTTGCGGTCGCGAACTTCACGTACCGCCACGTGTTCGTGAACAGCTTCGCGAGCTCGGCTTCCTCAGGCGACAGCCTGATCGTCGTGCGGGTCAGCGCAGAGAAGAGCTTCTCTGCCCGCGCGACAGCACCCTCCGAGCGAGCCGCAACAATCTGCGGCAGATCGAACAGCTCGGTCATCGCCTTGCCCTCGGCGATGCGCTCCGGGCAGAAGGCGACCTCGACGGCGACGCCCAGCCGATCGACGAGGCGTTCTACGAGAGCTGTCACGCCGGGGTACAGCGTCGAGCGCAGCACGAGCAGCTGTCCATCGCGCAGGTGCGGGGCGAGCTGTTCGACCGATCGCGGGACGGCGTCGGGGTCGGGGTTGAGGTGCTCGTCGACCGGTGTGCCGATCACGACGATGACGCTTTCGGCGCCGCTTACCTCAGACGCCTGCGTCGTCGCCCGCAGCCGTGTCCCGCCGACCCGCGCCATTACCTCCTCTGCGCCGGCCTCGGCGAACGGCAGCTTCCCGGCGCGCACGGTGTCGACGGCCTCGGCGTTGCGGTCGTAGAGCACGACGGAGAGGCCGCGGTCGGCGAGCGCAAGTCCGAGGGGGAGCCCGACGCGCCCGCATCCACCGACAATCGCAATGTCGACAGTGAATGGCACCGGTCAAGCTTAGAAGGTGCACCTCGCGCATCCGCGGCTCGATCATCGGCTGCCTTCGATATCCGACCAAGATGTCGGGGTGATCCGACGGCTGCGGCGATTGGTTCGCCCGTGACGCAGACGGACGTGGTCGTCGTGACGTACGGCGGTGCCACGGATCTGCCCGGCTGCATCGCAGGTGTGCGCGCGCAGGGCTCGGCGATCGGCAGAGTCATCGTCGTCGACAACGCATCACCCGACGATGTCGTCGCTGTTGCTCGCTCGCTGGGCGGCCTCGAGATCATCGAGAACCGCGAGAACATCGGTTACGCAGCGGCGATGAACCTGGCGCTCGGCCGCTCAGAAACGCCTTTCGTGCTCTCGCTCAACGCCGACTGCGTGCTCGAGCCCGGCTACGTCGACGCGTGCGTGAAGATGCTGGAGAGCGACGAGCGACTCGCCGGTGTGACTGGGATGCTCGTGCTGCCCGACGGGCGCGCGGACTCGACCGGGTTCGACGTCTCCTCGGCGATGTGGGCAACCGAACGCGACCGCCACCGCCCGCCCGACCAATTGCGCCCGTCGAGCGAGCCGTTCGGCGTTTCCGGCGCCGCCGCGCTATGGCGACGCGCCGCGCTCGAAGATCTGGGTCCCGCGCCGTGGTGGCAATGGCTCTTCGTGTACTGGGACGACGTCGAGTTGTGCTGGCGGGCTCGGCGAAGGGGTTGGACGTTTGCGTTCGTCGGCGGGGCGCGGGCGGTCCACCGCCGAGGCGCGGATACGGCCGACTCGGTCTTCGTCGAGGGCCAGTCGTTCCGCAACCGCCTCGCGACGATCGCCCGTCACCGCGGCTGGCCTGGGCTTGTCGCCCCCGCGTCGCTCCTAGTCACCGTGGTCGTAGCGATCCGTCTCGCGGTGCGCCATCCCGCAGCGCTGCGCGCGGCTCATCCCGTTGTCGCAGTGCGCGCCGGTCTCGCTGCTCGTCGATGCGACACTTCGATTCCCGACCGCCGCGTCGCCCTGGCCCGGCACCCGTGGACTACGTGGTTCGCAGCGCAGCTTCGGCCCACCCGGGCCGAAGGCGCGCCGCGAGGCTCCTAAGGTCGCTGCGTGCGCGCGTTCGTCACCGGGGGCCACGGCTTCGTCGGGCCCCACCTGATCGACCACCTCATCGCCTCCGGTGACGAGGTCATCGCACCGCAGCAGCAGGAGCTCGATCTCGACGACGCCGAGGCGCTGCGCGAAGCACTCCGCACGGCGCAGCCGGACGCGGTGTACCACCTCGCCGCTCTCGCGCATGTCGGCGACAGTTGGGACGACCCACGCCGCACATTCGCGGTGAACGCCACTGGCACGCTGCATCTGCTCGAAGCCGCCCGTCGGTGCGATCCGCTGCCCCGTGTTCTCTTGATCGGATCGGCCGAGGTCTACGGGATCGTGAAGCCCGATCAGCTTCCGTTGAGCGAGGACACACCGCTGGTGCCGGTAACCCCGTACGCCGCCAGCAAGGTCGCGGCCGAGTATCTCGGCGTGCAGTACCACGCCGGTTACGACCTCCCGGTGGTTCGCGCCCGCTCGTTCAACCACGTCGGGCCGGGTCAGCGCGGCAGCTTCGTCGTCGCCGACATCGCCCGACGGATCGCCGACGCCATCCGCACCGGAGACCGGGCCCCGATCAAGGTCGGGAACCTTGCCGCTCGGCGCGACTTCACAGACGTGAGAGACGTGGTCCGCGCCTACCGGCTGCTCATCGAGCGCGGCGATCCCGGTGCGGCGTACAACGTGTGCTCCGGAGTCGGCACCGCTGTCGATGAGCTCGCGCACCGCCTGCTCGCGCTGAGCGACGTCGATCTAGCCATCGAACCCGATCCCGCTCTGATGCGTCCGGTCGACGTGCCAGTGCTGATCGGGGACAACCGCCGCCTGTCCACCTCCACCGGATGGAAACCGCAGATCGCGCTCGACGACACCCTGCGCGACGTGATTCGCTCGTTCCTCGACGCATGACCGCCGTCCGCCGGCTTGCCGGGCGGCGACCGTGGATCCTCGCTCTCCTCGGCTACGTCCTCGTCGTAGGTGTGCTCCTCGGGCCGAGGATCGGGCCCGACCGCACGGTTGTTCCGGTCGACGTCATCGAAGCGGTGCAGCCTTACGCGTCGGCCAGCGACGGCGAGATCTACAACCACCTGCCGTCGGACGCTCCCCTCCAGTTCTACCCGTGGATGAAGTTCCTCGACGCTGAGCTCGACCGTGGGCACATCCCGCAATGGAACCCCTACATCCTCGGCGGCGTGCCGGTCACGCCCAACGGGTTCATGAGCCCGTACTACCCCGGGTTCTGGCTCACCAGGGTGCTCAACGCGTTCGACGCGTACGACGCGTTCGTCCTAGTGCACCTGGTGCTCGGCGCGATCGGGTGTTACGCGCTGGCGCGGCGGCTGGGCGCGCGGCCTTTGCCGGCCTGGATCGCCGGCAACCTCGCCTTCGCCGCCCTGATGTGGACGCACTGGTCGTTGCATCTCGTCCATCTCGTCGGGATGGCGTGGCTCCCCCTTGTGCTGGCGGCCGCGCACGCAGCAATCACGCGGCCGACCGCGTCGCGCGCCGTGGCGCTCGGGCTGACCTTCGGCCTGTGGTGGCTCGGCGCGAACCCGCAGTTCTCGTACTTCGGGACGCTGGCGCTGGGTGTGTTCGTTCTGGGATTACTGGCGATCCGCTTGGCCGGTCGCGACCGCATCAGGAACTCGATCGTCGCCGTCGCCGGGGGCCTCGTTGGCGGTGCTCTACTGGCCTCCCCCGTGCTTTATCCGACGGCAACGATCGCGCCGGACATCCTGCGCGACCGCGAGCCGGTTGCGGCGATGGCGGCAAGCCATCTGCCCCTAGAGGATTTCGCTTTGCTCGCGGTGCCCGAAGCGCGCGGCAGCGCGACCGAAGGCCACCTCTACCGCCCGTACCCGGAAGGTGCGTTGCGGTTGGAGTCGCCGTTCGTGGGGGTCACCACGTTGGTGCTCGTCGCACTCGCGTTCGTGCGGCGCGGCCGGCCCGAGCGGTGGCTTCTCCTCGTGATGGGCGCCGGGATCGTGCTGCTCGCGTTCACGTCCTGGCCCCACCATCTTCTGCACGGGTTGTTGCCCGGCTACGACCGGTTCCGCGGAAGCTCGCGATGGCTGAGCGTCCTCCCCGCAGTCCTCGTCCCGCTGGCCGCCCTCGGCCTCGATCGCGTTGGGATGCTCGGTCGCGCCGCCCGAATCTCGGCATTGGCCGCGGCTGCCGGTGCTGCACTGGCGGCCGCCTTAGTCGTCGGCGACGCCGCCCGTGACCCGGAGGCGCCGCATCGGTTCTTCGCCGTGGTCGGCGTTGCGGCGGTGGTGCCCGCAGTGCTCGCGGGTGGCGCGGTCTTCTTGGCGCGCCGTCGTGTCACCCTTGCGGTCGCGGTCGTTGCCCTCGCCGTGGCTGGCGAGGTCGTCTTCCACCTGCCGCGGTGGTACCCGACGCTCTCGCAGAGCGAGTCGTATCCGGATGTCGCGGTCAGCCGTTTGGCGGCGGCTAACGGGGGTCGGGTTGTGCGAGTCGGCCCGTACTCGCAAATCCCCGCTTTCGCGGCCGACATTCCAATGGCATACGGCATCGCCGACGTGCACGGGTGGGCCGTGCTCTTCCCACGCCACACCGACCGGTACCTCAGACTGATCGACGATTACGGGACGTTCGCGCGCGAAACCAATACCGCACCACCGCTGCGCGATCCGGCGAGTGCGACCTCCGCGCTGCTCGACGCCCTCGATGCCCGCACGATCGTCTCGGACCTCCCGGTCGACCAACCTGAGCTCGCGTCGTTCGGTCTGCTCGATGCCGGACCGCCGGCGGTGTACGCCCGGCCATCACCGGGGCCGGTCGCAGTGGTGCCGAGCGCAAGGCCGGCGACACCGGAGTCGGTGTGGGAGTCGGTCGCCGATCCCACCTGGGATCCGAGCGGCTCTGCGGCGGTGGTCGGCCTCGATGCCGCGATCGACGGTGGGCCGGGCACTGTGCGCGTCGAGGCCGACACCGTCGACCACCAGCGCTACCGGGTCAGCGCGCCGGCGGGCGGGTTCCTCCGCGTGAGCGGGGCGTGGCACCCCGGGTGGAGCGCCAGGGTCGACGGGCAGTCGGTCGAGGTGCACCGCGCCGACGGGATGTTCCGGGGTGTCGCTCTTGCCCCCGGCGACCGCCGTGTCGAGTTCCGGTTCGAGAACCCGCAGGAGATGACGGGCCGTGCGATCGGTGCGGCGGCGCTCACGTCCATGCTCTTGGCGCTGCTTGTGCCTCGCGCCACCCGCTCGATGCGGGCTGAGCGCTCCTAGAGCGAGACGGTCACGCGTCCGGCCGGCGCGATGGTGCGGACACGAGCTCGCTCGGCGCGGCGCCCGAATCGGCTCCAGAGAAGCCACGTGATCGCGATGAACCCGTCCTTGGCCCGGACCTTCTTGCCTGCATCGCGGCCGCGTCCGACGTAGGAGATCGGCACTTCGACGATCGGCTCGTCGAGTCCTTGCAGCAGCCCGGTGACCTCAGGGCAAAACTCGAAGCCACGGCAGCGCAGAGGCAGGGCCCGCAGCAGGGTGGCGTCGAAGGCCTTGTAACAGGTGGCCTCGTCGGTCACGCGTGAGTTGCCGATGAGCGACGCCGCTCCAGAGAGGATCTTGTTCGCGACGCGGTTCGGCCACGCCATACCTTGAACGGTTCCGAGGAAGCGGCTTCCGTAGACGACGCGCGTCCGGCCGTCGAGGATCGGCGCAATCAGCGAAGCGAAGTCCGACGGGTCGTACTCGTGGTCGGCGTCCTGGATGACGACGACATCGCCGGTCACGGCCCCGAGCGCACTGCGAATCGCGGCGCCCTTGCCGTGGTTGGTCGGGTGGTCGATGACCACGAACCCGGGCCGATTGCGGTAGCCGTCGAGGAGCGATGCAGTCGCGTCGGTCGACCCGTCGTCAACGATCACGATCTCCTTGTCGACGTCAGGCACCTCGGCGCGCTCGACCAAGTCGATGAGCTCCACAAGCGTGGCCTCTTCGTCTTTGATCGGAATAACGATGCTCAACGTTGCGCGGGGCAATCCCGTCTCCATCCGGTCATTGTCGCGGTCGCGGACTCGCGACGCAGGCACCCAGCCTCGCACGTGGGGGTGCAGCGGAACCAATCGCCCCGCGACAGGGTCTGATTAAGCGGCGACGCGGGCCCGGAGCTGCGAGCGGACTTCCTTGCCGGCGGTGCGGGCCTGGGTGACGAAGCCCTTGGTCTGCTCCGGCAGAAGGTCGGCGACTGCGTCGATCTGGGCCTCGACCGCGGCAATCACGGGCTCGATGCGTGAGTCAGCCTGCTTGACGAGCTCGGACACGAGCGCACGAGCTTCGGTGGCGCGGGCGTCGAGCACAGTCTTCTGATCGGCGAGCTGACTCCGAAGCTCCTGGCGCCGTACCTGTGCGCGCTGGAAGCCGATGACGCCCAGGCCGATGGCGATGTAGGTGGCGTCGCGAAGGGTCTTGGTCACGTCCATGGGGGATCTCCTGTGCTGGGGGGTGCTAGCCAGAATAGCGGTTTTGTATAACAGTTGCAAGCAGCACAGGTGGACCCGGAGAGCCCGTCGGCTTTGACCTCCCGAACTACCGTGCCTGCGATGGAGGTGGGCGAGGGGCCGGCGGAATACGAGCTCGACGCGCAACCGCCGGTAGTCGCAGTGGTCGTGACCCGCGACCCGGGGCCGTGGTTCGAGGCGACATTGGCCGGTCTCGACGGGCAGGACTACGAGGGGCTCTCCGTGCTGGTCCTCGACGCTGGGAGCCGTGAGGATGTGACGCCGCGCGTGGCGGCGATCGCTCCGAACGCGTTCGTGCGCCGCCTTCCGACCGATCCCGGGTACGGCCAGGCGCTGAACGAGGTCCTGTCCATGGTGCAAGGGGCCGCCTACCTGCTGTTCTGTCACGACGACGCTGCGGCAGCACCGGACGCCGTTCGTCTACTCGTCGAAGAGGCGTACCGATCGAACGCCGGCGTGGTCGGCGCAAAGCTCGTCGACTGGGACCGTCACGACGTGCTGTCCTCCGTCGGCCTAGCGATCGACAAGACGGGTGTCGTCGCGCCGCTCGCCGATCCAGGTGAGCTCGACCAGGAACAACACGACGCCGTTCGTGACGTGTTCGCGGTCGACGGCGCCTTCATGCTCGTTCGGGGTGATCTCTTCTCGACTCTTGGAGGCTTCGAACCGGCGCTGGCGCCGCACGGCGAGGACATCGACCTGTGCTGGCGAGCGCAGGTCGCCGGGGCGCGCGTGCTGGTTGCACCGGGCGCACGCGTCGCCCACGTCGCCGCGGCGGTGAACGGGATGCGCGGCGGTGACGGGTCGGCGCAGATAAGTGAGCCGGATCCCGACCGTGTCCGTGACCAGATTCGCCCGCTCCAGGTTCGCCACCGCATCCGGATGGTGCTCACGAATTACAAGCCCTTCCATCTGCTGCGCGTGCTGCCGCAGATGGTGACGGTGCAGGTGATCGAGTTGGTCTATGCGCTCCTCGCAGGAAGGCCACGCGTCGCCGCCGCACTCGTCGGCGGTTGGCGAGCGAACTTAAAGGATCTCAGCAACATCAGCGCCGCCCGGTCGCGACTCGACGCGATCCGGCAGTTCCCGGACGCCGAGGTCCGACGGCTGCAATCGCGCGGGTTCGCGAGGGTCAACGCGTTCCTCAGCGGACAGCTCCGCGGAGAGGATCGCGCCCGGTCGTTGGCGGCGTCGAGTGCGGGGCTCATGCGCGAGTTCGCCGGGTCGCGGATCGCGATCGCCGGATGGACGACGTTGCTTGTCGTTTTGGTCGTCGGGACACGGGGCCTTCTCTCAGGGCATCTTCCCGACATCGGCCAGTTCGCCCAGCCACCCGGCGCCGGAGCCCTGCTGCGCCAGTTCGGGGGCGGGTGGCGGGTCACCGGTCTGGGGTCGGAGTCGGCCGCGCCTCCGGCGTTCGCAGTGCTTGGAGCGCTCGGAGCATTGCTCGGTGGGCGCGTGGCGCTCGTTCAGCATGTGCTCGTGGTGCTCATGCTGCCGATCGGTCTGCTCGGGGCCTACCGGTTGGCGCGCACGACGGCGGTGGCACGCGCCGGCCTTCTCGGGGCTGCGGCCTACGCGCTGGTGCCGCTTCCGTACGCAGCGTTCGCACGCGGTCGCTTCGACGGACTCGTGGCTTACGCCGTTGTTCCGTGGACGCTCGCTGCGCTGCGAGGCGCAGCCGATGGTCTAGGTGCGCGCGCGGGCGAGCCCGCCGACGGACGCGATCGGCGTCCGTTCTTCGGGTGGTGGCGACGTGGATTGCCCGTCGCGGTGCTGGTGTCGCTCGGCGCGATGTTCGCGCCCGCCTTGCTGCCGGCGATCCTCCTGATGGGCGTCAGCGTCCTGGTCGGTTCCGCGTTGATGCGCACGACAGACGCCGGCGGGCGTGCGATCACGCTCGCCGTCGTAACGGTCGGCGTCGCGCTGCTGCTGACCGCACCCTGGTCGTTCGACCTCCTCAATCCGGCGAGTCGCGGTGCAGGGTTCTTCGGACCCGGTCTCGCAGAGTGGCGCGGCATGTCGTTGGGCGCGGCCCTGCGCATGGAAACCGGCGCGCTCGGTGACGCGCCGTGGGGATGGGCGCTCCTCGTCGCGGCTGCGCTTCCGCTTGTCATCGGGCGCGGGTGGCGACTCACGTGGGCCGTGCGGTGCTGGGCCATTGTGGTCGTGCATGCCGTGGCCATCTGGGCGGCCGGCCGGGGCTGGTTGGGAATCCCCGTTCCGAGCCCGGACGTTCTTCTCGCGCCGGTGGGAGCCGCACTGGCGTGGTCGGTCGCCCTCGGACTCGTCGCATTCCGCGTCGATCTGCCGGATTACCGCTTCGGGATTCGCCAGCTCGCATCCGTTGCTGCTGCTGTCGGCTTCGCATGTGCCGCACTCCCAGTGGTCGGCGCCGCCACCAACGGACGGTGGGGACTCTCGCAGCGCAGCTTCGGCGACGAGCTCGCGTACCTGCCTGAACAGGCCCGCGACGGCGATTTCCGGGTGCTGTGGGTCGGGGATCCCGAAGCGCTGCCGCTCGGCGGTTGGCGCTTACGCGACGGCCTTGCGTTCGGCACGTCACGCAACGGTGTTCCCGACTTCACCGCGCAGCTTGCGCCTGCCGTCGCCGGCCCATCGCAGGTGATCGCCGACGCCGTCGACGTCGCGCTCGCCCAACGCACGACGCGACTAGGTCACCTGCTCGCGCCCATGGCGATCCGCTACGTAGTCGTTCCGCAGCGCCTCGGGCCCCGGGCCGCGCAGCGCCCTGCGCTCGAGCCCGTCGCCGACATCCCCGGCGCGTTGGCCGAGCAAGTCGACCTGCGTCAGCTCGAAGGCGGCGCCGACGCAGTTGTCTACGAGAACGCAGCGTGGGCACCAGCGCGCGTGCTTCTCGACGACGCACAGGCCGTAGCGGTCACCGGCACCGATCTCGCGAGCGCAGGGAGTGCCGAGCTTGCTGGTGCCAAGCCGGCCCTCGAGCGCCGCACCGGGCAGTTCCGTTACGAGGGCAGCGTGCCTCGCGACTCGACGGTGTACTTCGCAGAGGCGGCGTCGCCGCGTTGGTCGCTGCGCGCCGGCGGCGAAACCGCGGCACGGCGGCCTGCGCTCGGCTGGGCGTCGACGTACTCGACAAGTCCGGGCGGCAAGGCAACGCTGTCCTACAGCACCTCACCGCTTCGATGGGTCGGCCTGGTTCTGCAACTCGCAGTGTGGATCGTCGTGGTGCGAGCAGCGCTCAACGACCGCCGTCTACGAAGGCAGCGCGTCTCGTGAGCACGCGTCACGTTTCGCGCCTACCGGCTATCGCCGTGCTCGCAGGTGCATTGGTCTTTGCAGGGATCGCCGATCGAGGTGACCGGGCACCGCGCCCGGAACGCCAAGGGTCGATTGCGTCGCAGCCCACGGCGTCCCCGGCGGACGCGCTGTCCTCGACGTGGTATTGCCCGTCGGGCACGGCCGTGCCCGGCGGCCCAGCCGACGCGACAGTCGTTATCTTCAATCCGACCGACCAGATCATCTCGGGCGCGATGTACGTCGTCGGTCTCGAGAAGATCCGGGGCGGCCGAGTCCTGACGATTCCCGCCCGCGACCGCGTTGCGGTGCGCGTCGCCGATGTCGCGCGGAGCCCGCATGCCGCAACACTCGTGCAGCTCGATCGCGGTGGTGCCGTGGTCGAGCAGACGATCGGAGGCGCCAACGGGGATAGCGCCGGCCCGTGCGCCACGACGGCGTCGAACATCTGGTACTTCGCCGAAGGTGCGACCACTCGCGCCGCGGGACTCGTGTACTCCTTGTTCAACCCGTTTCCCGACGACGCGATCGTCGATCTCTCGTTCACCACCGACGAGGGTCGTTCGGCGCCGGCAGCGTTCCAGGGCGTCGTGGTCCCAGCCGGCAGCCTCATTGCGCTCGACATCGGAAGCCACGTTCGTCGGCGTGAGCACATCAGCAGCGTCGTGCGGGCTCGTCGGGGCCGCCTCGTGGTCGGCGCATTGCAGACGCACGCGGGCGACGGGCGCCGCGGCGCGTCGGTGACCCTCGGCGCCACCAGCCCTGCGAACGCGTGGACCTTCGCCGACGGCCTCACCGGTCCCGGATTTGTCGAGAAGCTCCATCTGTTCAACCCGGGCTCGGAAGAGTCGCGCGTAGCGGTAGATCTCGTTCTGGACCAGGGCGAGACCGAACCGTTCGATCTGCGGGTCCCGCCGCAAAGCCGGATCACGCTCGACCTCGTGGCGGAGCCGCGCGTTCCGAAGGGAGTTGGCCACTCGTTGTTGGTGCGTTCCGACAACCGCGAACCGATCGTCGCCCAACGAACGATCGACTTCGGTTCGCCGGGCCCACGCACCGGTCATGTGAACGACATGGGATCGCCGAGGCCCGCACAGCACTGGGCCCTGGCCGCGGGGGGAGCGACCGACTCGCTCGACGAGTGGGTGTCGGTGCTCAACGCGTCCCCCCGGCCCGTGCGAGTCACCGTGCGCGGGGGTTCTGGGGGCACCATTGACGCGCTACCGGGTCTCGACGGCGTGGTCATCCCACGCGGTAAGCGCCAAGCGTTCCGCATCGCGCAGCACCTCGTCCGAGCCGAGCTCCCGTTGCTGATCGATGCCGACGGCGACGTGTTCGTCGAACGGTTCCTCTACCGCTCGAGCGGCGTCGGTGTGTCCGGCTCAGCGGCCGTCGTGCGGAAGGTCTGACGCCCGTTCCGCGGCGTCCTGTGCGTCGCGTTCCTGCTGTTCCTGCATCGCCCGCATGATTGCCTCGAAGATCTTCGCCGCGTCGGCGTCGAGGTGGTCGCGCGCCTTGAGCAGGATCAGCGCGCCGATGAAGACGGGCGGGCTGACGATGATGAGCGCAGTGCGGAAGTTCTCGTCGAAATACCCGGCCAGCGAAAGCACGACGAGAGACGCGATTGCCTGACCGAAGATGACCGACACGACGTTGAACGCGCCGAAGCCCGCGCCCCGAAGGTGTGCGGGCACCGCGTCGGACAGTCCTGCGCGCAGAGCGGGAACCGACATCACCGTGATCATGAAGCCGACCGCTTGCAACGCGAAGACCGCGCCGACGGCCAGCCCCGGTATGTAGGAGCAGACGAACAGCGCGTTGCCAGCCAGGATGCAGTAGGCCGGAATTGCCATGCGTGCACCGCGAATGCGGGTTGCGTAGCGGTCGGCGATACGACCGCCGAGGAGCACACCCGGGATGCCGCCGAGGATCACGAGCGCGCCCACGTACGCCTCCGCTTGGCCCTCCTCGACGCCGAGTTGATGCAGATAGAACCCGGGAAGGGCGGCGCCGGCGGCCGTGATCGTGAACAGCAGCGTCGACACGCCGATGAGCGCGTAGCGCATCGTCGTGATCGACCAGATCGTGCGCATGTCGGCAGCCAGCCCGTCGAGCATGTCGCGCATGAAGCGCTTGAATCCGTGTTCGAACAGCGGCAAGTGCTCGTCGGCGGCGTCCTGCTCGTCGAGGCCGAGGTGGAGCCGGTCGGCCGCACCGCGGTTCGGCTCTTTCATCCGGTAGACGAAGATGGCGATGAGGACACCAGGGGTTCCGACGAGCAGGAACGCCCACCGCCAGCCGAGTGCATCGGCGACCAGTCCGCCGAGCCCGATCCCGAGGCCGAACCCGACGAAGAGCAGAACCTGCTGGATGGCGAACGCGCGTCCGCGTTCTTCCGCCGGGTAGTAGTCACCGAGCAGGCTGGCGCAGCTTGGTTCCGTGATCGCCTGACCGAACCCGAGCGCGCCACGGACGGCGAGGAGCGACGCGAAGTTCGGCATCGCCGCGGTCACGGCGGTGATGCCCGACCACGCGACGACGGTGTGACCGACCGTGCGGGTGCGGATCCAGCGGTCGGCCAGGTAGCCGGCCGGAAGGCTGATCAGGCCGTTGACGAGCACGAACGACGAAAGCAGAAGCCCAATGTGGAAATCCGTAAGCCCGAGGTCCGCCTTCAGGTCGTTCTGAACGCCCCGCACGATGTTCTGATCGACCTGGTCGATCATGATCACCAGGCCGAGGATCCACATCGGACCGCGGGGGACGCGGCGCGGGGTCGCGGGGGAGTTCACCGCCTTGTCTTAGTCCGAGCACACTGTGCCTTGCATGGACAGGCTCGCTCCGATGCTTGCGGTGCTCGTGGTCGCGCTGATCGTCGCGTTCGTGCTTCGGCGGCGGAAGCCAGCAGCCCCGACGCAACCTCAGCTTTGGCCTGCCCCTGTGCAGCTCGACAGAGCGGACTTCGTGCGCCCGGCGGCACCTTGGCTCGTGGCCGTGTTCACGTCGGCGACGTGCGAAGGCTGTGCACGAGTGACTGCGAAGGCCGAGGTCCTCGCAGGGGACGAGGTCGCCTACGAGGCCGTGCCGTTTCAGGAACGGCGGGATCTCCACGAGCGATACGGCGTCGAGGCCGCGCCGACCACCGTGATCGCCGATGCCGATGGCGTCGTGCAGAAGTCCTTCGTCGGCGACGTCAGCGCAACCGACCTCTGGGCCGCCCTGGCCTCCCTGCGCGAGGGCACCGGACCCGAGCCCTAAAACACCGCGAGAGGCTTCACCTTGGAGCCGAATGCCTCGTCGACAAGGCGCCGCACCTCTGCACCGTCGATCGTCTCGTGCTCGCGCAGCGCGCGAGCGACCAGATCGAGCCCCTCACGATGCTGTGCGAGTACTTCGGTGGCGCGCTCCTCCTGCTCGCGCAAGATGCGCTCGACCTCCTCGTCGATGACGCGGCTCGTCTCGTCGCTGTAGTCACGCGTCTGCATGAGATCCTCGCCAAGGAACACCATCCCCGCGGCACCCCATGCCATCGGGCCGATGCGATCACTCATGCCCCATTCGCGCACCATCTTGCGGGCGAGTTCGGTGTTGCCGACGAGATCGTTGCTGGCGCCGGTCGACAAGTTGTTGAACACGAGCATCTCCGCGACGCGCCCGCCCATGCGGACGCACAACGAATCTTCGATGTACTCGCGCCCGTAGAGGTGGCGCTCCTCCATAGGCAGCTGTTGCGTGACGCCGAGTGCCATGCCGGTCGGGAGAATCGTGACTTTGTGGACCGGATCCGCGTTCGGCAGGACATAGGCGAGGACGGCGTGGCCTCCCTCGTGGTAAGCGACGCGCTCCTTTTCTTCCTCGGAAAGGGCCATGCTTTCGCGGCGCTGTCCCATGAGGACGCGGTCACGCGCCGCCTCGAAGTCGAGCATGTGGATCTCCGAGGCATGACGCCGCACCGCGTGCAGGGCGGCCTCGTTCACGAGGTTGGCGAGATCCGCGCCGCTCATGCCAGGGGTGCCGCGCGCTACGACGTGCAGGTCGACGTCGGGCGCGACCTTCTTGTCCTTGCAGTGCACCTCGAGAATCGGCAGACGCTCCTCGAGGTCGGGGAGCGGTACGACGATCTGCCGGTCGAAGCGGCCGGGGCGGAGCAGTGCAGGGTCGAGTACGTCCGGCCGGTTCGTCGCCGCCATCATGACGATGCCTTCGGTCGTTTCGAAGCCGTCCATCTCGGCGAGCATCTGGTTGAGCGTCTGCTCGCGCTCGTCGTGTCCGCCACCGAGCCCGGCCCCACGCTTGCGCCCGATCGAGTCGATCTCGTCGACGAAGATGATCGCCGGTGCCTGCTTGCGCGCCATCTGGAAGAGATCGCGCACGCGGCTGGCGCCGACACCCACGAACATCTCCATGAAGTCCGAACCGGTGACCGACATGAACGGCACCCCGGCCTCGCCTGCGACCGCACGGGCGAGCAGCGTCTTTCCGGTGCCCGGCGGCCCGACGAGCAGCACGCCCTTGGGGATCCGCGCGCCGATTTCCTTGAAGCGGCTCGGCGACTTCAAGAAGTCGACGACCTCGTTAATCTCCTGTTTCACACCGGTGTAGCCGGCGACGTCGCTGAAGGTCGTCTTTGGGCGCTCGGTCGTGTACACCTTGGCTCGGCTCCGCCCGACCGACATGATCCCGCTCATCTGCCCCTGCGCGCGGCGACTCATCCAGACGAAGAACCCGATGATGAGCAGGACTGGCAGCAACACCGGGATGAGCGAGAGCGCAGTGTTGGTCTCGGCGTTCGCGAATTCCAGCTTCTTGACCTGCTGCTGGAGTGTTTCCACCTGAGCGTCCGGGATCGGCCGTGGGCCCGTGAGCTTGAACTCGTCTGATTCGTCGCCTGTACGGAGCTTGCCCGTGATCCGCCCGGTGTCGTTGTTGACCTTCGCTTCGACGACGTCGCCCGCCTTCGCCCGCTGAAGAAATTGGCCGTAGGTGAGCTCCGTTGGCTTTGTGGGCGATCCAAACAACGACGGGAGGAACAGCGCGGCAGCGATCAAGCCGACCAGGACGCCTCCCGCCCATCGCCAGCTCGGCTCGGGACGGCCCGGGAGCGTGTTCTTGGGTGCTCGCGGGATCTCGCTCGGCGGTCGGCTCACAGCGCCAATGCTAGGAGGATCCGCGTGTTGTGCTTACCGCGTCTGTACGGTCCGCGTGCATGTCGCGCATCCCTCGTTGTGCCCGGCCCGGTTGCGGGGCCAACGCACACGCCACGCTCAGCTACGACTACGCCAGCCGCACCGTCTGGCTCGACCCCGCGGACGTGGGGGTCGAGGGCGGTTGGTTCCTGTGCCCGACCCACGCGGAGAACGTCCGCGCGCCGGTGGGCTGGGCGGTCGACGATCGCCGAGCGAGCAACATCCGCCGTCTCGCCGTCTGACGTCCCCTTAGTGTGACGGTGTGACCGACGCCGCGGAACCGTCGCGTCCGTCACCGCCCGCCTGCAATCTGATCGATTGGATCGCGGTTTTCTTCGCGAGCATCGTCACTGCGGTGGCGGGCAGCGCAATCGGCGCGGAAATCGGCGGTAGCGGCTCGCTCACCGAGACTGCCGGCGGGCTGATCGGGCTATGGGCGGCGATCGTCCCCTCCGCAATCCTGCTCAGCCGCGTGCGGGGAACCGGGAACCTCGCCCGGGATTTCGGCCTGCGGTTCGAACGGAGCGACTGGCTCGGCGTGCCCATCGGTTTGGCATCGCAGATCGTTCTCCTTCCGCTGGTGTACGGCGCTTTGCAGCTCCTGACCGACCGCGACATCGTGGAGGAGCTGCGCGAACCGGCTGAAGAACTGACGAACCAGGCGGGAACGGACGGCGCGTTCGTCTTCCTTGCGGTGCTTCTGATCGTCGGCGCTCCGCTCGCCGAGGAGATCTTCTACCGCGGCATGCTGTTCGTGGCCCTAAGGGCCCGCACAACCGTCGCTATCACGATTGTCGTCTCCGGCTTCGTGTTCGCGATCGCCCATCTCTTGCCGCTGCTCATTCCCGGATTGGCCGCTTTCGGCATGGTCCTCGCGTGGGTTCGGGCTCGCACCGGGAGACTCGGCATGGCGGTCGTCGCGCACGCGACCTTCAACGCGGTGACGGTCGCCGCGCTCGCCTAGGGCCGGCGGGCGAGCACAATGTCGGCGATGGAACCCGACGAGCCTCGATCGCGCACTGCGTTCGAAACCGCAGCACTCGTCGCCACGATCGTTGCGGTCGGGGGCTCCGTCCTGTTCACGTTCGCGCAGCTGCATCCGTCGCTGTTGTTCGCAGACACGACGCCGGCGGGTGGCGACATGGGCGCTCACGTCTGGACACCGGCTTTCCTGCGGGACCACTTGCTTCCGCACGGGCGCCTGACGGGCTGGAC
>DATLOH010000113.1:0-16073 GCA_035536375.1 Acidimicrobiales bacterium
TCGCCCACATGTGGTTCGGCGACCTCGTGACGATGAAGTGGTGGAACGGGATCTGGCTCAACGAGGCCTTCGCAACGTTCATGGAGCTCCTGTGCGTCGACAGCTTCCGTCCGGACTGGAAGCGGTGGGACGCCTTTGCAACGGAACGGGCCGCCGCGCTGCGCATCGACGGCCTCGAGGCGACGCGGCCGGTCGAGATAGCAGTGGCCCGACCCGAGGAAGCCGACGCCATGTTCGACGTGCTCACGTATCAGAAGGGCTCGTCGGTCGTCCGCATGCTCGAGCAGTACCTCGGCGCGTCCGAGTTCCGTGAAGGACTGCGCCTGTACATGCGCAGGCACGCCTACGGCAACACCGAGACGACCGACCTGTGGGACGCCATCGAGGAGGCCAGTGGTGAGCCGGCGCGGTCGATCATGGACAGCTGGATCTACCAGGGTGGCTATCCACTCGTGTCGGTGACGCCGGTTGCGGCCGACCGCGTGCGCTTGACCCAACAGCGGTTCCGCTACGGCGGCGGTGCGGACGCAACGTGGCAAGTGCCGGTACGCGTGCGCCACGCCGCCGGCGAGGAGCGCGTGGTCCTCGGCGACGAGCCGGTCGAACTGACGGTTTCCGCCGACGGACCCGTCGTAGTGAACGCAGGCGGCTGGGGCTTCTTCCGCGTCCGGTACGAAGGCGAGTTGCGGGGCCGCATCGCCGCCGGACTGGCCTCGCTCAGCGCGCTCGAGCGCTACAACCTGCTTTCTGACGCCTGGGCGGCCGCGCTTGCGGGCGCCGCGCCTGCAGCGGAGGCCATTGACCTCATGCGCGCGTACGGCGGCGAAACCGATCCCGCGACTTGGCAGCTCATCCTCGGCATTGCGAAGACCTTGCGTCGCGTCGCGCCGGAGGATGCCGTCGCCGCCTTCGTGCAGCAACTCGCCGGACCTGCTGCCGAGCGTTTCGGTTGGGATGCGACCGACGGCGAAGACGCCACCGCGGGAACGTCACGCGGTCTCGTGCTCGAGCTGCTCGGCAACGTCGGCAAGGACACCCGCGTGATCGACGAGAGTCGCCGCCGCGTAGAGGCGGCCGCATCGGATCCGACGGCGTTGCCGGGCGACGTGCGACGCGCCGCTCTGCAGACGATCGCGCGGGACGGCAACGAGGCGGACCTCACCAAGCTTCTCGAAGGCATGCGCACGGCGTCGACCCCGCAGGACGAAACGCAATACCGCTCCGCGCTCGCAGAGCTCACCCACCCAGCACTGGTGCGTCGCGTCTGTGATCTCTGCCTTACTGAGATCCGCTCGCAGGACGTGTCGCCGGTTCTGATGCTGCTGCTCGCAGGAGCGCACCCGCTCGTTGCGTGGGAGTGGGTCGAGGAGAATTGGGAGACGCTGCTCGAGCGGCTCCCGTCCAATCTCGTGAGCCGGATCGTTCTGGGCGTCGTCGAGACCGTCGATCCCACCCTGGCGGCACGGATCCGAGCGTTTCTCGAGACCCACCCAATACCCGTGGGCGGAGCGACTGTGCGTCAGTACCTCGAGCTCATGGACACACACGTTGCCTTCGCGGGGCGCGAATCGGCTGCGCTCGTTTCCGCGCTCAGGAGCTGACGACGACGGCGCGAGCTTGGATTTTCGCAATCGAAGACACCGCCCTCCAGCTGTGTTGGCGAGAGTTCGGGCCGGGTGATCACGCAATCGAAGTCTCGCCGCGCGCAGGTGGCGCCGGACCGACGTACACCACCCGCGGTATCGGCGATCGCGGCGCGGCGATCGTGACGGGGCTCGCGCCAGGCACCGACTACGACGTTTCGATCGGCAGGCGGCGCGCCGGCACTGTGCGGACACTCGTGCCACCGCCCGGCCGGGAGCTGTACCGATTCGCAACCGTGAACGATGTTCACATTGGCGAGCGGGCCTTCGGTTTCCGAAGGACCATCCGCGAGAAGGGCGTTACCGTGCCGTACCCGGTGCGGTGCCTGCGCGCCGCACTCGACGAAGCGCAAGAGTGGGGCGCGCAGCGGATCGTGGTCAAGGGCGACCTCACCGACCTCGGCCGCCCGCCGGAGTTCGCCACGGTGGCCGAAGAACTTGCGCGTGTCGACGCGCCGGTTGACGTCGTGCTCGGCAATCACGACATCGGGAGGCGAAAGAGCAACGGCGTGCCCGTACTCGTGGGTGCCGGCCTGCACGTCGCAACGGACCCGACCGCGATCGATGTCCCGGGGCTCCGAATCGTGTTGGCGCCGACCGCACACCCCCCGCTCGGGCGCGGGCACGTCCCGCCGACAATCCGTCAGGAGATCCTCGAACTAATCCGCGGCGCGGGGACACCCGTGCTCGTCGCAGTTCACCACTACCCGCAGCGTTGGCGTTTCGCGACCAACTGGCCTCCGGGCATCCCCGGCAACGAAGCGCAGCCGCTGCTCGACGCAATTGACCGGACGTCACCCGGGGCCGTGTTCGTCTCCGGCCACAGTCACCGTCATCGACTGCACCGGCACGGCACGCTGCGCGTGGCTGAGCTGGGATCGACCAAGGACTTCCCAGGCACATGGGCGGGCTATGTCGTCTACGAGGGCGGGATACGCCAGGTCGTGCGGCGCGTCGCCGAACCAAGCGCGATCGAGTGGACCGACCGCACGCGCCGGACTCTGTTCGGCCTTTGGGGCCTTTGGTCGCCTGGGACGCTCGAGGGACGTTGCTGGTCGCACGAGTGGCCTTCGGTATAACGCACCAGGGTCGCGCTACTCGGGCGTAACCCCGTCGAGCGCTTCGAGGCGCTGCCTCACTGCGTCGAGACGCGCGGCGGCAACTGCGTGAAGCCGTCCCGCCTTCTCGTAGAGATCGGCAGCGGCCTCGATGCCGACGCTCCCGCCGGCTAACTGCTCCGTGACGGCTTCGAGCTGCTCGACGATCTGCTCGTACCGCATTTCTTCTTCGATCGGATCGGGCTTGCTCACGGGCTCTCTCCTTCGACTTCCGTAACTGTGACCGAAACACGTCCGTTAGCCAACTGCACGTCCAATGCGGTCCCGGGTCGAAGCGCCCCGACGCCGCTGACGACATGCCCGTTCTCCGCACGCACGATGGCGAAGCCACGCTCGAGAACTCGCACCGGGTCGAGCGCGTCCAGCACGCTCCTGCGGCCGTCGAGCCGCGCCCGTTCCTCTCGGAGTCGGTGGATCGGATGGTGCGATTCGAGGCGGGCGGCGGCGCGCTCGAGCCGACCCGCCGCCCGATCGACTCCGGCGAGAAGCGCTCGCCCCGGATCACCGCTGGCCAATCGCCGGATCGCATGCTCGACATGCCAGTCGACGGCCGTCCGGCATCGTTCGAGCAACTCGTCGATAGCCGCGCGCAGTTCGCGCTCGCTGGGAACGACGGCTGCGGCTGCGATCGACGGCGTGCCGCAACGCAGGTCGGCGACCTCGTCGACGAGCGGTCGATCGCCGTCGTGGCCAATCGCAGACACGACTGCGGCGCGACACCGCGCGACAACGCGACACAGCACCTCGTCGCTGAACGGCAGCAGTTCTGTCGCATCGCCGCCACCGCGCGCCAGAATTATCACGTCGACTTCGGGCCAGCTGTCGACCTCGGCGACCGCAGCGGCGACTCCCTCGGACGCCCCCGGCCCGGACACACTGGCGACTCGGAATACCACCGGGAACCCGGGGAAGCGGTCGAGCACCACCGCCTCGATGTCCTTGCGAACCGCGGCTTCCTGGCCGCACACGACCGCGACCATTCGGGGCAGCCGCGGGATCGGCCGGCGGCGGCGGTCGAGAATGCCGTCGGCGGACAAGTTGGCGCGGGCCTGGTTCACGACGGCGGCGACCGCACCTTCGCCGATCGGCTCGACCGACTGCGCTTCGAGACGCAAAGCGCCGCGCTGGTTGTCCCACTCGAGGGATCCGGTGACCCGCACGTGCTCGCCGTCCTCGGCGCGGCAGTGGCGCAGCCGGCCGGCGGGGACCGTGACGCTGAGGCGGGCGTTGCGGTCGCGCAACGTGAACCACAGGCGCGATCCCGCACGCCGCGCGCTGTGCACCTCGCCGTCCACGGCGATGCGTCCGATTGGGGCGAGGTTGCGGGCGATCTCGCCGCTGAGCCGGACGAGCGAGACCCGGCGGGGCCCGATCTCGGTGGCGGCGAACAGCTCCATCAGCGGGCCACGCTACCGAGAGGGTGTGGCGCTCCAAGCCCGCGCCATGATCGAACCGGCCACCCAATCGCGCGCCAGGGCGCGCGAATCGGTCGCCGGTTGCTCAGTACGTCCCGCCGAGCTTCGTGTGGTCCCAGCTCGCGACGTGGTCGACGACCAGCTTGATGCCGACGCGCTTGCGGGCCTGGTCGTCGAGGAACGCGGCGATGCCGTCGCCCACGCCGCCCATGTGCCGTTCGTTGAGCGACTCCCCCGCAGCGCGGATCCAGGCGAAGTCCTCGACGATCTCGGCCGTCCCTGCGAGCTCGACACCGCGCAACGAGGAGTAATCCTTCCCGTCCTCGACGAGCGCAGTGAACCGCGGATCCCGGCGAAGGTTTTTGATCTTCTGGCTCTTCGGGAATGTCCACATCGCCAGGTCGTCGCCGACGAAGCCGTACCACATCGCTACAAGATGAATCCGCCCGTTCGGTCCGTGGGACGCGATGTTCATCGTGTGGGTCTCGCGGAGGAAGGCGTCGACCCCGTCCTCGCTCATGCGGATGACGTCGCGCCGCTTCATGTCTCTCTCACAGATCGATCTTTACGTGTTCTCGGCCGTGCCGCAGCAGTCCGGAAATGCATTCGTACCGAGCCGCGTCGCCACGTAGCGTCTCGACCGTGTCCGAGCCTGGGGTGGACCCAACCGTAAAGCGATCGCGTCGCCGTCAACTTGGGCGCACCATTGCGCGAACGCTTCAACTCGCGTGGGGCGCCGACAAGAGAGCGTTCGCGGTCGTGGTCGCGCTGTCACTGCTGCCCGCAGCAGTGCCTCCCTTGATGGTCGAGCTCGGGAGGCGTCTCGTAGACCGGGTCGCGCTCTCGGCCACCGTGCCCACGACTGGGCGGTCGCTGCTCCCGCTGATCGTGGGTCTCGGGTCGCTGGCGGCGTTCCAGCGGATTGCGGGCGCCTACATCGGCACGCGTCAAGAGTTGTTCACCCGGCGCGTCTACCTCGAAGCGGAGCGCCGGTTTCTCGGCCACGCCGCCACGGTCGATCTCGGACACTTCGACAACTCGGACTGGCATGACCGGGTTGCGCGGGCCAAGCGCGACATCTCGTGGCGGCCAGGCCAGATGACCTGGGCCGTGATGGGCATGGCCGGCAACACCGTGACCCTTCTCGGCATGCTCGGGATCCTCCTGTCGCTGCACCCCATCCTCGTCGCGCTCGTGCTGCTCACGGTTCTGCCGGGAATTCTCATCCAGCAGCGGGTGAACAAGCGGATCTACGCGTTCTGGTGGAAGGAGACGCCCGAGGACCGCGAACGCGACTACCTCGGCGACCTGCTGTCCGCGCCACGCACCGCAAAGGAGCTGCGCAGCTTCTCGCTGGGACCTGCGCTACTCGAGCGCCACGCGACGCACGGCCAGAACCACTACGGCCGACTGTCGAAGCTCTACCGCACTTACGACCACTACAACATCCTCCTCGGCCTAATCACCGGCGGGGCGCTCGGTCTCGCGTACGGCTTCGTGGCCTACCGCGGCGTCGCCGGCACGCTCTCAGTGGGCGCGCTGACCGCCGTCATCGCGGCCTTCGCGTCCATCACGCAACAACTCAGCCTTGTCACCGGGTCGCTCGTCCAACTCGACCAGCACGCGACGTTTCTCGACGACTACTTCTCTTTTCTCGCGGTGCCCAATTTGCTCCCCGTTCCGGCGGAACCGACGGCGCTGCCCGATCAGCTGGACGACGGCGTGCGTTTCGAAGGTGTCGGGTTCACGTACCCGGGTGGGACCGAACCCGCCCTCGCCGGGCTCGACCTGCACGTGCGTGCCGGCGAGTTGGTTGCGCTCGTGGGCGACAACGGCGCAGGCAAGACGAGCGTGGTCAAGCTCCTGCAGCGCTTCTACGACCCGGACGAAGGACGAGTCACGATCGGCGGCGTTGATCTACGCGAGATCCACCCGCTCGAGTTGCGCGCCCGCATCGGCGTGCTGTTCCAGGACTTCGCCAACTTCGAGCTGACCGCCCGCGACAACGTCACCCTCGGGCGCGTGGAACTGCCAGGAGACGACGACACCATTCAACGCGCGCTCGATGCCGCCCGCGCCGCCGACATCGTCAAGAAGCTCCCGAAGGGTCTTGACTCCCACGTCGGGCGTCTATTCGAAGGCGGACACGATCTGTCGGGCGGCGAGTGGCAGCGGCTCGCGCTCGCGCGGCTGCTGTATCGCAACGCCGACATCTGGGTGCTCGACGAGCCGACTGCGGCGCTCGACCCTGAGGCCGAGGCTGCGATCTTCGCCGAGCTGCGTGACCAGCTCGAGGGCCGCATCGGCCTCGTCATAAGCCACCGGTTCTCGACCGTGCGAATCGCCGACCGCATCGCCGTAATCGAGGATGGCCGGGTCAGCGAGCTCGGCACGCACGACGAGCTGCTAGCCCACCGGGGCCGATACGCCGAGCTCTTCGAGTTGCAGGCCTCCGGCTACCGCTGACTCCGGTCGTCAGGTGTGGGCGTCGGGCGCGGGGGTGATCGTTCCTGTGACCTCGCCCAAGTCGATCCGGGCCGACTCCGACTCGCACCATCCCCTGATCGTGGCGCTGTCGCCGTCCTGGAGCCAGGCGCGCGTCTCGCCGGTCGGGAGTCGCAGCGGATCGGATCCTCGCCATGTGAGTTCGATCAAACTGCCGAACTGACTCCGGTCGGGACCCGAGACCGTGCCCGATCCGTAGAGGTCGCCGGGCGAGATGGTGGCGCCGTTGCTGGTGACATGAGCGAGCATTTGTGCCGGCGACCAATACATGTCGCGAAACCGCGGACGGCTCACTACCTCGGGCTGTGCTCCCGACTCGGCCATCGCCGCAGTGTCGAGGACGAGCTCGAACTGGATGTCGAGACCGCGCGGCTCGGGTTGACGGAGGAACTCGTCCGGCTCGGGCTCTTGCAAGGGTCCGTCAACCGCGAACGGCGCGAGTGCTTCGTGCGGGATGACCCACGGCGAGATCGACGTTGCGAAGCTCTTGCCGAGGTGCGGCCCGAGCGGCTGGTACTCGAAGGCCTGGATGTCGCGCGCGCTCCAGTCGTTCAGCAGCACGAAGCCGAAGATTCGCCGGGCGGCCTGCGCCGCGGGGACCGGCGCGCCGCGGTTGCCGAAGCCCACGACCGCGCCAAACTCAACCTCGACGTCGAGCGAGGCGCTCGGTCGACGTGCGACTGGGCCGTCCGGCGGCTTGGTGAGCCCGACCGGGCGCCGAACCGGCGTGCCGCTCACGACCACGGTCGCCGACCGACCGTGGTAGCCGACGGGCAGGTGACGCCAGTTCGGCATCAGTGGCTCGTCGTTCGGGCGGAACAGCCGGCCGAGGTTCGTCGCGTGGTGCTCGGAGGCATAGAAGTCGACGTAGTCGGCGACCGCGAAGGGCAGCAGATTTTCGATACCGGAGCGCGCCATGAGCAGATCCGCGGCGGGTTCGCTCGGCGCAGTGAGGATCGTGAGGACCGCCTCACGCAGCGCCGCCCACCGGTCCGGGGTCTGTTCGAGCACACCGTTCAGGTGCGGCCGCGCGAAGACCTCGGGTGCGATCCCGGTGCGATCGAGCAGGCCCGCCTGCGCGGCGGCGCGCAGGTCGAGCGCGTGGTTACCGATGGCCACCACAAGGCGCGGATCGTCACGATTGACGACGCCGTACGGCAAGTTCGCGAGACCCCACCCGGAGCCTTCGGGGACGTCGACCCAGCTCTCAGCCACGCAGCGTCATCCGTGCGACGGCGCGAGAGTCTCGAGTTGCGCGGCGTGCTGCTCGTAGTGGCCGACGAGGAACTCTTCGAGGATCGAATCCATGTCCAACAGTCCGAGGGTCGAGTGTCGCCCGGCCGCGCCCCACTCGTCGCCGTTCAGTCCCGCCAGCAAGTGCCGGACGGTCGCCAGCGCGCGGCGGGCGTGCGCCAGTTGGCTCAACGGCTCGCGGCCGGCGCCGTCGGCGATCGCCGAGCGCCGAACCGGGTCGACCTTGGTGCGCCCGAACGCTGGCGGGTCGGCCGGCGAACCGGTCAGCACGCTGCCGAGCTCTCTCAGCCAGTACCCGCCGAACTCCGCGATGTGGGCCCACGCCTCGCCGTCGCCCCACGTCTCTTCGCCCCCGTGGTCGGGCGCGGTGCGACCGCTGCGGCGCGATGCCGCCAGCATCGTCAGACGGTCCTCGACTGCGCTTGCGCGGTCGATCCACGCTTGCGCGTTGCGGGCGATGTCACCGGTAGCAAGGCCCCACGACACGAGTGCGTCGGGCTCGGACTGTTGGATGTCATCGAGCGCGTCAATGAAGCGGTCGTTCTCGATCTGCGTCCCGATCGTGACCCGCACGCCTTCACCGAGACTTCGACCGACGACGCCGCGCTTTTCCAACGCGTTCCCTAGCGCCCCCGTGGCGGCGCCGGCCGGCAACCACAGGAAGTTCGCCTCGCTCTCGGGCACGCCGAGCCCGAGCTCACCGCGGAGGGTGCGCGCCACGCGCGCGCGTTCGCTCCTCACCGTGCGCACCCGTTCCCGGAGCTCAGCTTGGGCGGGGTCATCGAGGCTGGCGACCGCGGCCGCTTGCGCGATCGCGTTCACTGCGAACGGGAGCGCCACCGCGTCGACTGCGGCGACGACTTCAGGTCGCGCAATCAGGTAGCCGATTCGCAGCGCAGCAAGTCCGTATGCCTTCGAGAACGTGCGTAGCACGGCGACGTTCGGATGACTCTCGACCAGCGCGACACCGTCGACCGCATCGGCATGATCCACGAACTCCCGATATGCCTCGTCCAGCACAACGAGACAGTTCGTCGGAACCTCAGCGAGGAGCCGGTCGATGGCCGAAGCGGGCAGGTAGGTACCTGTGGGGTTGTTCGGGTTGGCGAGGAAGACGAGGCGCGTCGCCGGCGAGATCGACGACGACACCGCCGAAGGGTCAAGAGTGAATCGGCGCAACGCGGAGCGCACCTCGCTGGCGCCCGAAACGGCGGTGAGCACCGGGTAGGCCTCGAAACTCCGCCAGCCGAACGCGATCTCGTCGCCAGGGCCGGCGAACGCAGTGGTGAGCTGCTGAAGCAGCCCCACGCTCCCGCAGCCGACGCTCACCCAGTCGACGTCGACGCCGAGCCCTTCGGCGATGCGCACCCGAACGGGCACCGCACGGTGATCGGGGTAGCGGTTGGCCGTCGCACCTGCGGCGGCCATCGCCGCGGTCACCGATGGCAGCGGACCGAACGCGAGCTCGTTCGACGCCAGCTTCACCGCATCCGCCAGACCGTGTTCCGCGGCGACGGCCGCGGCTGTGCGACCAGGTGTGTAGGTGGCTAGCTCTGCGAGCGCGGCCCGCGGACGGGGCGTCTCGGCCGTCAACCTGCAACCGCCGGTTCGCGCAGCCACGGCCCGCCTGCTTTGACAATCGCAAGCTCGTTGCGCACTAGCTCTGCGACGCCCGCGACTTTCATCAACGCAGTGTTCGCGTCCCAGTCGTAAGTAGACGCTTCGACGGTCGCTTCGTAGACGGGGCGGAGCAAGGACCACAGGGCGGAGTCGTACGTCGAGAGTGACTCGTCGAGGCCTGCCGGGTCCCCAAGTCCTTCGTCGATGGCCTGCGAAAGGAGTTCGGCCCCAAGGAATGAGTCGGTGATGCCATGACCGGGCAACGGATCTTTGAGGGCGGCGGCGTCGCCGATCAGCGCCCAACCCGGGCCGGCCGAATGCCGGAACCAGCCATGCGGAAGCTCGCCGAGTCGCCAGCGACCATCACGCGTCGCCGCTCGCACCCGCTCGGCGAGCTCGGCGTCCTGAGCGAGGACCTTCCAGAAATACGCCTCCGGGTCGGCTCGCACCTCGGCGTCGTTGTCGATGTGCGTTGCGGAACCGATGCAAGCCGACTGCGCTGCAGTCGGGAACACAAAGATGAACGTGCCGTCGAACAGGCTGATCTCGGTCGAGCGCCAGTCGAAGTCGTCGAAGTAGGCGAAGAGCCCGGTGCCCTTGATGTCGTGCCGATCGCGCTCGGCGGGCGCGACTGAGCGGGCGACGATCGAGGTCCGCCCATCGGCCCCGATGACGACCGACGCACGCTCTTCGCTCACGGCGCCACTGGCATCCCGAAGGCGAACACCGTTCACGCGTCCGGCGTCGTCGCGCAGTACATCGGTCACCGAAACGCCAAGGCGCACTTCGGCTCCCGCGTCGCCTGCAGCTTCGGCAAGCGTCGTGTCGAGGTCGGTCCGCCGGGGCGAGCACGACGGGTCGGGGGCTATGCCGACGTCCTCGGTCGTCAGGCGGTTCCCTGCAACGTTCATGTGCAGCGCGCCGAACATCGGGACGCCGCGCGCCTTGAGCGGTTCGACAACTCCCCACCGGTCGAGCAGAGCGGTTCCCGTGGGCGTCACGAAGTGCGTCGAGAACGCGTCGCTGGGAAACGTGGCTCGGTCGACCACGAGGACCCGCCGCTCGCGTCGGGCAAGCAGGAGGCCCGCAGCAGATCCGGCGCAGCGCGCCCCGACGATGATGGCGTCGTACACGCCGCAACTATGCCGCGGTCAGGCCGGCGGTTCCCAAACGGCGTCGATCTTGGAACTCAGATCGATCACCCGAGCCGACCGTGCCGCTGGAGTCTCCAGCCGCTGACTGATCACGACGACCACCTGCTCGCGGATCTTGCGGTCGACGTCGCCGAGACGGCCGATCACCTTCGCTCGCCATCCCGAACTCCGCACCTCCAGTTCGATGTCTCGCTTGCGCGGCGGGTCGATGTCGATCACAAGCGCGAGAGGTGCCGCCGTCTGCACGGTCAAGAACAGATGCGCCACAAGGTTCGCTTCGTATCGCGTCACGCCACCGGCCACGGTTACGTCGAGAACGATGCGCGCAGGGACGGCGACGTCGAAGCGCCGCGGTCCCTCGCCGACGATCGAGGCTTCAGGTCGCCCGAGCGAGCCAGTCGCAACTACCGATGCCGCACCGCCGGGACCGACGCTCATCGGTCCGACTGCGATCTCGTCACCGCTCAGCGCCGCGACCGCGCTGACGACCCGGTCGGCGGTAACGGCGGTCTCGACGAGCAGTGCGCCGAAATCCTCGTAGGGCACGAACTCCATACGCGCTATCTGACCACGAGCCAGCGTTGGCGCAAGGCGACCAGCACGGTCACGGACAGCGCAACGAGCACGAGGCTCAACACCACCGCTGGGCCGGTGTCGCCCGTTTCGAGTGCGAAGAACACGTGCAATGGCAGCGTTGTCGTTCGCCCCGGGACGCTCCCGGCGAACGTGATCGTTGCTCCGAACTCGCCGAGAGCGCGCGCCCATGCGAGCACCGCTCCGGCGGCAAGACCAGCCCGCGCTTGCGGCAGCACGATCCGGCGAGCGACCTCCACGCGTCCGGCGCCGAGGCTGCGCGCTACTTCTTCGCTCGTTCGGTCGACTGCGCGAATGGCGGTCTCGGCGGCGATCACGACGAACGGCAGCGCCACGAACGCCTCTGCGAGCACGGCGCCGCCGGTCGTGAACGGCAAGGTGACACCGAACGCGTCGTCGAGCCACCTGCCGACGACGCCGGTGCGACCGAACGCCATCAACAACCCAACTCCACCGGCCACCGGCGGCAGCACGAGCGGCACGAGCACGAGCGATCGCAGTAGCGCCTTTAGTGGGAGTTCCCGACGGGCCAGCAGCCAGGCCAGCGGGACGCCAAGCCCCACCGCTGCTGCAGTCGCACCAAGCGAGCAGACGACCGACAGTCGCAACGCGGTCATGGCGGCGTCGTCGTGGAGTAAGTCGGCAGCCGACGACCACGGCGCGCGCACCACGAGCGCGACAAGCGGCAGCAACAGGAGGGCCGCACCCAGGTACGCGGCGGCGTGCAGCAGGACGACCGCTGCGTGCGGTCGCGCGACGCGCCTCACGCCGGCCCGAACCCGGCGCGGCTGAGCGCCGCCTGCGCATCCGGCGACCCGAGAAATGCAAGCCAGGCGCGCCCCCGCACTCGCCCAGTGAGAGGTCCCCTGTGCACGACGGCCGCGAAGTAGGTCGTGGTCACGGACGGTGACACTTCGATCACGCGGACGCGGCTATCTGGTCGCACGTCGGTCGCGTACGCAATGCCGGCGTCGGCCTCGCCGAGACGCACGCGCGTCATCACGGCGTTCACGTCGGGCTCGCGCGCGAACTTCGATCCGTCGACGCCCGACTGCGCAAGCACTCGGTCGGCGACTGCTCCGCACGCGGCCTGCGGCGCGCAAACCACGACGACGATGCCCGGGCGCGCGAGGTCGCCCGGAGACCGAACGACGTCCCGTGCCGACGAGCCAACCGCGATCACCGCTCGGTTGGAGGCAATCGCAATGGGTTGCGCGACGGCGTCGGCGCGCTTGGCGATCTCCATAGACGCGCCGTCCGCAGTCATCAGCACGTCGACCGGCGCACCGTTGACGACTTGACCGGCGAGCAGCGCCGATCCGCCGGTGATCGTCTCGACATCGGCATCATTCACCTCTTCGAACAGGCGGATGAGCGCAGGCATCACCTGCGCAAGTGAAGCGGGCACGGCGACGCGGACGACGGAATCGGCAGCTTCGCCCGAGCCGCCACAGGCAGTCGTGCCAAGGGCGACGAAGCACGCCAGAACGCTTTGTCCGAGGCGACGGGGCACGCCGCATCGTCGCATCACGCCCCGCGTTGAACTCCCTACCGACCGGTAGGTAGCCTGGGCGGATGCCGGTTACCGCCACTGACCGTCCCCTTCTCGACGCGCTCGTCCCGGAGGTCGAGCGCCTCACTGAACGCCACTTGGCGGCAACAAAGGAGTGGTTCCCGCACGAGGTCGTGCCGTGGAGCCGCGGACGCGACTTCGAGCCGGGCACCGAGTGGGATCCGTCGGAGGTCGTGCTGCCTGACGCCGTCCGCAGTGCGCTTGTGGTCAACCTCCTCACCGAGGACAACCTGCCGTACTACTTCCGCACAATCGAGACGACGTTCGACGCCGATGGCCCGTGGGGCTACTGGGCGCGGCGTTGGACGGCTGAAGAGGGCCGGCACTCGATTGCCATCCGTGACTACCTCACGGTCACGCGAGCGGTCGATCCGACGAGCCTCGAGCGCGACCGCATGGCGCAGGTGACCTGCGGCGAGGTTCCAATCCCGCAGAGCGCAGCCGACGGCCTCGCGTACGTGGCGCTCCAGGAGCTGGCCACGCGCATTTCGCACTTCAACACCGGCAAGGCGATCAACGACCCCGCCGGTTACACCGTCATGAAGCGCGTCGCCGCCGACGAGAACCTGCACTACCTCTTCTACCGCGACCTCGTCACGGCCGCGCTCGAGATCGACCCGTCGACGACGATCCTTGCCATCGAGCGGCAGGTGCGCGAGTTCGAGATGCCCGGCACCGGCATCACGAACTTCGGCGAGCACGCGGTAGCGATCGCCAAGGCCGGCATCTACGACCTGCAAATCCACCACGAGCAGATCCTCGTGCCGGTCGTACTCATGCACTGGGGCGTCGAGAAGGCCGAGGGTCTGTCGCCTGAGGCGGAAGAGGCGCGCGTCGCGCTCGTGAAGCGCATTGATCGCATCGGCCGCGCTGGCCGGCGCGTCGCCGCCCGTTGGGCGGAGGACGCCGCCGCGGCCGCTGACGCTGACGGCGGTTCGAAGCCGGCGTCGCTACGCGTCGCCGGCTGACCTCACCGCTGCGCCGGGGGGCGCAGAACAACGGCGCGCCACGGGGCCAGCTCACCGTTGAACGTCTTTCCTTCGCCCGCGCTGTCGCTTGCGACCTCGATCGTCCAGCCGCCGACCGGTCCGAGTGTGGTGGGGGCGTCTCCGAAATTGATCGCCACCCGACGCACGTCGTCACCCATCCCTCGCTCGTAGGCGAGCACGTGATCAGGCGAGTCAAGCCAGCTGAACGAACCACCGCTTAGCGCGGGCGACCGACGGCGGGCGATTAGGAGTCGGCGGTACAGGTGCAGGGTCGACTCCGCATCGGCCTTCTGAGTTGCGACGCTCCGGTTCGCGGCGTCCGGTGGCCACGGGAGCCACGGGTCGTCCGTCGACCACCCGTGGCCGCTCTCCTTCGTCCAAGGGATCGGAGCGCGGCACCCGTCGCGGCCACCGGGGTCGACCACGCGGTCGGGCGGTATCACCGCGTCCTCGAGACCGAGCTCCTCGCCCGCGTAGAGGAACGGCGTGCCCCGCAGCGTCAGCAGCAGCACCGCAGCCGCGCGCGCCTTGCGCTCGTCTCCGCCGTAGCGCGTCGCGTGGCGCGGGTTGTCGTGATTCGAGAGCACCCACGTCGGCCAGCTTGCGTCGCTGAGCTCTTCGATCACCCGATCGATGCGGCGCCGGAACGGCTGCGCCTCCCACGGCGCGAACAGCGGCGGAAAGTTGAACGCGAGGTGCAGCTCGTCGTCCTTGCCGTAGTACTGCGCGACGAGCGCGGTCGAGAGCAGGTACACCTCCCCGACCGCGACGCGATCGCCGGGATACGAGTCGAGTGTCGAGCGGATGTCGCGCAGGATCTCGTGCGTGTGCGGCCAGTCGTGAAAATTGACTCGGCCAATGAGCTCGGTGCCATCCGGTATGTCGGGCAGTGCGGGGTCTTTCCCGAGCAGGTGGATCACGTCCATGCGGAACCCGTCGACCCCGCGGTCGAGCCAGAACCGCAGCGTGTCGTGCATCGCGTCGACGACCTCGGGGTTGCGCCAGTTCAGGTCAGGTTGGGTCGACAGGAAGTTGTGCAGATACCACTGCTCGCGCTCGGGGCTCCACGTCCACGCCGGCCCGCCGACGAACGCCGCTTCCCAATTGTTCGGCGGACGGTCAGGCGAGCCGTCGCGCCACCAGTACCAGTCGCCCTTCGCGTTGTCGCGCGACGCGCGCGACTCGATGAACCACGGATGCTGATCGGACGTGTGGTTCGGCACCCAGTCGAGCAGCACCTTGAGCCCGCGCCTGTGTGCCTCGCCCACCAGTGCATCGAAGGTAGCGAGGTCGCCGAACAACGGATCGATGTCGCAGTAGTCGGCCACGTCGTAACCGAAGTCGGTCATCGGCGACGGAAAGATCGGCGACAACCACAGCGCACCGACACCAAGCCACTCGAGGTAGTCGAGCTTGGATCGGATCCCTTCCAGATCGCCGACCCCGGAGCCGTTGGTGTCGAGGAAGCTCCGCGGATAGATCTGGTAGATCACGCCGGTCTTCCACCACGGTTCGGTCACGCCTGCCGACGCTAAACGCCGCCGCAGACTTGGCTCTTACCAGGCTCCAGGGTGGCTCTCGGATCCAGCCCGTGCGGCTTCGGACTCCCGCTCAAAAACATCGCTGTACCAGCAGAAATGTGTTGATGATCGAACTGGGGTTCGGTGCGATGAACGGGTACCTGCTCCCACGGTTCGCTTGAGGCCCGTCATCGGCTTGTAGGGCGTTTCGACCGTCTCCTCCGGGTGCATATCGCGGCTCTTCGGGAGCCGCCTCTGATGCGTTCAGGTTGTGTTGGAGGCTTGTCATGTCGGTTGCTGTGTTGGATGTTCCGCAGGAGTCGCCGCGGTCGGCGACGTTGCAAGGGCGGGAGCTGATCGATGGGTTACGCCACATCGACACATGTCTGGCGGAGTGGCTGTTGCGCCTCGATGAGTTCGATACGTGGGGCACGTGGGCTGAGGACGGCCACACGTCGTGTGTGGCGTGGCTGGTTGATCGTTGCGGTCTTGGGCGGGCGACGGCGAAAGAGAAGCTGCGCGTCGCGAAAGAGATCGCGCGTCGCAAGCCGCTCGCCGCGGCGATGGCCGCCGGCGAGGTGTCGTATTCGAAGATGCGCGTCATCACAAGGATCGACGACGGCGACGCCGAGCTCGACCGCTCGCTTGTCGACGCGGCGCAGGTGGCGACGGTCCGTGACCTCGAGCA
>DATLOH010000114.1:0-17954 GCA_035536375.1 Acidimicrobiales bacterium
CCTCGCGGTGCGGCGTCTCCCCCGAAGACCGCCGCGTGCGCGAGCTCGTCGCATACCTCGAGACTCTGCGGGGCCCCTACGGCCTGTGGCAGCACCCCGCCCACCCGCAGCTCTCGCGATGGCTCACCTTCGACCTCGAGAGCAGTCTTCGTCGCCTTGTCGACGGGGACTGGGTGGGCAATGAGGAGCCCGCCACCTTCACGCCCTACAAGACGCCCCGGCGCCGTTACTGAGCCTCATACCTTCGGCTCGCCGCTGCCGGCGTTTTGAGCTCGACGAGCGACGCTCGAAGGCCTGTTCTAGAATCCTCAGCAGCGAACGTGCACATGCCGTGAGCGAGAACGAGTGCTGGGGAGCTTCGCAATGCGTAAACGAGTGCTGGGATCCTTGCTGGCTTTGCTGCTTGCCGCGCAGGTCGTCGGTATGGCAGTGGCGCCGGTATCGCCCGTATCCGCCGCAGCGCCGATCATCACCGACGCGCAAGGCGACGCGACCGACTTCGCGCTGCCCACGGGAGCGCCGTCGGACGTTTCCGAACCGTCGCTCGACATCGTGAGCGCTGACATCGCCGTGACCGCGGACACTGTCACGCAGACCGTCACGGTGCTCGACTTGACTTCCGAGCCGCCGCGCGGTGCGACCGGCAGTCTCTTCCGCTGGTACTTCACCTACGCGGGCATGGAGTTCCACACGCGGACGAGCAGGAGCGCCGATGGCTCCGAGCAGTTCCGCCTCTACGATCCGGCGAACGCGAGCGTTCCCTGCCCGGGGTGCGCCGGATCGTTCGACTTCGCCAACGAGACGGTGACGATCAATGTGCCGCTGGCGGTGCTTAACGGGAGCATCACTGCCTTGTCACCCACGACGGCGCCGATCGCCGACGGTGCGGACCTCAGTGCGCTCGAAGTCCTGGCCCAACGCCAGATCTCTGCGCCGGCGGGCGGTGGGGTCACGCCCACCGCCGACGTTGCGTCAACCGACAAGAAGTACCGCGTCGGTGCGGCCGCGCCAGACCTGCCCCCGCCGCCTCCCGCGCTGGGTCCGGCCAACGCGGACGAGATTGGCGACGCCACCGTCATCGCCGTCGTCGACTACGACATCGCGCCGTACCACTGGGACCTCGACGCCGCGTACATGCCGCAACATCGCGACACGGATCCAGTGAACGATCTGCCGTTGTCGACATCTCCGGACAACTGGCTGCCCGGCTTCCCTTCGACGTCTTCGTTCGCTTCGTTTGCCCCGCTGCCCCTCACCCTCAAAACCAACGACGCCGACGCCGACGTAGCGGACGCAGCCGAGGACGACGCGGCAGCATGGGCGTCGGTGCCGCTGTCGACAGCGGACTCGGTGAACTATCGCTGGATCCCCGGTACGAAGGTCATCGGAGCGATCGACTTCGGCGGCACGAAGATGCGCGGCGATCCCGACTCGCATGGCACCGGCGTCACGAGCGTCTCAGCCGGAAACCTGCACGGCACCTGCCCCGAGTGCCTGATCGTGTTCGTCAACATCGCCAAGCCGGACGATCACGATCTCGATCTGCCGGTCGGGGGGCCCTCACCGACCGCGCTGAGCCGAGCGCGCTTCGAGTCCGCCGTGAGGTGGGCCGCCAGTCAGCCGTGGATCGACGTCGTCACGAACTCTTGGGGCACCAGCGTCATCGGCGGTGACGTGCGCGACAACGTCGACGGTCATCGAGGCACCGTCGCTCCGACCAAAAGTGCGACCGACCGCGGCCAGACGATCTTCTTCTCTGCAGGCAACGGCATCGAGAACGGGTTCGTCGTGCCGAACACCACCTACCTCTCGTCGCAGAAGGGGCCTGACTGGATCACGACGGTCGGCGCGATCACCCCGCCGCCGTCGGACGCCAACTACTCGGGCGCAGGTAAGCCTGTCGATCTTTCGTCCTACGGCGATGCCTATCCGTCGGCGTACACGGCCACCTCCGTGTCGGGCACCGGTGCGACCGGCTTCAGCGGCACGTCGAACGCTGCGCCCGTCGTCGCCGGTCTGTACGCGCGCTCGTTGCTCGCGGCTCGAGCGGCGCTGCCCGGACCCAGCCGTACGCAACAGGGCGGCGTCATCGCAAGCGGGCCCGCGGGCAGCGTCGTATGCGGCGCGGCGCGAATCGACTGTGAGTTGGGCGACGGAATTCTTACGGCTACCGAGCTGCGAACGCGATTGCTGCTCGGGGCGACGCCCACTGCTGCGCTGACATCGGTGGGTGGGATCGAAGACGCGCCCCAGGCCGCCGACGAGCGCTTCGCCTCCGAAGGACACGGCGCCTACCGCGCCCGGCAGAGCGGACTCATCTCGGGGTGGATGAGCGATCAAGAACGAATCCTCGGCCCGCTCTTCGGCCGTAGCCCGGTGGCGCCGCGCCCAGCCGGCGAGCGCGATTGGATGACCGTCGACTCCTTCTGTCGCCAGCATCTCTGGGGTCCGTGGGCCGACGGCTACTACGACGCGGCAGTTAGGCCGTTGCCAGCGCCGGATCCGGTGGCGTACCCGTTGCGCACGGCGCTCCAGGTCGGCTGCCCGGGGCTGGTGGTTCCCCCGACGCCCTAGTGCGGCGCCGTGCGGGCGTTCGAGCTGGTGGACGTCGTCCCGATTTTTCTTCGAAAGCCCTTCCCACCGGAAAGGCAGAGGCGTACCGTTCGTGCCACCTCGGGTGTCCCGGGGGAGGCGCGGCGGTCCTTGTTTCACGGCGTGGGGGGGATTCACGACGATTCCCATAAGTCCGTCGCGTCATCCAAACGACAAAAGGGGATCACGTGCACGTTTCACTTGGCGCAATGGCGCGCTGCTTGCTGCTGGCCACGACGCTCTGCGTCGGCGCGGTCACAGCCGTGTCGGCGACGACGGCGGCTCCGCCCGCTCTCACCGACAGCTACATCGTCCTGCTCGACGACTCCGTCGCTGACCCGGCCGCCGTGGCGGATGAGTATCTCGGCGACTCTGCTCAACCCACCTTCGTCTATCGGCACGCAGTGAAGGGCTTTGCCGCGCCGCTCACGTCGACTGCCGTGGCTGCGCTCTTGGTTGATCCGCGCGTCACGAGCGTCGAGCTCGACGGCACCATGCAGGCGAGCACCACACAGGCCACCGGCCCGGACTACTGGAACCTCGACCGCATCGACCAGGCCGCACGTCCGACCAACGGCTCCTTCACCTATACGTCCACCGGCGCGGGGGTCACTGCCTACGTGATCGACAGCGGCATTCGCTTCACGCACACGCAGTTCGGCGGTCGGGCCGTGACGGGCTACGACGCGATCGACGGCGGGGCGGCGGATGACTGCAACGGCCACGGCACACATGTGGCCGGGACGGTCGGCGGATCCTCGGTCGGCGTGGCCAAGACCGTCAGCTTGATCGGCGTCCGAGTGCTGGACTGCAATGGCAACGGCGCAACCTCTGGTGTCATCGCCGGAGTCGACTGGGTCACCGGCCACCACGCCGCGGGCTCACCCGCTGTCGCGAACATGAGCCTCGGCGGCGGTGCCAACACCACGCTCGACGCCGCAGTCAACAACGCAATCAATGACGGCATCACCTTCAGCGTCGCGGCCGGAAACGGTGACTGGCGAGGACGCCACCAGAACGCGTGCAACTACTCGCCCGCCCGCGTTGCCAACGCCATCACGATCGGCGCAACCGACAAGGTCGACAAGAAGGCGTCGTTCTCGAACTACGGCAACTGCGTGGATTGGTTCGCTCCAGGCGTCTCGATCCTGTCGTCGTGGCACACGGGCGACACGGCCGGAGCGTTTCTCGACGGCACGTCCATGGCCTCCCCAGCAGTCGCGGGCGTGGCCGCTCAGTACCTCCAGCTCAACCCGTCGGCATCGCCGGCCAGCGTGCGCGCTGCGCTCTTCGCCCTGACGACGAAGGCCATCGTCACCAACTCGTTGACCACGAACAACCACCTGCTCTTCACGAACCTGTAGTCCGCTTCACGTCTCGGCGGGGTTGTCGTCGAATGTCGACGACAACCCTGCCGAGATCCGGTTTCCGGGTCACAATCTCACCAAGCATTCGACCTGGAGCCCGCCCATGACCACACACACCCTGTTGTTGAGCCTGCATATCGCCGCCATCGCAAGCTGGCTGGGCGCGGACGTGATGCAACACGCGGCGCGTCGCCGATGGGTCAACGAATCGCCCGACGCAGTAAAGGCTTGGGCTCGGATGCAGTTCTGGTTGCATGACCGCTACTACGCGGTCGTGGCCGTGCTCGTCCTCGCAACCGGCATCGCGTTGGTCGTCGACGGAGGTTGGTCGTGGTCGTCGAACTTCATCTGGGTCGGCATCGCGACGGTCATCGCCGGCGGAATGTTCGGCGGGGTTGGTCTGAAGGGTCTGGCCAAGAAGCGCATCGACGCACTCGAGTCGGGCGACGCCGCAGGCGCGGAGTCCATTCGCAAGCGTGCTGTGCCGATCGAGATCTTCCTCACTCTGTTCGTGTTGGTGACCATCGTCGCGATGGTGCACAGGTGGGGCGGCTCCCTCTGACGATCACCGCAGGTTCCCTTGTGTCGACCACGCTCGGCACGCTTCGCACGGCGCGCATAACGCCGGAGCTCGTCCTGTTTCTCGCGTCGCCGAAGCTCCGCGCCAATCCCTACCCGGCTTTCGCCCGGCTTCAACGCCTCGCGCCCGTGCACCGCAGCCCCATCGGGGTCTATGTGCTGTCCGGCCACCGCGCGGTCAGCGCCGCCCTCGTCGACCCGACATTGAGCAGCGACGCCCGCCACACCGATCTCAGCACGCTCCGTCTCGGTCCGCTCAACCGACTCATGGGTCGGGGAACCGAGTCGATCGAGACCGGGCCGTTCTTCGAGCGCGTCACCGACCTGTTGCTGTTCCGCGATCCGCCCGATCACACCCGACTCCGCGGCTTGGTCAACCGGGCTTTCACGCCCCGCCGTGTGGTCGACCTCGAGCATCGCAATTAAGAGATCGCAGACGCGGCGATCGACGGGTTCGTCGCCGACGGGCACGCCGAACTGATGAGGCAGTTCGCGTATCCGTTCCCGGCCCAAGTGATCTGCGAGCTCATCGGGGTGCCGGCCGAGGACGCCCACCACATTGTCGACCACGCGCCGGCGCTCGCTGGCGGCCTCGACCCCGGACCTCTGCTGACCAAGGAGGCGCGCGACGCGGCCAACGTCGCCATCGTGGCCGTTGTCGACTACCTGAGCGACTTCATCGACCGGCGACGGCGTTCCCCCGGCGACGATCTCCTCTCAGCGCTTCTCGAGCGTCAGGACGGCGACGCACTCAGCGCCGACGAACTGGTCGACACCATCCTGCTGTTGCTCATCGCCGGTCACGAAACCACCGCCAATCTCATCGGCAACGGCCTCGTCGCGCTGCTCGATCAACCTGGAGCGTTCGCCGAACTGCGTGCTGACCGTCAGCTCGACCGGGCGGCGGTCGACGAACTCCTCCGCTTCGACAGCCCCGTCCAGATGACGATGCGCATCGCAACTGATGGTGCGCGCATCGAGGGCGTGCCCGTCGCAACCGGCTCGGTGGTGATCGCCGTCACCGGAGCCGCCAACCGGGACCCTTCCGTGTTCGATCATCCCGATCGCCTTGACTGGCACCGCGCGGACAATCCCCATCTCGCCTTCGGCGGGGGTCTTCACTACTGCCTCGGCGCAGCCCTCGCTCGCGCTGAGGCGCGCATCGCGCTGCGGACGATCATCGACCGGCTCCCGGGACTCTGTATTGCGGGCACCCCGGTGCGACGTCCGAGCTTCACCATTCGCGCGCTGTCCGCTCTTCCGCTCCGCTGGGAGACGCACTGATTGGGCCAGCGGCGAGGCTGAGTCGCCTAGTCGTGCGGCGCAAAGCGAGCACGGCTGGCCGCTATCTCGGCGAGCGCGGCGTCGCGACCCTCCCAACCGCGCGTCTCGGTGCCCTTGTTCGGCTCGAGGGCCTTGTACGTCTCGAAGAAGTGACCGATCTCGTCGAGGATGTGCGTGCGCCGAAGGTCCGACAGGTCGCGTAGGTCGTCCCACCGTTCGTCGCTGTCGGGCACGCAGAGAATCTTGGCGTCGGGCCCGGCCTCATCGGTCATCCAGAAAACGCCGAGCACGCGGGCGCCGATGTGACAGCCGGGGAATGTCGGCTCCTCGAGTAACACCATTGCGTCGAGCGGGTCGCCGTCCTCCGACAGCGTGTCCGGGATGAAGCCGTAGTCCGCCGGATACGACATCGCGGTGAAGAGGCGGCGGTCGAGCCAAACCGCCCCGCTGTGATGGTCGACCTCGTACTTGTTGCGCGAGCCCTTCGGAATCTCGACAATCACTTCGATCTCCATGCCGTGGACCGTATCCGTCGCACACAATGCGCATCATCCGAAGGTGACCTCGAGGTCCGCCTTCGACGTCCGTGATCGGTCCGGCGTATGGACCCAAGACGGCGAGTTGGATTTCTTGTCGGCTCGGTCAACCTCGCGGCGGCATGGCGCGTTCTCCATGTGTGCTTGCTGAGAACCACATGATCGCTACGCCGGTGGCGACCGAGCTGCGCGAGGTGGCCCGTCGCGTCGCGTCTCGATTGGTGTCGCCCGCCGATGCGGAGGACATCGCACAGGAGGCGGTTCTCCGGGCGACGCGCGACTGGGCGCGCGTCGGGAGCTACGCCAAACCATGGATCGTGCGGGTCGCGACGAACCTCGCTATAGCGCAGCTCCGCCGGGACGGACGCGAACACGATTTCGTAATTCCGGAGGCATCATCCGAGGGTCACGCGGACCTTCGCATCGACCTCGCGGAGGCAGTCAGCGCTCTACCCGTTCGACAGCGTCAGGCGGTGGTCCTGCGCTATCTCGCCGACCACGACGAGGCAACAGTGGCCTCGCTCCTCGGCTGTTCACGGGGTTCGGTCAAGCGGCATCTGCACCGCGCCACGCAGGCACTTCGCAAATCCCCGCGCCTTGACGGCGCGCATCGAAGCCAAGGAGCAACAGTGACGACGTCGACACATTGGAAGGACATCGGATTCATCGCCGCAGTCGAGCCCGCCGACGGCTGGCCGAGCCGACCGTGGGACCACTGGTTGATTCAGCAGGACGACTCGCGTGACCGCGTTGCGGTCGATGGCCGGGGCGAGGTAATTCTCGACGCCGACGGTGACGAGGTCATGAGCGGCCCAGGCTTCGAGTTCGGCGTCGTGAAGGTGCGACCGAAAGACGAACCGGATCCCCCCGAGCAGCCAGATCCTCGTCCGGGCGCGGCCGACGACGCCGCGTTGTCCGCCCTCCTCGACGAGGCCCTCGCGTACGCCGCGTGGTTCGGGCACCCGTGGGTCGGCGACGAGCACCTCGGTCTTGCGCTCGCGGCGCGCGATGAGCTGCCTGGCGTCACGGAGGCCGCGCTGGTCGAAGGTGCCGCCCGCTTCTACGAAGGCCCGTTCGCCGTGGCCCGCGTGGCGGTCGTTCGCGAACGTCAGCGCGGCGCAGCCTTCGTGCGCCAGCCTGATGCCAACTTCTCGTGGACGTGGTCGCTCAACCAGACGCTGGCGAACGCGGCGAGCACGTCGCCTGCGGACTTGGCCGCGCACCTGCTCAAGAAACAGCGCTCATTCGTCGCGCTTCTGCTTGCCGAAGGCTGACCGGGTCAGCGCGTCCGCAGGCGTCACGAAGCAAAGTCGGGGCTGGCGCGCCGCACAGAGTCGGCGCGGCCCTTCGGCTCCTCCCAGTCCTCCTGTCGACCGAGCGCCGTGTTGTCGAGGAAGTAGTACGAGCCTCCCAGCGACTCGAGGCCACGCGCATAGACCGAGTAGGTGTGGAAGACGCGGCCATCGACCTGAAGGAAACAGCTTTGCCCCGGCATGTCGTACGGCTGCTCCGAGGTCTTCATGCTCTCCTGCCCCATCGCTGCGTACTCGTCGAGGGTGCGGAAGTTGAACTCGCTGAAACCTCTTCCGGCATCGATCGTGACACCGAAGTCGTAGTTGAAGTCGCTGTCACCGGAGGAGTACCACGGGACGAACCAGCCCTTCTTCGCCTTCCATCGCTCCAGCTTGTCGAGCGGAGCGCGAGACACGAGGGCGTAGGTGGTGTCGCGGGTGTGCAGGTGGTCGACGAACCCGGGCGCGACCTCGTCGACGCCTGCACTACAGCTCGGGCATCCGTCGTCCCAATCGGGATGGAACATGAAGTGGTACACGATCAGTTGGGGGCGTCCTTCGAAGAGGTCGAGTAGGCCGACCGTGCCCCGCGGACTGTCGAACTGATAGTTCTTCTCGACCTCGACCATGGGCAGTTCGCGCCGCTCGGTGTTCAGCGCGTCGCGGCGTTTGGTGAGGTCCTTCTCCTTGGCCAACAGCGCCTTTCGTGCGGTCAGCCATTCCTCACGCAATGCGATCCGGGGCAGGCTCATATGTTCTCTTTCGTCGCCGGTAGTGCGTCATTGCTAGCCCTTCGCGCGAAAGACCAGCACTTTGGGTAGGACCGCGGCATGGACATCATCCGGAACCCCGACGGAACCCTCGTCGTGCCCGTGGAACCTGAGCGCCGGCGCAGCGAGGAAGACGAACCTGAAACCGGCGGACAGGTGGAAGAGGCAGCGGCCCCGGAAGCGGCTCCTACGACGCGAGTCCTTCACCCCGGTGAGGGCGGTTTCGACGAGGCGCTCGCCGAGTGGGACCGGCAGCAGAACCCCGATCGAGAGGTGGCCGTGTCGACCGCCACAGGACGCGAAGAGGCGATGACACTGGTTCACGCCGTTGCGGAGTCGCCCGATCACGACGTGGCCGAGGCGGTCGAAAGCCTGAACGACCCCGAGGCGGCGGGCGAGGCGCTGCGCCACGTGCTCGTCGGCGGTGTCCATGCAGTTGAGGACTTTGCCGCCGAGGTCGTCGCCGCCGAAGGTGGCGAGCCGCTCGCCCCGCACGAAGCAACGAAGATCATCGGTGAGGTACTCGGCGAACTCGACTGAGCTCGACCCGACGTCGAACGTCGGACGAGGCGCACGTGGCGGTGCTCAGTTACCGGAAAAGCGGACCTCGCACCGCCACGTAACAGAAGCGGGACGTCGCACCGCCACGTCGCCGAAACAGTGCGGCATGCTGAAGCGCGTGCAGCAGATCGTTCTAGCCGAGGCCGATCCGTTTCGGCGGGGTCACACCTACGGCACCGCGGTCGCCGAGCGCGTGCAGGCCGTGTGGTTGTCGTACCGCGAGCTCTTCTCGCGGTTGGTCGGCATCGATGAGCAGTCCGCGCGGCGCTTCGGCTCGGGCACCCTTGACGCGCTCGCCGCCAAGCGTCCTGCGATCGCGTCGGAAATCGAGGGAGTCGCCGCTGGCTGCGAATTGGATCCCGAGGTCGTGGCCGCGTTGAATGCGCGGACCGAGCTGGTGTTCGCAGCCGAGTGCGCGACGGTAGGACGGGTGCGCGGGCCCGAGGGCCCTTGGCTCTCGCAGAACTGGGACTGGTATACCGACGCGCCTGAACGCGCGGTCGTCGTAACGTGCGACCCCGGCCCCGCTGAGCACCGCTACGTCACGTTCACCGAAGCCGGACTACTCGCAAAGGTCGGCGTGAACGACGCCGGCTTGGCCCTGGCGCTCGACATCATGCGCCACGCCAGCGACAACGGACAGCCCACCGCATCTCCCGTGCATGTGCTGCTGCGCGAAGTCCTGGCGTCGTGCGCCACGGTGGACGACGTCGCCGATTTGCTTGGCGCGGCCGAGCCGAGCGCGTCGTCGTGCTTCGCAGTCGTTACTGCCGACGGCGACGGTGCGTGCTTCGAGGTCACGCCCAGCGGAGTGGCACGTATTGCGCCCGACGACGACGGGCTGGTGCATCACACCAACCACTTCCTCGATCCCGACCTCGCCGAGGGCGATCGGGTCATCGCCAAGCATCTCCAGAGTTGCGAGCGCCACGATTTGTTGGTCCGGAGACGACCGGCGACCGTCGCCGCGGGACGAGTCGCGCTCTCGGATCACAGCAGCGAGATTCAGCCGATCTGTCGCCACGACGAAGTGAAGCCCGGCCTGCCCCCGACAGGCACTGCGGCGTACATCGCGCTCGACCCGGTCTCCCGAACGCTGTCGGTCGGGATGGGACCGACCTGCCGCGCCGAACCGGTGTCGTTTACCGTCCCCGGGACATAGGACGGCCGGTCACCGCAGCAGAGGGTCGCTCAGCCAGTGGTGATCGGGGCGGGTCTGTCCGAGTGCGGCTTTGAGCCATGTGCGGGCCTCGGAGTCGAGTTCGCCGACGACGGCGGCGAAGTCGATGTCGTTGTGCTCCATGCCGGTGGGGTGAGGCTTGGACTTGTAGAGCAGCTGAACTTCGGGCGCGACATAGGGGAGCCCGCCGGGAGCAGAGCGTGCGTAACGCTCGAGCGGCGCGGTCACGTTCGGCGCGCGGCGGTAGCGCCACCCCGATTCGTCGATGTCCTCGATGAGGACATCGAGCATCAGCGGGTGGGCCGAGAAGGCGAAGACCGCCGTGGGGGTGACGTCGGTGCGCGGACGGGTCCAGATCTGGTGCTGCTCGGGCGGGTAATCACCTGGCGGCAGGTCGATCAGACGCTCGGGCGTCGGTATGCGCAGCTCCCATCCCGCCATCGCTTCGACGAATCGGGGCACGTCTGAACGCGGGATCGCAATGTCGAAGTCCTCGTGTTGTCGTGTGACGCGATCCACGTGCAGGTCAAGTGCCCAGCCACCCGCGACCCACCACCGGCCGGTATACGGCGCGAGCGCGTCGCCGAGGCGAAGCGTCAGTTCGTCGAGCGAGTTCGGTTGCCGGCGGGCAAGAACCGCCGCCTCCCACGGGAGGTCGAACCCGCCGTCGTCACCGCGTTCGAACGCCACCACGTCGACGACCGCGTCGGGGTTGAGCGGCCCGTAGACGTGTGGGAAGCGGGGGCCGTCATCGGTGGCCGACTCCCAGCGCAGCGGTCCGATGAGCCGGTCGGGGTCGATGCAGAGCAGCACGAGGTCGCCGACGTTCGCGTAGTACGCGTCCGCAGTCGCGGGGACCTGTTCCGCGGTCGAGCAGTGGACGAACCCGTCGACGTCGAAGGCTTCGGGTCGGTAGTCCTGCTTACCGGCCGCTGCGGCCGCAGCCCGCGTCGCGATGTGGAAGATCACCCACGCATCTCAGCACGGGTTGTCGGTGTACGTGGCGGTCCTGACGTCGGTTGTCGGTGCAGGTGGCGGTACAGCCGCCACTTGCACCGACAGGTCGGCCATTTACCGCCACCTACACCGACAAGAAGTGGTCGGGGCGCGATCACGTCGCGAGGCTGGCGACCACTTCTGCGCCGAGCGCGGTCAACAACGCGGGTGCTGCGACGAGCTTGCACGAACGACTGCCTCCTCCGAGCACGATGCGGTCGCGCTCCATCACTCGCTCGTCGACCCAGAGCGGAAGGGCGGTCGACAGGCCGACCGGCGTGATGCCGCCGACGGTCATGCCCGTGAGCGCTTCGACCTCGTCGGCCGCGCCGAAGCTCGCCTTACGAGTCCCGAGTCGTCGGCGCACGGTGCCGTTGACGTCCAGCCGCGTCGTTGCGAGAACGACGCACGCGGCGAAGATCGGCGGGTCGGTCTTGCCCTTGACCACGACGCAGTTGGCTGCGTCCTCCTCGGCGTAGCCGTACGTCGCGCAGAAGTTGGCGGTGTCGGCGAGCGCCGGATCGCACGGCACGACCTCGAACTCGACCCCTGTTGCGGTGGCAGCCCGTAGGACTCGTGCCTCGATGTCGTCGCTCACGACCGACGTTCTACGCCACGTCGGCCGGGCTGGCGGTGCGAGACTCCGCCCGTGAGGCTGCTGTTCGTGACGGCACCCGCAACCGGCCATCTGTTCCCGCTAGTCCCGATCGCCGACGCTGCGCTCGACTCGGGTCACGATGTGACGTTCGCAACGAGTGCGGATTTTCGAGGCGACGTCGAGCGAGTCGGCCACGACGCCGTCGCGATACGCCCCGACAGAGCAACCATTCCGCCCGAGTTCATCGACGCGGAAACGCTCGACGAGCTCATCGAACACGGGCGCCGCTGGAAGCCGGATGTGATCATCCACGACCACGTGACCGCACCCGCGGCTATTGCTGCTGACACGCTCGGCATACCGAACGCGTACTCGTCGGTGGGAATAATGCGATCGCCACGGATGATTTCAGCGCTGTCGGAGATGTTCCGCCCGTTGTGGCGCGATCGCGGCCGTTCCATGCCCGACGCGCTCGGACTGCACCGATACCTCTATCTCGATCGATGCCCGCCAAGCTTGCAACGCGCTGAGGCTCGGGACGTAGCCGTCGCCCATCCGATCCGCCCGACGAGTTGGGAACCGACCGCGCTAACCGAACGATACGAGCGCCGTCAGTCGGGCGTACCCCTCGTGTACGTCACCCTTGGAACATTCTTCAACTCGCTCGACGTGATGGCGACGATCCTGGATGCGCTCTCCGAGACACCGGTCGAGGTCCTCGCCACCGTCGGCTCCGACCGCGACCCGGCCGACCTGGGCCCGCAGGCTGCGCACATTCGCGTCGAGCGGTTCGTGCCGCAGTCGGCGATATTCGAATCTTGCGATGTCGTCGTGAGCCACGCAGGATCGGGCACGATCATGGGAACCCTTGCGGCGGGTCTTCCTATGTTGCTGCTGCCACAGGGTGGCGACCAACTCGACAACGCCGCCCGCTGCGTCGAGCGCGGCGTTGCCCGTTCGTTGACGCCCGCCGCAACGACGCCCGACGCGATTCGTCGCGAACTCGCGGTGCTTCTCGGCGAGATTGACTACTGCGTCGCGGCTAAAGCTGTGTCCGCGGAGATCGAAGCGATGCCGGGCCCGGACCGGGCCGTCGAGTTGATCGGCCAGCTGGTCGGCACCGGCGCGCCGGTGACGCGCTGACCGGTTATTCACTCGCGCTGGGGCGCGCGTCTCCGTAACCTGCCCGGCGATGCCGAAGCTGATCGCCACGTTTACGAAGGAGGACCGCGCGCCCGCGGTCTACCGCTGGCCGGGCACCGGCCTCGTGGCGACCACCCCCACCCACGGCAAGGGGTTCCCACACGACCTCGGTCACTGGCTCATCGAATCGCAGGTCGACCTGCCGTGGGGCTTTTGGTCGTTGGCCTCACAGCAGGCGCCTTTCGCGTCGTTGACGCCGGTGGAAGGTCGGTGGCCGAAGGGCAAGCGCGACTGGCTCGACCGGGTGCGGCGGAAGCACTCGCTAGCGATGCTTCACGCGGAAGCTCAGGACGGGCAGTGGCTTGCGGATCCGAACCTTGACGTGCATCGAGACTGGGCCGAAATCCACCGCCGCTTGTCGCGCATGTACGCGTTCGACGAAAGCCCGCTTGCGAAGTTCGCGCCACAGGACGTCGAGCGGCTGCGACCGTTCGCGCTCCGTGCGGTGGCGACGTGGGAGGCCTTGCCTGAGGGCGGGAGCGTCGAGGTTCGCTGGCCTGGCGCCAACGACCTCATCGTCATTCCGACGAGGACGTAGCGGCGACGGACGTCACGACCCGACCGAGCGAGGTGCGACGTCGCCGATGCGGTACACGGGGACGAGGTCGCGAAAACCTTTGAGCATGAGGTCACCCACGGACTCGGACTCGACGCACTCTCGAGTCGCAAGCGCGGCACGGCGGTCGAGCAGGATCTGCCCGGCCAGTGCCTCGTCGCAGAGTCGCGACGCAAGGTTCACGACACGGCCGAGTGGCGTGTACTCGCGCCGGTCCTCGAAGCCGACCACTCCCAGACTCGCGAAGCCGAGCGCGATCCCCATGCCAAGGCCGAGGTCGTGGCCGAGTATCTGCCACCGCTTGTTCAACTCCTGCACGCGTCCGCGCAGCGAGAGCGCCATCTCCACCGCGCGTGGCGCCGGGTCCGAGCACGGGACGGGATCGTTGAAGTAGGCCATCACGCCGTCGCCTGCGAAGGTCCCGATCGTGGCTTCGTAAGCGTGTACTGCGTCGCCGACAGCGGCATAGAACTCGTCGAGGACCTCAAGGACCTCCTCGGGTTCGGCGCTCGAACTGAACGCGGTGAACCCGCGAAGGTCGCAGAAGAGCACGGCGATCTCGCGGCGATGAGGCGCCAGAGCGGCCTCCTCGCCGGAGTTGAGTAGTGCGTCCGCGACCTGCGGCGCAAGAAAGCGACGCAGCCGTCCGAGTCTCTCCAGCTCGTCCACCTGGGTCTGCACGCGAGTCTCGAGCGTGCGGTTCAACTGAGCGATCTCCTCGCTCGCCGCCTCACCCTGGCGTCGCGCCTTCCGCTCGAGGGCGGCCAGCCGGTTCACGCGTTCGATCAGCCAGCTCACCGACCCTGCAGTGACGGCGACGGTGGACATGAGAAACACCCACACTGCGACGGGCGACTCGTTTCCGTCGACCACGGCGAGCAGCCAGGCCTCCGCAACGCCGATTAGCACGAGGTTCGCGATCGCGTGCCGACGCGGGTGCAGGTAGAAGCTGAAGATCGCAATCCACACGTAGAACACAGTGCCCAGGAACCACTGTCCGGCGAAGTACTGGCCCATCGTCACGATCAGGATTGCCGCCGGCCCGAGGGGATAGAACAGCCGGCGGTTGAAGCGTTCGCCGAGGATCAGCATTACTGCGCCTGTGAGCACGCCGACAACCGCAGTGAGGACGACTCCTGCTGGCCGGTAACCCGGTTCGGCCGGGCGCGCAACGATGTAGATGCTCGTTACGACCCCGGAGAAGATGAACATGCCCCCGATCAGGCGGACGGCCTGATGCCAGGTCATCGTCTCGAAGGGGCCCAGCTTCTCGTCGCGTTCGAGTTCGGTCACCTGCGCCTCCTAGTTCTCGCGACGCTGCGCGAATGGTACGGGTAGCCGGCTTGCGTCGCTGTGAACGGCGGCACGTGGCGTCAGGGCGTCTTGACGACGTGGCGACGTCAAGGTACCCTGACGCACAAGTCAACGAAAGGAGTGCGGCATGAAAGAGGAACGGAGACGGGTGATACGCGTCGACGGCGGCAAGGCGGAGGAAGTCGGCCGCGAGGTGCGGGTGAGGCGCGGGCCGGTAATCGACGCGCGCCGCCGTGAGGTTGAGATTGTGCGCAAGCGTCGCGGGGACTCGGGCGCTCTCTCCGGAGATGAGCGACTCCTCCAGGACATCGTCAAGGAGACCGAGCTACCTGACGGTACGTGGGTAATGACTGTGCGCGTGCCGCCGCCGGGATCAGACGACGAGGACCTGCGGCCGGCGAGCGGCGTCAGCGGCGCCATCGGCGACCTCCACGTCAAGCTCGGTGAACTCGTTCGCCAAGCCCGGGCCGACGGGTACTCCTGGACTCAGATCGGCGACGCGCTCGGTATCTCCAAGCAGGCGGCGTGGGAGCGCTTCAGCGGGGAGGACTGACCCACTACTGGGAGAGTCAGCTGGCGTTGGCGGCGGCGAGGTCCTGGAGTTCGGTTGACGTGCCGATGACGATCAGCACGTGGCCGGGCTCGATCACCGCATCCGCGGTGGGGCGCGTTACGAACCCGCCGTCGGGTTTCCGCAGAGCGAGCACCAGCGCGCCGGTTCGCTCGCGGATAGCGGCGTCGAGAAGCGATTTACCTGCGAGCGGTGACCCGGGCTCGATCACCACCTCCGCGAGGCGAAACTCGAAGGAGCCGTCGTGCATGACAACGTCAAGAAACTCGCTCACGTTCGGTTGTGACACGAACGCCGCCATGCGTGCACCACCGATTGCTTGAGGATTTACGACGCGGTCGGCACCCGCCCGCACGAGTTTCTCTTCGGATGCTTCGTCGCGAGCCCTCGCGATGATGAACAGGTCCGGTCGCAGCGACCGTCCGCTCAGCGTTACGTAGAGGTTCTCGGCGTCAGTGTCGATGGCGGCGATGAGTGCGTGGGCGCGCTGCAATCCCGCCTCGAGAAGGATGTCGTCGCTCGTTGCGTCGCCGACAACGTGGAAGTGAGGGATGCCGCGCAGGCGGTTCTCGTCCTGGTCGACGACGACCACCGGGCGCCCGTCGGCTGCGACCTCCCGGGCGATCGCACGCCCGACGCGTCCCCACCCGCACACGATCACGTGACCGCTGAGCGCGGCGATTCGACGGTCCATCAGTTTCCTCTTTCGTGCGGTGCGAAGGTGGCCTTCAGCGAGCGTTTCGAAGACGGCGCCGAATGTGTAGAGCGCTGTCCCGACTCCGGCCAGGATGAGCGCGATCGTGAAGACCTGCCCGACGTCGGAGAGAGGGTGAACTTCGCGAAAGCCCACCGTCGTGACGGTGGTGACCGTCTGGTAGAGCGCGTCGAGCGGAGCGAATCCCAATGCGGTGTAGCCCGCGGTCCCGATGGTGACCACCGCGATGAATGCGAATGCCGCAGGGCGAAGGCGTCGAACGGGGCGCATGCTGGCCCCATCGTGCCTGTTCCGGTCGTGCGAACTCAGCCTTTACGCAGCGTCAGAGCGTCGACGCTGGCGCACGACGACGAACGTGACGCACCCAAACAGCACGAGTGCGATGAGGAGCAGCGGTCGACCGACCTGAGGTCCCTCGGATTCGCCGAGCAGCGCAGCGACGTCCCCGTCCGGGAACGACGCCGGATCGGCGACGGCGAAGTAACGCACGGTGCGTGCTGGCGCCCCGGGCGGAGCGCTCGCGACGCGACGTGTCGCGGACTCGTCGTCGACGATTGCCAGAGCCGACACCACTGGTCGTTCTGCGGGGCCGGCTACCTGATCGCCGCTGCGCGGCTCGTGCACGACCATTGCCGTTCCGCCGCGCATCACGATCCGATCACTCGGTGAGTTCACGATTTGGGCGCCGGCAACGAAAGTTGTCGATCCTCCGCCATCGAGGTTCAGAGCGTCGACTGCGCCCAGAGCAACCATCAGATCCGCCATCTCAGGCAGCGTCATACCGACGCTGTTCTCCGGCTGCCGACCGTCAGCGGTGACCAAAAGCACGTCTCGTTCCTTGGTCCACCCGACCACGGTGCGCGGGTGGCGTCCGGTGACGAACGCGTCGCCCGTCGATGCTACGAAGCGCCGCCCGTCGCGCACGAGCACCGGGGTGCCGCCGATCACTGTGTCAGCGGGTGCGGAGGTGTCGACGCGGATCATCAGCTCCCGCGCGACCGCTCCCGATTGTGCTCGCTGCCAGAGACTGCGCAGCGCGTCGGCTCCGGCGCCGTGACCCGACAGGACAACGCGCCCTCGTGAGATCGACGCATTCCCGCCCTCGACCAGCGTGAGCATGCGGGCGACGACGGTCTGGTTCGTGACAATGCGATCGCCCTCGAGAACGAGCTCTGCGCCGTGCGGGTTCGTGCCGGTCGTAGGTCCGTTCGCCGGTGTGTAGAGAACGATTTGTCCGTCCCCCCGTGGTCGGTTGACGGCGTCGGCAGTGAGGCCCTTGAGATCGGTCGGGACGATCTGTGTGTGCGTTGCGAGGCCGCCGGCGCTGAAGACGTTGTCACCGGTCACGAACTGGTGATGCGACGCAACAGGCGTCCGGACCATCTCGCCGTCGACCACCATCGAGCCGACCGGCTCGTCGGTGCCGATGCCTGCGAAGTCGCCGTTGACCGCCACAACACACGACACGCGCGCGCACATCGAACTGGTTCGCTCGAGGCGCGCGCCCGGACCGCTCACAGCTTCGTTCGACAGGACGGCACGGAGACGAAGACGGGACCCCTGACTCAGCCGGGCGACGTGCACGACCTGCGGCGGGCCACCCCGGCGGAGGACTGTGTGAACCAAGCCCGGACCGCGGGTGGTTGTCGAGACGACCTCGAAACCGGCGACCTTGGCCTCGTCGGCCAAGCCAGCAGGGGCAAGGAGCAAAATGGCCAGTACCGCCGAGCCGGTGACTCCGAAAATGCGACGCATCGCACACCTCCGCCGGCGCTCAGCGAGCGCTCGATCAGGAGAACACGCGCTGATGGGCCGTTTGTTCCGGACGCCGAAGAAATCT
>DATLOH010000115.1:0-31381 GCA_035536375.1 Acidimicrobiales bacterium
CGGGTTCTGCAGATAGTCGCTCGCACGGGCTTCGGATACGAGCGGGGCGAAGGGCATCCAGAAGTCGCGCTTCTTGACCATCCGGTTGATGACCCGGACGACGTCGAGGTTGGCGGGGTCCGCCAGGATCGAACGGTTACCCAGAGCACGCGCACCGAACTCGAGTCGTCCTGCGCAGCGGGCAACGGGCGCACCTGCGGCCAGCACGGCGGCGACCTCGTCCTCGAGGGCAGCCGGTCGGCTGTAGGGGTGGCCGCTCGCCACGATGGCCTTCTCGGCGTCGACCGGCGAGAAGTCGGGCCCAAGGTAGGCCGAGCGAAGCGGCTCGATCCCATCGCCGCCGTGCGCCGTCGCACGCGCCTGCCACGCCACACCCATCGAGAGGCTCTCGTCGCCGCACGACGGTGGCACGGCGATGAAGTCGACCTCGGGAAGCTCCATGATGCGCTTGTTCGCCTTGACGTTCATGAACACGCCGCCCGCGCACAGGACCCGTCGGATCCCCGTCTTGGCCACTGCGGCCGCGACGAGACCGACGACGATCTCTTCGCACACGAGCTGAAGGCCGGCGCAGACGTTGTCGAACCGCATGCCGCTGATCGACTCCTGCAGTTGTCGGCGCAGCGCGAAGGTCGGCAACTTCGTGTGCCGGCGCAGCCGCAGATCTTCACGATCAACGGAGATCAACTTGCGGAAGACGGCAGCGGCCTCCTGGGCATGGGCGTCGGCCGCGTACGCAGCCATCCCCATGAGCTTGTACTCGTGCTCCAGGGGGGTGAAACCCATCGCTCCGGTGACGTACGCGTAGATCGTTCCGATCGAATCGGTGAACGGCGTATGCGCAATACGGCGCAGGCGGCCGCGCTCAGCAACGGACACCGATCCGCACAGGAGGTCCCCGTAACCGTCGAGGGTGACGATGAGGTACGGCGTCGACGGGTCCTCGCGCACGGCGAAGTAAGCGGTGGCCGCGTGACCGAGGTGGTGGTCGTAGCGCTCGCACCGATTTCGCGGGAAGCCGAGCTGCTGCGCGGCTTGAAGACGCTCCTTCCAGCCGAGCGACGAGTGGACGCGGTGGACCAGCTGCCAGCCGACAAGTCGCCGCAGCGACCCCACAAGCGATTCCTCTCGCTCGGCGACCGCACGCTGGTCGGTGCTGCGCAACCGTGCCGGCGTATGGCGCATCGTGGCGAACGCCAACTCGTCGACGTCCGCGGCGGTGACGCCCGCCGCCTCCAGGCACGCGGTAACCGACCGGTGTGGAAAGCCGTAGTAGTTCTTCGAGTGGACGAGCCGCTCCTCCTGAACAGCAAAGAGAAGCTCATCGTCTTTGAGAATGGCGGCAGACGCATTGTGGCCGTCGTGGACGCCGACCACGTATCGAGGCATTGGCATCTGTTACCCGGCTTCCTGCCGCAGGAAGACCTCGAGCGTAAGAAGTGACCAGATCGCGTGCCGGTGATCGGTGGCCCCCGCCATGTGCTCGCGAACGATCGTCTGCACCGCCGCAGCGTCAACCAGGTCACTGATCTGCGTCGTCGAGCTGGTCAACATGCCTTCAACATAGGAGCGCAGGTCCACACGGAACCATTCGTCCAGCGGCACACCAAAGCCGCGCTTGCGCCGGTTGAGGATCTCGGGCGGGAGCAGGTCTCGAACTGCGGCCTTCAGCACACGCTTGCGATCCCAGCCCCGCAGCTTCAACGAAGGCCGCAAGCGGAAAGCCAGGTCGACCATCGCGTCGTCCAGGATGGGCGAGCGAACCTCCAGACCGTGCGCCATGCTCATCCGATCGATCTTCGGCAACAGATCATCGAGGAGATAGGTGCGCAGGTTGAGCAGCAGTACACGGTCCAACGGTGACGCCCCCGATGTCTCGGCCCAGATGCGGTCGTAGTCGCGCTCACCCCACCTACTTCGTCCCGGTCGCAGCCGCTCCTGCCACTCAGGAGCGACGTAACCCACCCATGCGAGCAGCGCACCTGGGAGCCCGACATCGACGCGTTCCAAGAAGCGACGCACGCTCGGGCCCCGTCCTCGCAGAACGGAATCGGGCACGTGCGAGATGGCCCGCGCCACCTTCGATGTAAGACCGCGGGGAGCTTTGCTCGCCGCATCGACCGCCAACGCGGCCGAGAAGCGCTCGTACCCGCCGAAGAGCTCGTCTCCTCCATCACCACATAACGCGACCGTGACGTGGCGGCGAGTCAGCTCCGACAACAGGTAGGTGGGCAGCGCGCTGCTGTCACCAAACGGCTGATCGTGATGCCACACCAGTCGCTCGATGAGCTCGGCCTTGTCCGGATCCACGACGAACTCCACGTGCTCCGTGCCGAAGAGGGCGGAGACCTGACGGGCGTATGGACGCTCGTCGAATCCCCGCTCGTCCTCGAACCCGATCGTGAAGGTCTTGACTGGCCGCGCTGAAAGTTCGGCCATCAGCGCCACGATGGCCGACGAGTCGACGCCGCCCGACAAGAAGGCCCCGAGCGGAACATCGGCCACGAGGCGCTTTGCCACTGCCTCCCGCAGCACTCGACGCACCTCGACTGCACCCGTCTCGAGGTTGAGTGGGGTCGCCTCTACCTCGGCGCGTGTTCGTACCGGCGGAGACCAGTACTCCCGCACCTCGAGGGAACCGCCCTCAGCAACCACCACATGACCCGGAGGGACGCTGCGGATGCCTTCGAAGAACGTCTGAGGCGTCGGCACGTACCCGAACGCGAGATAGCTGTCGATGCCATCAGAGCTGATGCGACGAGGGACGCGTGGCTCAGCCAGGACCGCCTTGATCTCGCTGCCGAACACAAGGTCGCCATTGCTCCCTTGCCAGTAGTAAAGGGGCTTCTTTCCGAGCCGGTCGCGGCCGAGGACCAGGCGTCGCTTGCGCTCGTCCCACAGCGCGAATGCGAACATGCCGTCAAGTCGCCGACAGAGGCTCTCGGGCTCGTGGTCTTCGGCGAGGTGGGCGATTACCTCGGTGTCGCAGTCGGTCTTCAGGTCGTGGCCCCGACTGCGGAGCTCTCGCTGCAACTCCCTGAAGTTGTAGATCTCGCCGTTGAACGCAACGCCGAGCGCCCCCGACTCGTCCGTGATCGGCGGGTCGCCACCCAAGATGTCGATGATCGACAACCGACTTTGCCCCACGATTGCGCCAGAACCGACGTGAATCCCGACCGAATCGGGACCGCGGTGGCGAAGAAACCCAACCTGCGTGAGCGCGCTCGCCTCGTCGAGGTCGAAGGCGGCAACACCTGCGATCCCACACACCTAGGCAGTCACCGACCGGGCGAGCGCCGCAGGACGCAGGCTGTGGTGCACCAGATCACGCTATCGGTCCCCCGGGATGACCGATTCGCGCGAGTTTCAGCACCCCCGATCCAGCGTGTGCAGGTAGACGACTCGAAGCCACTCGCCCGGTACTTGGCGGAGCTCATGTCGACGGCCAAGTTGGTGGCGTGTCGGGACCATAAGCACGCGTCCGTCGAAGCAACGGCGAAACTCGACCCCCGCCCGCGTCGCGTGGAACTTTGACGTGACGACAGCGATCGACCGCCACCCGCGCTCGTGCGCGAGCTGGGCCACGGCCCTGGCTTCCGTTGCGGTGCTGTCGGGAACCGGTCGCAGACACACGACTTCAAAGCTCTCGCCGCGATCACCGCAGAGTTCAGCGGCCTGCGGGCCATCGGGAGTCCCCGCGTGCACCAGCACGGGTGCGGCGCGGCGCTCCATCAACGCCAGCGCGCCGGTGATGCGGTCGCCGCCGTCGCCGGAGAGCACCACTACGGCGTCGACGGTGGTTACATCGCTTCCGGCCGGCCATACAAAGAGGCGAGCGGTCGCGGCGGCCACGCCGACCGCGACCACTGCGAGGAACACGGCGACAAGTCGCCAGCGCCAAAGTTGCCTGGAGCGCGCCGTGGGGATGTCCTCTACGCCGTTACCCTCATGAGGTGGCTCTCCGCTCACCGGCTGTCCTTGCGGTGGCCATTGCATTGGTCGGAGGCGTCGTCATCGCCGCCGCTCCAGCGGCGCTGGCGATCCTGGTGCCGCTTGGAATCGGCATTCCCGTCCTGAGCGCGCTCACCCGCAGCGCAACGAGAGACGAGAGTCCAGAGGCCCGGGCCCGACTCGGTCGTTGGGTCGCACTCGCGCTCGTCGCCCATCTCATCTCGGGCTGGCTCACCGACGTGACCAATTTCTCGACCGACGCCGAGCTCTACGACCGCGTGGCGCGTCAGCTGGAGGTGCACTGGTCGCAGGGGCTGCCGTTCGAGCGGCTGCCGTCGGGCAAAGAGGGCTTCTTCTACATGCTCGCGGCGCTGTATCGCGTGTTTGGTCACTATCCCGCCGCCGGCATCGTCGTGAACTGCGTCATCGCCGCAGGCACGGTCGCCATCATGTACGACACCACGAAGCGCATGTTCACCGCAGCTGCGGCGCACTGCGTCGCGCCGCTGATGTTCCTCCCCGGCTTCCTGGTGTGGACGTCGGGCCTGATGCGTGAGGCGTCGATCCTGCTCATGATTGCTATCGCCTTGAACGCAGCGGTGCGGTTGAGCGACCGGTTCGGCGTCGGGCAATTCATTCTGATGACGACGTCGCTCACGTTGCTCTTCACGCTGCGGGCCAATGTTGCCTTGCTGCTGATGGCCAGCCTCCTCCCGGCGTTGGCGCTGTCCCGCCGGCAACTCATGACGGGTCTGGGGACGGGGGTCACGGTAACCGTGGTCGTCCTCGTTCTCGTCGTCGGCGCCGGGGTGGGTTACTCCGGGTACAAGCTCTCTGCCGGCGCCAACCTCGAGCAGGTCGAGGTCAGCCGGCTCGAGTTGAGTACAAGCGCTGAGAGCGGTTACACGCGCGGCGCCGACGTGTCGACAACAAGCGGAGCGCTGTCCTATCTGCCCGTCGGGCTGACCAACTTCATGCTGGGGCCCTTCCCGTGGCAAGTCCGCACTCCGCGCCAGATCCTCGCCCTGCCCGACGTGTTCCTCTGGTGGATGTTGCTGCCGGTGTTGTGGCGAGGAGCTTTCGAGGGCGTGCGCGTCGCTCGGCGAAAGACACTGCTGCTTCTGGTCCCGGCAATTGCGATCGCCGCACCGCTGTCCTTGCTGATCGGCAACTACGGCACCGCGATCCGCGAACGGCTCCAGGTCATCATCTTGCTCGTTCCGTTTATCGCGCTTGGCGTGGCCCGGCGCCGGGCCAGCCGGCAGACCGAGTCATCCGCAACGGTGCGGAGTGACGCGTTGGTTGGTCACGCCGGGCCCTAGACTCGTCCGCAAATGCAGCCCGCAGAAACCACTTCGCAGACCCTGCGCGACTATCTGCGGGTCGTCCGCCGGCGGAAGCGGACGATTGCACTGATCCCGGTGCTCGTGATGGCCACGGCGGTGGGCTTGTCACTGATCCAGCCCAAGATCTACGAGGGCAAGGCGGAGGTGCTGCTCCAGAACCGCCTTGGCGACTCGATCTTCGGCCAGAACCTCCAGCAGCAACAGCAGAACAAGATCGCCCAGACCGAGATCCGCGTGCTCAGGAGCTCCCCGGTGCGCGCCGCAGTTCGCAAGAAGCTCGGCACCGCACCGAAGATCAACGCCAGCCCGATCCCCGAAACGGATCTGTTCGAGGTGCGCGCCCGTTCACGCGACCCGGAGACGGCGGCGAAGATCGCCAACGAGTACGTCCGCTCCTATATCCAGTTCCGCCGGACGCAGGCGGTCGAGGATCTGCTGGCCGCCAGCGACGAGATCCAGACGAAGGTCACGAGCCTCGAGAAGGAGATTGACGCCATCTCCGCGCAGATCACTGCCGCGGGTGAGGCTCGGCGTTCGGCAGTCGAGGCGAACCTCGGCCCGCGACGAGATGCTCTCGTCAGCCAGCAGGCGATTTTCAAGCAACGCCTCGACCAGCTACAAGTCGACGCGTCGCTCAAGACCGGCGGCGCGCAGCTCGTCACGCCGGCAGTCGCCGGCGACAACCCGGTATCACCCAATCCTGTGCGGAACGCGCTGCTCGGTTTGGTGTTCGGGTTGATGCTCGGCCTCGGTCATGCATTCCTGTTCGAACAACTCGACGATTCGGTCAAGGTGAAGGAGGACGCGGAGCGTGCCAGCGGCCTGCCGACGCTCGGCCTCATCCCCGCAATCACCCAATGGAGACGTCGGACCGATCCGCTGGTCATCTCGGTAGAGGATCCGGGATCACCGACAGCCGAGGCGTACCGGACACTGCGTACGTCGATCAGCTTCATTGGCCTCGACAGCCCGCTGCGCACGCTGCAGATCACGAGCCCGGCTGCGGGCGACGGGAAGAGCGCCACGGTCTCGAACCTGGGCGTGGCTTTGGCGCGTGCTGGCCAGCGAGTCGTGATCGTCGGCTGCGACCTGCGGCGCCCGCGGCTTCATCAATTCTTTGGCGCTCACAACGAGGTCGGTTTCACAAACGTGGTGCTCGGCACGGTGTCACTCGACAAGGCCCTACAGCGTGTGCCGAACGAACCGAATCTCGCCGTTCTCGCCTCGGGCCCGATGCCGCCGAACCCTTCGGAGTTGCTTGCGTCGCACCGCGCCGTCGAGGTCCTCCGCGCGCTTCGAGCGCGGGCCGACATAGTGCTGATCGACTGCCCGCCCATCCTGCCGGTCACCGACTCTGCGGTGCTGTCGGCTCACGTCGACGCCACGCTGCTGGTCGTCACCGCGAACAAGTCGACGCGGCGCGAAGTCCACCGTGCCGTTGAACTTCTGCGCCAGGTCGACGCGCGCCTGGTTGGAACAGTCCTCAACGGCGTCGCCGAAGTCGACGACCACTACGGCGGCTACAGCTACCGCTATGAAAGCGGCGAGACGAGCGACGAGCGCAAGGTTCGCCGAGAGGGGCGCAACGGGCGGGCGAGCGATACCGATGCGACCGGACAGCCGACGCCGGCGAGACCGGCCAGCGCCAGCCGTTAACCCGACAGAACTCGCCCCAAGCGGTTGCGCACCACCAGGGCCATGCTGGCGTAGGCGATGACGCTGCCAAGCGCGGCACCGTTGAGGCCGAGCGGGCGTATGAGCGCTACGTAGGAGATCAACGCCACCACAACCCCGACCAGAACGGCGGCGGCCGTCTCGCGAACTCGGGCCTGGCCCGTCAAAGCGGCACCGTCGATGTAATAGATGGCGAGGGCAATTTCCGCAACGATGAGCAGTCGCAATGGCCCGACGGCACCGTCGTACGCATCACCGAAGAGGACCCGCACCGGAATCGGGGCAAGCGCCATGACGGCGGCGCCGACCACCACCACCGCCGCGATGCACAGACGGCGGGCGCGAGCGAACTCCTCTGACGATCCCGACCTTGACGCGATCCCGTAGAACACCGGCACCGCCATTGCGGTGGGCAGCACCCGCAGCATCTCCGGGAACGCGGCGGCGACCGAGTAGACCCCCACGGCGCCTGGCGTGAGGAACAGCGCGATGAGGTAGCGGTCAATCTTGAACACCGCGTGTTGACCGAACAGGACGGCCATGCTTGGAGGGCCGTCGCGCAGTAGCCGCGCCCACGCTTCACGGCGAAAGCGCGGCCGGATGTCCACGCCGAAGCGGTGCAGCGCAACCCACGACATCACGACCTGCAACGCGAAAGAAGCGGCCAGCGCGGCCAAGAACGGCTCCACGGTCTCCAGCTTTTGGACTGCCACGAACAGAACCAGTGCGAACTGCACGACGCTTCCGACAACGTCGACGAGTGCTGCTTGGACGGTGAACCCGAACGCGTTCAAGGCCTCGATGCTCATGTAGGTGACGAACAGGCACACGCCTAGCGCTACGAAGACCGCAGTGGTCGCGAGATCGAGGTGCACGTCGAAGACTCGAAGGAGCGTCGTCGCGGCCAGCGCACAGACCGCGGCCTGAACGGCGCTGAGTGCCACCACCAGCCCCAGGTAGTCACCCGGGGAAACCGGGTTGTCAGCGGCGACGAGGCGGATGCGGCCGCTGATGCTGATGCCGAGGCCGCAAACAATCATCGCGAATGTGGCCAACGTGAACAGCAATACAAATTCGCCGCGGCCCTCGGGCCCGAGTTCGCGGGCGGTGACGACGACAACCCCGGCAGAGGCCGCTCCTGAGACCGCCTTCGACACTGCGATGCGAGCGGTGGTCCCGACCAGGCTTTGTCCGGCGGGCACCGCGCGCTCGTTGTCGGGGGCCGCAGTCACCAAGTCGACGCTAGTGAGCACCCGGGCGCCCATATTCTCGGCTCCGCATGCCCGCGGCCGCTGTCATCTCGTATCGGCTGGGCCTCCCCGACGGCGTCTCGGTTGAGGCCGCCAAGTGGGTCAGCGCGTTGGACGCTCTCGGATTCGACGTCACGACAGTCGCCGGCGAAGGGACCGCCGACAGCATCATGTCGGGACTGGCAATTGACGCGCCGGCGGCAACCTGCCCCTCACCCGACGAGATCCGCGTCGCGGTCGGCGACGCCGACGTCGTCGTCGTCGAGAACCTGTGCTCGCTTCCACTCAACCCCGCGGCGGGTGCGGCAGTTGCGGCTGCGCTGCGCGAACGGCCCGCCGTGATGCGCCACCACGACCTGCCGTGGCAACGCCGCCGCTTCAAACGCTGGACAACTCCGATCGCCGATGATCCGCGCTGGCGGCACGTCTGCATCAACGAGGGAACAAAAACGGAGCTCTCGGCGCGCGGCATCGACGCAACCGTGATCTACAACCACTTTGCTACAGACGTCGCTGGCGATCGTGAGGCGACGCGCGCTGCGCTCGGTTTGGCGGCCGGCGACCGGCTGGTGCTCCAGCCGACGCGGGCGATCGCGCGTAAGGGCGCTCCCGCTGCCGTCGCTCTCGCCGAGTCGCTCGGCGCCGTGTACTGGATGGCCGGACCGGTCGAGGAGGATTACGGCGACATCTTCGGCCGACTCCTAGCGCAAGCTCAGACGCGCGTGGTTCATCTCCTCCCCGTGGGCGTCTCGATCGACGACGCTTACGCTGCGTGCGACGTCGTTGCCTTCCCATCGATCTGGGAGGGGTTCGGCAACCCGACGATCGAGGCGGCCGTCCATCGCCGGCCGCTCGCGGTTGCGCACTACCCGGTGCTCGACGAGCTGCGCGCTTTCGGCTTCCGGTGGTTCGACGTTGCGGATGTCGGCGCGCTGGCGTCATTCCTCGAGCGTCCGGACAGAGCACTGCTCGACCACAACCGCGCGGTTGCCGCGCGCCATTTCAACCTCGCTGACCTCCCAACGCGAATTGCCGCGATACTGCCCGCATGAGCGGCGCTGACGACCCCGTGCTTCGGCGGCGCGCCGCCGCCGCTCGGTGGGCGGAGCTCGGGCAGCGGACCGGCTACCTGCTGCTCGGGATTGCCGTCGGAATCTTCGTGATCGGCGCCATTCGCGACTTCAGCGACCGCACGGTCTGGATGATCGTCGCCTGCCTGGGCGCCGCTGCCGTCATCCTGTGTCCCGCAATCATCCTCGGCTACGCCGCGAAAGCAGCCGAGCGCGAAGAGCGAACCGGTTGGGACGGTCACTGACAAGGATTGCCCGAGCTGCCGGGCGCTACTGTCGGCAGCCGCTGTTCAAGATCTCAAAGGGAGACCACCGATGTCCAAGGCCGCCGTTCTGACCGGGCTCAACGAGCCGCTAGTCATCCGCACCGACGTCGAGGTTGAAGCCCCGCGCAAGGGTGAGGTCAAGCTGCGGATGGCCGCGTCGGGCGTCTGCCACTCCGACCTCTCGATGCAGAACGGCACGATGATGGCGCGCACGCCGATCGTGCTCGGCCACGAGGGCGCCGGCATCGTCGAGGAAGTCGGCGAAGGCGTGACATCCGTCAAGCCGGGCGACCACGTCGTCATCTCGTGGGTCCCGCAGTGCGGCGACTGCTTCTTCTGCAACCGCGAGCAGGGCTACCTGTGCGAGAACGCCAACAACGCACTCGCGAGTGGCGGCCTCCTCGATGGCACGACGCGCATGACCTCCGAGGGCAAGGAGCTCTCGCAGATGGCGGCGTCCGGCACCTTCAGCGAGGTGACCATCGTGCCAGAGATCGGCTGCGTGAAGGTGCCCGACGATCTCGACATGAAAGTCGCCGCGCTCATCGGCTGCGGCGTGCTCACCGGTACCGGCGCAGCGCTCAACACGGCAAACATTCGCAAGGGCGACACGGTTGCAGTGATCGGTTGCGGCGGCGTCGGGCTCAACGTGATTCAGGGCGCTCGAATCGCCGGCGCCGCAGAGATCATCGCGATCGACATGAACGAGACGAAGCTTCAGATGGCCAAGGAGTTCGGCGCCACCGCGACCGTCAATGCCAGCCAGGGCGACCCGGTCTCGCAAGTCATGGGCATGACCTCGCAGCGCGGTGCGGACGTAGCGTTCGAGGTGATCGGTCTCCAGCAGACGATCGACCAGACGATCACCATGACGCGCCGCGGCGGCCAGGCCATCCTCGTAGGCGTCCCGAAGATGGACGCGGTGGTCACGCTCCCCGCGTTCTTCGGCCTTGTCCTCTCGGAAAAGACGGTCAAGGGCTGCTGGTACGGATCCTCGAACGTCCAGAAGGACGTCCCGAAGCTCGTCGAGCTCTACAAGAGTGGCGAGCTCAAGCTCGACGAGCTCATCAGCCGCACCATCACCCTCGACGAGGTCAACGAGGCGTTCGAAGCCATGAAGACGGGCGAGGTCGCCCGCACCGTCATCAGCTACACCTAGCCCTCGCGCGCCTGTCCTCTTTCATCTCGCGCGCCTCCGCCCGGGCGGGGGAGGTGCGCCTCCTCCGGCAGGTTCCTTGACGCCTCCCCCGGCGACCTCCCCCGCCCCGGCTAAGCAGGGTTGGTGACTGACGGTTCGATCTTCCGCGTTGTCGCTCCAATGCAGGGCGTCGTTGTCTCTGTTACTGCCGCGGTGGGCGAGTTGGTGAGAGAGGGGCAGGGGGTGGTGGTGCTCGAGTCGATGAAGCTGGAGCACGTCGTCGCCGCAGTAGAGGCCGGGGTTGTCTCGTCGATCGAAGTTGCGTGTGGGGACAACGTGAACGTGGGTGATGTGCTTCTCGTGCTGAACGCGTCCACCGGTGAGGTGGGGGCGGGGAGGTCGCCGGAGGAGGCGTCAAGGAACCTGCCGGAGGAGGCGAGCCTCCCCGCCCCCACCGGCGCGGAACCGTTGCGAGCCGAGTTGGAGGAAAGTCTTGAGCGGCATCGGGTTGGGCTGGATGCCGCCAGGCCGGCGGCGGTGGCCAAGCGGCGAAAGACGGGGCAGCGAACGGCGCGGGAGAACGTCGAGGACCTGATCGATCCGGGAAGCTTGATCGAGTACGGACCGACCGTGATCGCGGCGCAGCGACGGCGAAGGCCCGTTGAGGACCTGATCGAACAGACGCCAGCTGACGGCTTGGTGGGCGGGCTCGCAACAGTGGGAGGGCGCTCCGTGGTCGTGATGTCTTACGACTACACCGTGCTCGCTGGCACCCAGGGCTTGCAGAACCACCGCAAGAAGGATCGGTTGTTCGAGCGTGCGGCCCGGCTGCGGACTCCTGTCGTGTTCTTCACCGAAGGCGGCGGTGGTCGACCCGGCGATACCGACGGGGTCGGCGTTTCCGGTCTCGACTGTCTCGCGTTCCGGCTGTTTGGCGAGCTGAGCGGGCTCGTGCCGCTCATCGGGATCGCGTCTGGCCGGTGCTTTGCAGGCAACGCAGCCATCCTCGGTTGTTGCGACGTCGTGATCGCGACCCAAGGGTCGAACATCGGCATGGGCGGCCCCGCGATGGTCGAGGGCGGCGGACTCGGAGAATTCACTCCCGAAGAGATCGGACCGCTCGACGTGCAGATCGACAACGGCGTTGTCGATATCGCCGTGCGCGATGAGGGCGAAGCAGTCGCTGTCGCGAAGCGGTACTTGGCGTACTTCGGTCGTCCCACGGAGCAGTGGGAGTACGGCGACGCGGCTGCGTTGCGGGAGGTCGTGCCGGAAAACCGGCGACGCGTCTACGACGTGCGCTCTGCGATCACTGCGCTCGCAGATCTCGACTCCGTCCTCGAGCTGCGACCGGAGTTCGGCTTAAGCATGGTGACGGCGTTCGCCTGCGTGGAAGGTCGCGCCATCGGAATCGTCGCGAACAACCCCATGCACCTCGCGGGGGCGATCGACGCCGACGGCGCCGACAAGGCAGCACGGTTCATGCAGCTGTGTGACGCGTTCGACATTCCGGTGGTGTTCCTGTGCGACACGCCCGGCATGATGGTGGGACCTGAGGCCGAAGCGACGGCGCTCGTCCGCCACGTCAGTCGCCTCTTCGTCGTCGGCGCCAGCTTGACCGTGCCGGTGTGCACGATCATCTTGCGGAAGGCCTACGGGCTCGGGGCACAGGCAATGGCCGCAGGAAGCTTCAAGTCGCCGATGTTCACGGTTGCCTGGCCGACGGGCGAGCTCGGCGGAATGGGCCTCGAGGGCGCCGTCAAGCTCGGATTCCGACGCGAGCTCGACGCGATTGCCGATCCGGATGAGCGTGAGCGAACGTTCGAAACAATGGTCGATCGGATGTACGAACACGGCAGGGCACTCAACGCCGCAAGTCACTTCGAGATCGACGACGTGATCGACCCGGCCGACTCTCGACGGTGGATTGTCCGAGCGCTCGATGCCGCCGGTCCTCCCCCGCCGCGCACTGGCAAGAAGCGCCCGTGCGTCGATACCTGGTGATCAAGAGGCGAGGTGCTTCGCGACCTGTTCGATGAACAGGTCGCACGTTTCCTTTCGACGTGGCATCGGCCCCATCGTGAAGTCCGGCACGATGAACTCGTCGGCACCCGCTTCGCTGTACCGGCCGAGAATGTCGACAACTTCACTCGGCGTACCGATCACCGCAGCGCGGCCGGTATCGGCGGATCGCTTTTCGTCGAGCCACGTCTGATCCTCGGAGAGGAACACCAGAGCCTGGGTCGACACCGCGATCTCAGCAGGATCACGTCCTTCACTCTCGCAGTGGTTGCGCAATACGGAGACCTTGTGAGCGAGGACTTCGGGCGTCGACCACGCATTCCATTCGTCCGCGTAGCGGGCGGCGATGCGCATAGTGCGCTTCTCACCGGAGCCGCCGATGAGCAACGGGAGGCGGGGTTGCGCCGGCGCCGGTTGGTTTGGCGCGTCGGTGACGTCGAAGTACTTGCCGTGCACCGTCGTTCTCGGTGCCCTCAGAAGACCGGTCACGACCTCGCACGCTTCCTCGAAGCGGTCGAGTCGTTCCTTAACCGTGCCAAGTTCGATGCCGTAGGCGCGGTGCTCGTTCTCCTGCCAACCCGCGCCGATTCCGAGCAGGAGACGGCCGCCGCTCACCTGGTCGATCGCCGAGGCGATGTTCGCAATGACCGCAGGGTGGCGGTAAGTAACGCTGGCAACCAGCGTCCCGAGACGCAGCCGTGGTACCGCGGCCGCCAGTGCAGCGACAATCGAGAAGCACTCGAGGGAGTCGCCGTCCAAGGGTGTGGCATCGGCCGCGTTCGGCATGAAGTGGTCGGCGAAATAAACGCCATCCCAACCGGACCGCTCGCAGTGCTCCGTGAGCTCGAGGATCTCGTTCCAGGGGCGGGCAGGCGACGGCCAGATACTGAAGCGCATCGCTGCGAAAGTAGCGCCCGCTAAATCAATGGGAGTCGACGAGCCCCTCGTCGAAGGCGTAGCGAACGAGGTCGGCGCGGGTCCGCAATCCGAGCTTCTGGAACACGCGGGCGCGGTGGGTTTCAACGGTCCGGAGGCTGACGCCGCTCAATGTCGCGATCTCGGCGTTTGTGTGTCCCAGCGCCAACCATCGCAACACGTCGATCTCGCGGTTGGACAAATGACGCATCGCGGTTGACGGCGCAACGTTCGATGGCGTTTGCCACTTCGCCACTCCGGCTTCGAGCGAGGGATCGACGTACGACTCCTTCCGTGCAACGGAGTCGAGTGCCGTGAAGAACTGCTGCGACGACGCGGAGCCGAGGATGTAGCCGATCGCCCCCGCATCAAGTGCTTGCACGACGATCGAGGGATGGGCAACGTCGCTGAGGACGAGGATCGATGCGCTCGGCAGGTACCGGTGTACGGCTTGGACCACACTCGGCCCCCGCCCATCGGGAAGGTCTAGCGACGTGACGACGACGCGAGGGTCGCCGTCGAGCATCGCGAGATCGCGTAAGCGCTCCGCTTCACCCGCAAGTCGGAACATTGGCTGGGTCTGCATCAGCGCAGCGACCGCGTCGCGAATCAGCGCGCGCGGTTCGACCAGCACCACATCAACCGTCATGCTCGCGTCGCCCGTCGAACTCATACGCGTAGCTCTACCCGATTGCGGCGGGTTTAGAGCAGAAGATTTGGCAAGAGGCGACTAGCGCCCTCCCCGAGCGGGTTAAGCGCCGAGGATGTCGGCCGGAGTGGGGCCGCAGACGTGGCTCGCCGGAGCGTCCACGCAGATCGGACGCTCGGTGATCCAGCGGAGATCAGGGGGACGGCCGATGCTGAAGACAGACAGCGCGGCAGCGGCGATGACAAGGAACTTCTTCATGACAAACCTTTCGTTGGTGGGCGTCGTCACGACTCGCAACAGTGCTTCTTGGACGCAGTCCTCAGCGTCGGCCGACGACGCGCAGCGCCGCCGGCGAGGCACCCATCGTGGTCTTTGCGCTACCCGAGCGCATGCGACGTGCACGCCGCCTGCTCCAACGAAAGACTGGTTTCGACACCGAAAGAAGGCACTCGATGACCGACCACGCAACGCAACCCGCGCTCATGTCGTTCTCACACGCGTCACTCTCCGTACGAGATTTGGCGGCTAGTACGGCTTGGTACTGCGACATTCTCGGCTTTGTTCTGTTGGAGCCGATCACCGCCGCGACGTGGATCGAAAACGTTCTCGTACATCCGAGCGGGGCGGTGTTGAGCTTGCAACAACACGCCACAAACCAGGGCGAGCCTTTCGATCCGACCCGCACTGGCATGGACCATTTGGCGTTTCGCGTCGCCGGGCGCAGCGACCTCGACACGTGGGATGCGTTCCTGACGGAGCGCGGCGTCGACCACTCCGCCCCGATAGACGAGCACTACGGATCGGTGCTCTCACTGAAGGACCCCGATGCCGTCGCCCTCGAGTTGTTCTGGCGGGAGAACCACCCGTGAGAAGCGAGTACTAAAGGAGAAGCGTTAAAGCGCGTACGGCTCGAGCAACTCGGTCCACGATCGGGACGCCTGCTCGTATTCGGCCTCGCACCCGTCGGCGCGCTCTTCGGGAAGTAGCGCCGGATCGATGAGGTCCTGGTGGCCCTCCGGGTCGCTGCCGTATACGAGACACAGCAGAGTGACGTAGCGCTGGTCGTCGAGCGAGTGTTCGTCGGCAAAGTCCGAGAAGCCGTACTCCTCCGCGCGCGCCTCGGAGGCAGCGGCGAACCAGTCAGCCGCGGACAACACGATGTCCTGGCCGTCTTCGTAAGAGTCGTTCAGAATCACGGCCGCGAGTGCGTCGACTGAATCCTCCTCGCGCCCCGTGATCGGCAGCTCGAGGTTCGCTATGAGCGCATGCCCGAACTCGTGATACAGCGTGAAGAGCAGGTCGGCTATGACGGCGTCGTCGATCTCCTCCTCCGTCTCGTAGCCGACACCTTTGAAGAGCTCGCGGTCCGCAGTCAGATACGGGTACGGCATCACCACTTCGTTCGCCTCCGGATCGAAGTAGGGCCCGGTCCCCTCCTCGTCGCCCGTAGCGAAGATGACCGCGATGTCAGCGGGTAACGCGAACTCCTCGTTGAGCCCGTCGACCGCTTCTTCCACGACGCCCGATGACTCGACGAGTTCTGCGGTCGCGGCGTCCTCCGCCGTTGCCTCCTCGTAGCTGAGGACGAAGTCACCGGCGTCCTCGATCGTCTCGGAGGTGGTCGCCGCGCTATCGCTTGTATCGGACGCGCCGCAAGCTCCGGTCACCAACGCGGCGGCGAGGCACAGGCAGATCATGTGACGGAGTCGCATTACCAAGGCTTTCTGACGGACGGACGCGCACAGTTTGCTGGGCGCACCCGGAGCAGTGCACGTATGGTCGCGAAACCGCTCGACGAACGGAGTGCCGATGAAGAAGCAAGCAGCAGACATGGTGGCCGCGGCCAAGGCTCAGGTCGAGAACCTGAGCCCAGACGCTGTCGAGGCGGAGCTCGCCTCCGGGGAGGCTGTGCTCGTCGACCTCCGCGAAGCCGAAGAGCTTGCCAATGGCCGGATCGCAGGCTCGGTCAACATCCCCCGGGGGATGCTCGAGTTCCGTGCAGATCCCACGTCGCCTTACCACCTCGAGCCACTCGACCCGAACGCACGCGTGATCGTCCATTGCGCGAGCGGCGGACGGTCCGCTCTCGCCGCGGCCACGTTGCAGGAGATGGGTTACGAGCGCGTCGCCCACCTCGACGGTGGATTGAACGCATGGAAGGAAGCCGGCAAGCCGCTCGCTTAGTCGCGACGCACGTCTCAGCGCGCCATGAGATGGTGCTCGAACGCGAACGCAGTGGCAGCCGCGCGCGAGCTCACCCCCGTCTTCGTGAAGATGTTCGACAGATGACGAGCAATCGTCTTGTCGCTCAGGTAGAGCGCGGCCGCCACCTCCTTGTTCGTGTGCCCCGCGGCCACCAGGCGGAGCACTTCGGCTTCGCGCTGCGTGAGTCCGGCGGGCAACGTGGCGGACGCGGTTTCGTCGCGGTTGTTGCGCGCATTGATATGCACGCCGAGTGTGTCGAAGAGCTGCCTTGCGGCCTCGAACGCAGATGCCGCTCCCGCGGTGTCCTCGTTGCGACGGCACGCTTGGCCAAGCAGCGTGCGCGCAGTGGCAATCTCGTACGGCACGCCGAGGTCGCTCCACCGGCTCACCGCGTTGCGCAATGTCGCGCACGCCGCCGGGTCGCGCTCGGCCAGCTGTAAGCGCCCACGGGAAGTCATTGCCGAGGCACGCAGCCCTGCACTGTCGAACTCCTCGGCGATTGACTCGAGCTCGACCACCGCCGCGGCAGCCGCTTCGTGGTCCCCGGCTGCGATCGCGATCTGGGCGCGCGCCGGCAGCACCTTCGCTTGTGCAAGGCGGTTCCACCCGGCGGCCTCGACGGCGTCGAGGATCACCGAGGTGGCCAGCTCCAATTGCCCTTCGGCCAAGCGCAGAAGGGCGAGACCGGCACGCGGCTGTGCACACAACTTGTCGGCGTTCACGAACGCCGCCGCAGCGCCCTCGATGTCGCCCAACCGGCGACGGATGTCGCCGATTTCGGCCCACGCCGCCGCAGCATTGGGCAGGTTGATAGTAGAGAGCTCCTCGCATGCGCGGGTCGCCTCGCGTTCCGCCTCGGCCCAGTCGCCCTGCCACTGCAGCGCAGTCGCATGATGAACACGGCAAAGGCCCGGGAACACGGCGAATGGGTGCCGCGCCGCCCATTTGGTGGTGGCCGCAGTCCATTCGGCGGCTCGGCCGTGATCGCTGAGGGCCTCGCACGCGCTTATGAGGCTGCAGTACACCTTGCCGGTGGAATACGGAGACAGCCGCCCATCGAGGGCGAACAGCATCGCCTCGTCGAGCAGCGCCAAACCCTCGGCGGGATCACCCTCGTCGATACGGATCCGCCCGAGTGTCTGCAGCGCTTCGGCCTCGAGGTCGGCCGATCGAAGTTCACGCCCGAGCTCCACGCCGCGCTCGGCCAGGGCCACGGCGCCGGTGAGATCGCCGCTGCCGTGGGCCACTTCCGCTTCGCGCAAGAGAAGCGCTCCGTGCTCGACGCAGTCGGCGTCCTCGGCGAGCGAACGGCGAGCGCGCCGGAGCCACGCCCTGGCTATCGACGGGCTCGCCCGGAACGCATGGTGCTCGTAGAGCCATACCGCGCACTGGCCAGCACGGCGAGAATCTCCGAACTCGTCGAACAGGTTGTACGCGCGTTCCCGGGCTTCGATGCACTGGTCGAGGCGGCCTAACCACCAGGCCGCCTCAGCCAGCAAATCCAGACGGCACGCCTCGACGGCAGGGTCGTCGCTCGTTACGTCGCACGTCGCTTCAAAGCACGCCTGCCAATCGGAGCGCGCCCGCGCTTCCCTGGCATCCACGAGGACATCCACGGACGTCAGGTTCGCACTGATGAGCCGGCTGCGCCTAGCTGGCCGCAGCCATCTGGGCGGCGATGTGCTCGAGCACTGGCTGAATGTCCGCGGTCGGGCTCCACTCGAGGAACGTGACACCGTCCTCGGTCCACCCCGTGTGCCCCGCAGGCCAGTAGTACACGTCGCCCGCAGAGTTCAGCTCCTCGGTGCCGTCGGCGAACCGAACCCTGATGGAGCCCTCCAGGATGTAGCCCCAGTGTGCACTTTGACAGAGGTCGCCCGGCAGGCCCTTGAACAGCGGCGTGAAATCGACGCCCGGCGGCAGCTGGATGTAGCGAGCGAGAAGTTCGCCACTCTCCCAGCCTCGTGTCTCGATCCCGTCGACCTGTAGCTCGATGGGCATGTCGGTGATGATCGTTCGCATGGTCGGTGCCTTTCGTTGGTGGTCGGAGATGCGTACGGAGTCAGCGCTTGGTGGCCACGACTTCGAGGTAGTCCATCTGGAGAACGAGAGTGCCGTCCTCGGCGCGGTTGAATGCCTGCACGGCTTCGAGGATGTCGGCGCGCAGGGCCGCACGTCCCTCTTCACCGACCGCTTCGAACGCCTTCAGCGTCGGTCCGTAGTACTGCGCGAAGAAGTCGACGTGATGCTCGGGTGACGGGAAGCGGAACAGGAACGATTTGCGTGGGGCCTTCAGCGTGACGTCGTCGCCCCAGAGCTCCTTCAGATAGATCTCGTCGCCCCAGCGGCCTGGAGGCGTCACCCCTGGTGCGGGCGGCACGTACTTGGCGATCGTGCGGAACAGCGCCCCGACATAGGAGTCCGGACACCAGTTGACCATTCCGATGCGACCGCCCGGGCGGCACACGCGGACCAGCTCGCTGGCGGTCTTGTGGTGGTCGGGTGCGAACATCGCACCGCACGCAGAGAGCACGACGTCGAAGCTTTCGTCTGCGAATTCCAGCGCCTCGGCGTCGCCCACCCGAAAATCGACGGCGAGCCCGTCTGCTGCGGCGCGAACGCGCGCCTGCTCGAGGAGTTCGGGTACGTAGTCGACCCCGGTGACGGTGGCGAATCGGCGCGCGGCTGCCAGCGCGGCGTTGCCGGCGCCGGTCGCAACATCAAGCACGCGCTCCCCCGCACGGAGGTCGACGGCGTCGCAGAGCAGTTCGCTGACGAGCAGGATGCGGTTGCCGACCGACGCGTAATCGCCCGACGACCACGCCGCCTGCTGCTTTGCCTTGACTAGGGCGAGATCAGTCATCGCTGTGTCCTTTCCGCCACGGCACTTGCCTCGGCGTAACGCATGGTCTGCGAAAGCCGGTGTCCCTGCATCGGGCGGTCGGACCAACCGCAGATGCGGCCTATGGGTCGAACGACCCATAGGCATGGGGTTACGTTGCAGACGCTCCGATCGACGGCAAGGAGACCAGATGGACCCGCGAGATCAACTAGACGAGATCCTCCCCCGCCTCACGGCGTTAGTCGCCGGACTCGACGATGCACAATTCAAAGCGCCGACGCCCTGCCAGAAGTTCGCCGTGCGTGATGTGATCGAGCACATGATCGGCGGCGCGTCGATGTTCGCTGCGGCCTTCCGCGGCGAGAAGCCCGTCGAGCCATCGGTCGGCGGTGACCGACGCGCGGCGTTCGGCGCGGCGATGACTCAGCTGCGCGAGGCGCTCGACGCGCCGGATGCCCTCGGACGGACCATTCACTCACCGTTCGGCGACATGCCGGGCGACGCTTTCGCTCGGCTCGTCGCCATGGACGGCCTCATCCATGGTTGGGACATCGCCACCGCCACGAAGCAGCCGTATAACCCACCCTCAGATGTTGTCGCCGCCGTCGACTCGTTCGCGCGCCAAGCACTCACCGACGACCTCCGGGACGGCGACACCTTCGCCGCCGCCGTCGAAGCAGCGGCGGACGCATCACCGATGATCAGGCTGGCGGCGTTCACCGGACGGAAGGTGTAGCGCAGCACCTCCGCAATTGACTCGCGTTGTCCAACGGGGTTGCGCTGGGCTGCGAACCGCACTTTCGCCACACGCGCCTTGAGCACCGTGCGCGCGACGAGGCCCGGCCGGGACGGCCGGGCCTCGTCTGTTGCTTGTCTGTGTCGGATCAGACGGTGGAGTCGTACAGCGGACCGCCGTCAATGGCGGGACCGCCGTTGTTGCTGTGCGGAACGCTCGTCCAAACCGAACCGGTGCACGTGCCTCCGTTGCCATCGTCGGCGCTGAAGGAGATGTGATACACCCGTCCGTCGCCCGGAGCCTTTGGCGTGCCAGCGCGTTCAGCCCGCACCTGCGCCGTGTTGGTGCCGATGCCCGCGCCGTCCGGAGCGGTGCTCCCCGACCCAGGGGTCGTGGTGGGCTCGTCCTGGAATATCGACGTGACCGTGATCGTCACTGCGTCACTGTCGGCGTCGGTTACACCCGAGATCGACACCGGGACGAACTGGTGGTTCGGGGGCCAGATCACTGCGGGCGCGGTTGCCGCCGAGCAGTCCGGTGCTGCATTGCAGCCCTCGTCGGTCTCGCCGTCAGCGTCATCGTCGATGCCGTTGCCGCACACCTCGACTGCTGTCCATTCAGCCGACACGCGATTGGAGCGTTGTGTGCGCGAAAGCGAATCGACGAATGTTGCCTCGATGGTGTCGATGCCTACACCCGTCCCGGTGTAGCTGAAGACAGCCTGCCCAGCGGCATCCGTCAGCGCCGTGCCGTTGGTCCCGACATGCGGGCCTGCAATCACGTCGAACGTCACCGTTGTACCGGCGACCGGAATTTCATCCTCCAGCACCGTTGCCGTCACTGCGTGGATAGCACCGACAGGATTGACCACGCCCGTGGGTGACAGCGCTATGTCGGAGATCACCTCGACACCGCGAGCGAGGATGTAGGGAGTACCCACCGAACCGTCGGGGGCGTTGAAGCTGGTGCCGATGCCCTCTGCAATCGCAAGGACCTCGAAATCGATCGGCCAGTTGTCGAACCCTTCGTGCACGGAACACGACCAGTCCGAGAGCACCGCGTCGGTCAATCCAGCAAGCGCAGGGTGAGTCGCCACGATGTGCGCGTCGTTGTAGCAGTCGACACCTGTCGCCGTGAAGGTTCCGAACCCGTCCAGCAACGGCACAGGTGTTCCCGGCGCGGCGCCGTGGAAGTAACAGCTGAGGGAGATGTAAGCCCCCGTCTTGCCGGCCTCGGCGACGCTGAACGCCGACGCTTTCTCCATCAGAGCGTCGCCCCCCTGGGACTGGTGAAACGTCTCGTCGGTGCCGATCACGATCACGTTGCCGTCGACGACCGACGACCAGGTGCTCGCGTTGGCGATCGCCGCCGACTCGGGACCGCTCGGATACGCGCAGGTCGGGTCGCCAAGGACGATCGCGTCGTAGTCGTCGAACTGCGCCGCACTCATCCCGGACCACGTCGCGCTGTCGACAACGACCGGGGTCTTTCCGGCCAGCACGAACTTCTGAGCGAGCGTGCTGGAGGTTCCACCCGACACGGTCGAGTCGAGTATCAACACCTCACCGGCGGCCGCGGTTGCGGTCGGTGATTGGAGCACGCCTGGCAGCCCGAGGACTGTCAGAAGCGTGATAGCTACGCATAAGCGTCTTTTCATACGAACTCCTTAAATGGGTCATCCCAGCCGGTCGGGATCCTCCGCCTGGCCGGACAGTGCGGTTGTGACGAACGACACAAACCCGGAGGTCCTCAGGGAAACCTCAGCGAGCGGGCGTCAGCGGAGCGACGCCGTTGAAGTCGTGCTTCACCGCGATAGGGGCGGTCGCGTGAATCGTTACTGTGCGCCCACGTCCCGTCCGATCCAGCGACCGCGACTGTCCGCCCGTCTCCGGCGTTTGCGCGACGAGTGGCGCCCGTCCGTGGTCACGCTGGGTCGACCGGTGTTCCCGCTGGCCGTGCTGTTCGGGCTCAACGCGGTCGACGAGCTCGACCGAACAGCATTTGCCGTTCTCCTGCCCGACATCCGCGACCACTTCGGTATGAGCAATGGCGGCGCTCTCGCGTTGGTGGCGGCAACCACTATCGCCGTGCTGCTCATCGAGGTGCCGCTGTCCTTCTACTGCGACCGCCGGAACCGGGTTCGCATCGCTACGTTCGGCGCGCTGACCTGGGCTCTGTTCTCCTTCGGCACCGGGTTGGCGGTCAGCGTCGCGATGCTGATCGTTGCCCGCGTCGGTGCGGGCGCCGGCCGCGCCGTCGTGACGCCGACGCACAGCTCACTTCTGGCCGACTGGTACGAGCCGCAGGCCCGGGTGAAGGTGTTCGCGTTCCACCGCCTGGCCAATTCGGTCGGGCAAATCCTGGGCCCGGCAATCGCCGGCCTCGTCGCCTACTTCCTCGGGTGGCGTTGGCCGTTCTTTCTCTTCGCCGTCCCGACGCTGGTGTTCGTTGTACTCAGCCTGCGTTTGCGCGAGCCAGTGCGCGGCGGGCACGAACGCCGGGCCGCTGGCGCCGACGACACCACGGCCGACGTCGAGGATGTCCCCGAGGGACCGTGGCAGACGATGCGGGTGCTGGGGCGCATCCCGACCTTCCGCCGTCTCTGGTTAGCGGTCCCGTTTCTCGGCATCGCGCTGTTCGGCCTACCCAACCTGCTTTCGCTCGTCTACGAGGACGTGTTCGGGCTGAACGCTGCAGTCCGCGGCCTGATCACTGCCGGCATCGAGCCACTTCAGATCGTCGGAGTCATCGTGGCCATGCCGGTAGTTGCTCGCATCTCGGCGACCAACCCAAGCTTTCTCTTGCGGTTCATCGCATACGTCGGCATCGCCGACGGACTGCTGCTCGTCGTACTCGCCTACGCCCCGAACGTTTTCACCGCAGTCGCGATTCATGCGCTTCTTGCCGGCAGCATCGGCACGCTGGCTCCCGCCTTCTTCGCCACGCTCTCGCTGGTCGCTCCGCCGCGTGTTCGCTCCGCCGCCTTTTCGACGATATCGGTCTTTGCCATCCCCGGGATCGCGGTGTTCCTTCCCGTCATCGGCGCGGCATCCGACGCCTTCGGACTCCAAGCAAGCCTGCTCCTGATGGTTCCAGTCTCGCTGGCGGCAGGATTTCTTCTCGCCTACGCAGGCCGCACCCTCGAGGCCGACATTGCCTCTGTGCGCAGCGACGCGCTCGCACGCGTCGCATCACGCGAGCCGCTCGTATGACGAGCGCATTCGACGGAGTTGCGCTCGCTACGGCGTGCGGCCGATGAACGCCAGCAGCCTGGTTTGCGCGTCAGCGTCATCGGGGACTTGGACGCGGGGTCCGTAGTGGCCGCTCTGGCGCAACACTTCGTCCATCGGCAGCATGCCCTCGAACATCTGCGCACACTTGACCGGATCCATCGTCTCGTCCTGCCCCGTGGCGCGGGCAAGGTCCCAACGATGGAGGAACACATCGCTCGTGTAAATCATGTCAATAGCCTGCTCGAGGGACATCCGCCCGAGGTGCGGGAGGTCGTGCTCTTGCTCGGCCGTCTCCGGATCATCGAGCAGCGCCTGCACGGCGCTGCTCTGGGTTCGCCACGCACCGACCGGGTCGTCGTCCACGGACGGACCGTTCGGAAGAGTGATTCCGGTCGCACCCCGGAGGAACGCAGGGAACCACTCGACCAGATGGCGGAGAACGTCGCGAGCCACCCACCCCTCCGGCGGCGCAGGGGCGTTCCAGGCGTTCGGCGCAACGCCCTCGACCGTCGCGGCGAAGGCTGCGCTGACGCGCCGGTGCTCCTCGGCGCGTGCCGTCATCACAACTCGCCAATCAGGGCGTCAAGCTTCGCGTAGCCCTCTTCGATACCCGTCTCCATGCCGCTAGCGAGCCACTGGTCACGACCCTCGAAGCTGTCGACGAGCGACTGCGCGTGCAGGCGGGAGCGCCCGTCGCCGAGGTCCTCGAACCACAGTGTCTCGAGCGCGACGCCGTCGGGCTGACCCTCGAACGTAAAGGTCTGCACGATGCGGTCTTCGCCGACTTCATGAAAACAACCGCGAAAGCCGAACTCCTCGCCGTCACGGCCGGCGACGTAACGCCAGCGGCCACCAGTGGTGGCGTCCCACTCGACCACGGTGGTCTCCATGCCGTTGGGGCCGACCCAGCGCGCGAACAACGCGGGATCGGTGTGGGCCTTCATCAACTGCGCCGGCGTCGCATCGAAGTCGCGGGTCAGGCGGATCACCGGAACCGCCGGGTCGGCCTCGATGGTGACGTGATAGCGGTTGTTGGTGACGGTCATGACACTGCTCCTTGGTTTCTTGTGCGGCGGGTGGACTGGCTTGTTGACTGCGCTTCGGCGAGCACTGCGTCGAGGCGCTCGTAGCGCTCCTCAGCCTGGCGGCGGTACCGCTCGATCCATTTCGTTGTCAGGTCGAGCACCTGCGCCTCGAGATGGCAAGGCCGACGCTGCGCGTCGCGGGTCTGGCTAACCAAACCGGCGTCGGTCAACACCTTGATGTGCTTGGACACGGCCTGCACAGATACGTCGTAGGGCGCCGCGAGCGCGCCGACCGTGGCATCACCTTGCGCAAGACGGGCGACGAGATCGCGCCGAGTTGGATCTGCGAGCGCTGCGAAAACCCGTGACAACTGGTCCTGGACCACAAACGCTCCTTCTTCAACCGATTGGTTGATGAGCACCGTACGCTGTCGACCAACAGTTGTCAACCAGTTAGTTGATAAGGCGCGCAGGAAGACACCCACGCCAATTACCGTGCGGCGAGATGGATGTGCCGTTCGATCTAGTGCGACCGCGAGCGATCAGGGGGATCTCTGCCGTCCTTCTTCCTTTCGAAGATGGCGGGCGCGTTGACTGGCTCGGCTTGGAAGCGCACGTAACTCGAACCACCGCCTGCGGGCTGACGCCTGCCGTCAACATGGACACCGGCTACGCGCACCTAATCGACGACGCAACGAAGTCTGAGGTGTTAAAGCGCACGGCGGCGCTCACCAACGGCGAGTTCGTCGCGGGTGCCTTCGACATCGCCGAGGCGGCCGCCATCCGGCAGTGCGGCGGGACACCCGTACTCGTGCCGAGTGAACGCACTGCGCGGGCCGATGTCGTCGCCACGTACACACAGCTCGCCGCGGCCGTCGATCAGTTCATCGGTTTCGAGCTCAGCCCGGTGTTCAATCGCTACGGGGTCATCTGGGATCTGTCGACCTACCGCGAAGTGCTCCAACTTCCCCAGTGCGTCGGCGCCAAACACTCGTCGCTCGAGCGCGAACCAGAATGGGAGCGCCTGCGGCTGCGCGACGCCGAGCGGCCGGGTTTCAATGTCTTCACCGGCAACGACCTCGCGATCGACCTGGTGATGTACGGAAGCGATTACCTGCTCGGGCTGTCGACGTTTGCTCCTGATCTGTTCGCAAAACGCGACCGGTACTGGGCGAGCGCGGACGCGCGCTTCTTCGAGCTCAACGACGCGTTGCAGCATCTCGGCAATGTCGCGTTCCGCCCGCCGGTGCCTGCGTACCGCCATTCGGCAGCGCTGTTCATGCGGATGCGCGGATGGATCGACTCGGACCTCACGCCAGCGGGCGTGCCCCGGCGTCCGGAGTGGGAAGAGGATCTGCTTCGAGAATGCGGTGAACGGCTCGAGCTGTGGTGACTCGCCGGTGGCCGCAGGTCAAACGGCTCGCGACAGCAGAAGCGCTTCTCGAGCGGCTCGAGGAACTCGGCATCACTCTGCCTTTCGCAAACCCGCCAGCGGTCGACGCCCTCGCCGCCCCGCTGGACATCGCCGGGCGTGTCGCAGGCAACCGATTTGCCATTTTGCCGATGGAGGGGTGGGACGCGACCGACGACGGACGAGTCAGTGATCTCGTGCGTCGCCGCTGGGCGCGATTCGGCGCTAGCGGCGCAGGAGTGGTGTGGGGAGGCGAAGCATTCGCGGTGCGTCCAGACGGGCGCGCCAATCCGCACCAACTTTGCCTTGGCCCGTCGTCGGACGAAGACCTACGCGAGCTTCGTTTGCTGCTCGCCGCCGACCAAGTCGCCGGCCTGCAGCTCACCCACTCGGGCCGTTGGTCGCTCACTCCCCGACCCGGCCGCCACGAGCCTCTGCTCGACGCCCGGCGCAATGGCCGAGGTTGGGCCAAAGACGAGCTGCGCGCACTAGCCGACGACTACGCGGCGGCCGCTGCGCTCGCGCAACAGGCGGGATTCGATTTCGTCGACGTAAAGGCATGCCACGGGTACCTGCACCACGAGTTGCTTAGTCGCGACGGTTCGCTCGAGATGCGGGCGGAATGGCTGCGCGCCACCATCGAGCGCGTGCGCGCCGCAGCTCCCGGCCTCGCCGTCGGCGTGCGCATTTCGGTGTTCGACGTCGTGCCCCATCACGCAGGTGAAGACGGCGTCGGCGCACCCGAAGGCGACCCGGACGCGCCGTTCGGATTTCCGGCCTGCGACGCGCCGGCGCTGATCGAGTTGCTCGGTATCGATCTCGTGTGCGTGACGGGCGGGAGTCCCTATTACTGCCCGCATGTGCAGCGACCCGCTTACTTCCCGCCGACGGACGGCTACGACCCGCCGGAGGATCCGTTGCTCGGCGTTGCGCGTCTGGTCGCCGCCGCTTCCCACCTTGCGACCGCGTCGCCCACCACGACCGTCGTTGCGAGCGGGCTGTCGTATTTACAGGAGTGGCTCCCGCACGTCGCCAGCGCGCTCGTCCGCGATACCCCGGTCGCTTCGGTCGGGCTTGGCCGCATGGCACTCAGCTACCCCGACCTGCCCGCCGACGTGCTTGCCGGCCGGGCGTTGGACGCACGCCGGGTATGCCGCACGTTTTCAGACTGCACCACTGCGCCCAGGAACGGACTCGTCTCCGGGTGTTGGCCGCTCGACGACTTCTATCGCGACCGTCCCGAGCGCCTGGAGCTGGCCGCTGCTAAGAAGCGAACCCGTGCCTGAACCGACCATCCGAGGCGTTGGCGTGGTCGGCCTCGGCATCGGAACCGCCCATGTGCGCGCGCTGCGCCGTTTGCGCGACCGCTACCAGGTCGTGGCCGTATGCGACCCGGACCCGAGCCGCGCCGATCCGGTCGCCGAGCGCATCGGCGCAGAGGTGCTTCTCTTCGAGCAGTTGCTCGGCCGCGACGACGTCGAGATCGTGCATCTGTGTACGCCGCCCGGTCTGCACCTCGAGCAGTGCCGAGCCGCGCTCGCCGCCGGCAAGCACGTCGTGTGTGAGAAGCCACTCGTCGCGTCCTTGGCCGACGTCGACACGCTCGAGGCCGCGGCGGCGGGTTCGCCAGGCCAGCTCATGCCGGTGTTCCAGTACCGGTTCGGCAACGGACTGCAGAAGGTGAAGACGCTGGTCGACGCCGGCGTCGCGGGAACGGCGTACACCCACTCCGCAGAGGTCGCGTGGCGTCGCCGCGCCGACTACTACGCGGCACCGTGGCGCGGATTGTGGACCACCGAGTTCGGCGGCGTCCTGCTGTCGCAGGCGATCCACGCGATCGACATGCTCACCTACATCGCTGGGCCGGCCGCTCGCGTCTTCTGCCGCTTGACGACGCGCGTGAACTCGATCGAGGTCGAGGACTGTGCAGCCGCGTCGATCGAGTTGAGTGACGGGTCGCTCGCCACATTGACGGCGACCTTGGGATCGCCAGAAGAGGTCACGCGGCACCGGTACCACTTCGCCGGCTTCTCGGCTGAATCGGGTACTGCGCCGTACGCGTCGTCGGCTGACCCGTGGACGATCACACCCGATACACCCGAGGCCGCAGCCACGATCGCGGCAACACTCGACGGGTGGGTCGACCACGCGGAGGAATGGCAGGGCCAGTTCGCCCGCTTCGCAGACGCGCTCGATTCGGGCAGTGAGCCTCCCGTGACATTGGCGGATGCGCGCGCCTCAATCGAGCTACTGACTGCGATGTACGCCTCTGCCCGGTCAGGTGAGGACGTCACGCTTCCGATCGGCTCGGACCACCCCTTCTACGGTGGATGGCTGCCATGAGCGAACGCTGGACATACAACGCCGATCATCGGAAGCGCCCACACGTTCACCCGGTTGCTACACCTTCGGGGAAGGTGCTCACCCGCGACGCGCCGCCCGATCATCCGTGGCATCACGCGCTGTGGTTCGCGATCAAGTTCGTGAACGGGGACAACTTCTGGGAAGAGGTGTCGCCCTACGGGGTTGTAAGGCACGTCGAGCCTTCGGTTCTTCACTGGATCCGGCCTGATCGCGAGACCGTGGCGATCGTCGAGCAGCGATCGATCCGCGAGGTCGACCTCGGTGTCGAGGATGCGTACGCGCTGGAATGGGCGATCGAGCTCGCGCCCCAGTCCGACGTCGTCCTCGACACCACGCCGTTCACGACGTGGGGCGGTTACGGCGGCCTCTCCGTTCGCGGCCGCAGCGACTGGAGCGATACGCGCCTGCTGGTGGCCGACGGCTCATCCCACGACCGCGTGCTCGGCGTGCCATCGGCTTGGTGTGATCTGTCGGGTGACGTCGACGGCTCGAGCGCCGGAATCCTCCTCCTCGATCACCCGGACAATCCGCGGCACCCGGTGCCGTGGTACGGATCGAGCAAGGCGCCGACGTACGGCGAGGAAGGATGGTCGAACTTCCTGAACGCTGCCTTCTTGTGGAACGGACCGCTCGAACTCCGCACCGGCCAGGTGCTCCCGTTCCGCTTCCGCGTCGTGGTTCACGACGGCATCTGGTCAAGCGATCGATGCGCGGCGGAATGGAACCGCTGGACTTCGTGACCGGTCGAGCAATACCACCTCTCCCTGGAGGCATCGGCGTCACCCACCTGCGCGTCTACGACACCGCTGCACCGGACGGCCTCGCCGGCGGAACGCCACACCTGCACACCGTCTGCACCGAGGCCTACGCGGTGATCGGCGGGTCTGGTGTCGTGCAGACGCTGACCGCCGCCGGCTTCTCGGAGACTGCTCTCGAACCTGGCGCGCTGGTGTGGTTCACGCCCGGCACAATCCACCGACTGGTCAACTTCGGCGATCTCGAAATCCTGGTGCTGATGGGCAACGCCGGTCTCCCCGAGGCCGGTGACATGGTCATCACATTCGCTCCGGACGTGATGGGCGACGAGTCCGCATACGCCGCAAGGGCTGCGCTTCCGGAAGACGATCGCACTACTGCAGGCCCGGGCGACGCCGCGCGCGTGCGGCGCGACCTTGCCGTGCCTGCGTTTCTCGACCTTGTCGCGGCGACGACTGACGGCGACCCCGCTCCCCTGCGCGCTTTCCACCTCGCCGCAGCTGCGCTCGTGCGTCCGCGGTTAGCGCAGTGGGAGGAAATCTGGCGCGCCGGCCCGGCAGCGGCCGCCGACGCCACCGCCGTTCACCTCGCGGCACTCACAGCGGGGACCGACGAGCACCTTGCGGCGGCGTCGGTGCACGTACTTGCGCCGCCTTCCCCGGAGCGCCGGCTCGGCTGCTGCGGGACCCTTGGCACCTACGTGGTGCCCGGCTGAGCGACTCGTCGCGGCCGTAACTAGAGGACGGTCAGGCGCTCGCGGTCAGCAGCACGGCGCGGCCTGGCAGCTCGAACCCGTCGGAGGTTGCGTAGGGTGCAGCCAGCTCCGCAGCCGTCTTGCGCACTGCGGCAAGCTGCTCCGAGGTGGCGGCACCGAAGGCGGCCGCAAGTGGTCCGGCCAGCGAGCTGACACGTTCCACGTGCTCGTCGATAGTGGCCGCCTGAAACGAGGTGGCGATCTCCCGCGCGGCGACATCCGCGAACCCGGCGTCTCTAGCCAGCGACGCCACGATCGACGGGTCGCCGAGCGAGAAGATTCCGCCGGCACCGGTCGGCGGACCGCCTGCGACTACGCCATTGATCATGGCCGCCATACCTACGCAGGTCATCCACGGGTTGTGCTGCATCTCCCCCCAGGTGAGCACGCCGAGGCGACCGCCCGGCCGCAGGACGCGGCGAATCTCGTCCAGAGCCTTGCCAGGCTGGGGTGCGAACATCAGCCCCATCCGGCAGGCGACGACATCGAAAGACTCATCCGGCTGATCGATCGCTGCGAGGTCGAGCACGGTCACCTCGACGTTCGCGAAGGCGCGGTTGCGCTCACGCGCCACCTCGACCATCCCGGGGGCGACATCGCTGACGACGACATGGCCGGTGGGGCCGACGCGCTCCGACCAGGTTGCGCCCAGGACGCCTGGACCTGCGGCGAGTTCCAGCACGCGATCTCCTGCCCCGGCGCTGACATACGAGAGGAGCTCGTTTGTAGGCGCGGCGTGGTTGGTCTCGATGTAGTCGATCCGCTCGTCCCACGCGGTCGAAACTGCGCTCCAGTCAGCGGCCGGGTCTGCAATTGCCGTCATGTACGCCTCCAAGTTCGATACGCTTTGAATCAAATGAATACAGGCAAGGTGTACCGAATCCTGTGACCGATGTCAAGGGAGGTTCCCGGCCGTACGATTCGAGCCGCCGCCGTGCGCAGGCCAATGAGACGCGGCGCGCGATCGTGCGGGCAGCGCACGACCTGTTCATCGCACGCGGTTATGCGCGAACCACCCTCGCCGAGGTCGCCCGAGCCGCGGCGGTGTCGGTGGAGACCATCTACTCGTCGGTCGGCACGAAGGCTGAACTGCTCCACAAAGTTTGGGACATCACGGTCGGGGGTGACGACACCGACATCGTCTTCCACGAGCGGCCCGAAGTTGTCGCGATTCGCAACGAGCCCGACCTCGCCCGCCGATTCATGCTGCACGCCGCTCTGTCTACAAAGACCGCGCAGCGCATCGCACCGTTCCAGCTAATGGTGCAGTCGGCTGCCGGGGCCGACGAGTCGGCCGCGGCGATGCTCGACGAGATGGGTCGACAGCGCCTCGCCGGCATAACCGTCATGGCCGCGGAAGCGGCGAAGACGGGGCAGCTTGCGGTGTCGGAAGAGGAATGCCGCGACGTCATCTGGGCGATGACCGACGGCACGCTGTGGCACCGGTTGGTCGTCGAGCGCGGGTGGACCGACGACCGGTTCGCCGAGTGGCTCGGCCGCGTTTGGACCGACCGACTCGTCAAGCCGCGCCTTCGGCGTTCTTGACGGGTTTCTCCGCGCATAGCGCGGAGAAACCCGTCAAGTTCGGGTTGGCTCGGCCGCTGCTGCCCGATCAGACAGAGGCTGTTGCTGACATGGCCTCGAGCATGGAACTGAACTCCTCGTGACTCGGCGCCTGCGCGGGCTCGGCGTCGGGCACCGTTTCCAGAATCGACAGGAAGCTCTCTACGGACGCGCCTCGCGCCGCGGGCAAGTGGGACGACAGAATGGTCGT
>DATLOH010000116.1:0-13505 GCA_035536375.1 Acidimicrobiales bacterium
CTATGAAACCTGCGCGACCGGCTCGAATTGCGCGGGTTACGCGGAGCGCCGTGAAGCGGTGCGCAACGCGGTTGTGATGCGGTCTGCGCATCTCTCGGGCGATCTGACGACTTCGGCGTGCGTGAAGTACTCGACGCGGTACCCCAAGCGTTCGAGCTCTCTGTGGCGGGCAAGGTCGCGCTTCGTTTGCCGGGCCGTCGAGTGCCATTTGCGGCTGTGCGCCTCCAGAAGAAGCCACCGCGTGGGATACCCAAGGTCGGCCTCGGCGACGATCGTCCCGCTCTCGTTCGCGATGGGGACTCGTCGCTCCGGCATTTCGATCCCGTGCTGGCCGATGATGTCGAGCAGCATGACCTCGAACCCGCTCGCTGCGGCGCGGCCTAGTGGTCGGCCGAGTATCACCTGCCTCAGCCGCGCTTTACCTGGAGTCGCGCGGGGCGCCGCTTCGACGTAGCGCAGGAGCGAACCTTCGGTCGCTTTTCCGCGGCGGATCGCGCATTCCACCGCCCGTTCGACGAGCACGGGCGGCACACAGGAGGCGTAGTCGATGAGCGTGCGGTTGATCGCGCTGACCGGGATGCGGTCGACCGTGGTGACGTCTGTCGGATCGGTGCGCCTCGTCCGATGCACGCGCGTCGCTCGAGGTTCGGGCAGCCCGGCGGTCACCGTGACCTCGACGGTCGAATGTGCCTCAGCGCCGTCGAGGCGGTGCAGCCTCGCGGCTGCGCGATGCGACACGAACGATCCTGCCCCTGCCGCCTTTGTCGCCGCAATCAGCTTCTGCTCGAAGTTCGGCGGCGCGGGCCCCATCAGGAACACGCCCGCGTGAAGGCGCTGCCAGAGCTTTCTAGCGACGAGTGCGCCGGTCTGTGAGTCAGTCATGCCGACGGTCAACGTCTCGTCTCTCGAGACGACGTTCCGGTACATCCGTCCGAGCTCCGAGAGCGCCGTGTTCGCGTCGTCATCCATTGCGTCATCTTGTCGAGGGGGTGTGGCGCGACCGTCAAGACCGTGCACACGCTGCCGTCGTCCGTCAGTCGCGCAGGTTTTTGCGGCCGTGAGCGCGTGAAACCTGCGCGACAGGCGAGTTAGCGCGACTCAGGTGGTGAGGAGGCGGTCTCGGACGGTGGGGGTGGTGGAGGCGTCGATGGCTGTCCAAGCCATCGCGGCGGCGCCGTCGAGCGCAGCCTTGTCGGCGGTCGGCGTAACGCAGAAGGCGGCGAACTCCGGCTGGTGGTTTGAGACCGGATAACAACCCAGCCCGAGCATCGGATGGATCGTCGGTATGGCGAGGCTGACGTTCGCCATGTCGGTCGATCCGACGACCGTGTTGTCCTTGCTGATGACCGGGAACTCGCGTCCGAGCTCCTCAGCATTCGCTCGATAGAGCGAGCTCAGCTCGACGTCCGCGACCATCTCGCTGTAGCGCGGGCTGGCCTGGCTGATCTCGACCGAGCAACCCGTTGCCAGCGCACCGGCTTCGAAGCAGCGGTGCACTTTCGGTTCGAGGTCGGCGAGCTCGGCCAGGCTCGCAGAGCGTACGTACCACTTTCCGCGCGTGCGCTCGGGAACGACGTTCGGCGCATCGCCGCCGTAGGTGACGATGCCGTGGACACGGTCGGTCGACCGGATGTGCTGACGGAGCAGCCCGATCGAAGTCTGCGCCACCGTGAGCGCGTCGGCCGCGTTGATGCCGAGTTCGGGAAACGCCGACGCGTGCGCGGCCTTGCCGGTGTACTCGACGTCGACGTGGGCCACCGCGAGACACGGAAAGTGGTCCATCTCGGTCGGCGCGGGGTGCACCATCATCGCCATGTGAACGCCGGCAAACGCGCCGCGGTCGAGCATCAAAATCTTGCCGCCGCCGCCCTCCTCGGCCGGCGTTCCGAACACCTTGATCGTGGCGCCGAGATCATCGGCCAGCGGCGCGAGCGCGAGACCCGCTCCCACCGCGGCCGCGGCGATGACGTTGTGGCCGCATGCGTGACCGACGCCGGGGAGCGCGTCGTACTCGGCGCAGATTCCGATGACGAGCGGTCCGCTGCCAACGGACCCGACGAACGCCGTCGGAAGGTCGGCGATACCGGCTTCGATTGCGAACCCCCCGGTCGAGAGCACCTCGGCGGCCCACGCCGACGATCGCTCCTCCTCGAAGCACAGCTCCGGATGCGCGTGGATCCGGTGGCTTAGCGAGATCAGGTCATCGGCTGCGGCGTCGACTGCGCGTTGCGCAGCCTCCTTCGTCGTGCTCACGCGCCGACGATACGCCCCAGTCGAGCCGACGTGGCGGTGCAGGATGTCGGAATCCGCGATCTGGCACCGCCACGTCGCAAGAACGCGATATGGCACCGCCACGTCTTGGGGCGCGGTCCGGCTAGGTCGGGTCGATCTCCATGACGACGTCACCGGCACCGAGCGTTTGGCCGGGTTGGGCCTTGATCGACTTGACGGTTCCGGCGACGTCGGCGGTGATGTTGTTCTCCATCTTCATCGCTTCGAGGACGCAGAGTGCCTGGCCGACCTCCACCTTGTCGCCCTCGGCCACAAGCACCTTCACGATCGTTCCCTGCATCGGGACGGTCACCGAACCGGCACCAATAGCGGCGGGGCCGGCGGCGCCCGAAGGAGGCGCCGGGCGTCCGGGAGCACTACCCGCGGCTGTCCCTGCTGCTGCAGCACCACCCGTCGTCGACCCTCCGCTGGCAACCGCCACAGGCGCGATGTCCGGCACCCACAGCTTCACGGTGTACTTGCGCCCGTCGACTTCGGCGTCGACTTCGCGCAGCACCCGCGGCTCAGTGCCGTCGCCGGCTGCAGGCGCGGACGCGCCCGTAGGTCCTGCGAGGGACGACAGATCGAGCTTCTCCTCGACCCACTTAGTCGAGTGCTCGCCGGCAATGAAGTCGGGGTGCTCGAGGATCGCGACGTGCGCCGGAATCGTTGTGGCGACGCCGTCGATGCGCGTCTCCGCTAACGCCCGCAGCATGCGCCGCCGCGCGCTCTCGCGGTCGGGTCCCCACGTGATGAGCTTCGCAATCAGGTTGTCGTAGTACTGGCTCACCGTGTCGCCCGAGTCGTAGCCGGCGTCGACGCGCACACCGAAGCCGTCGGGCCGGTCGAATCGTGAGATCGTCCCCGGCGACGGCAGGAAGCGCCCGCCGGCGGGGTTCTCCGCGTTGAGTCGCACCTCGATGGCGTGTCCGCGCCGGCGCGCTGCGATCTGCTTCTGCGTGACCGGCAGCTTCTTGCCTGCGGCGACGAGCAGCTGGAGCTCGACGAGGTCCATGCCCGTGACGAGCTCGGTCACGGGATGCTCGACCTGCAGCCGCGTGTTCATCTCCAGGAAGAAGAACTCGCCGTCCTGAAAGAGGAACTCGACGGTCCCGGCGTTGACGTAGCCGCATGCGGCCGCGACGTTGACCGCGGCCTCGCCCATCGCCGTCCGCACGTCGTCGGGGAAGTTCGGCGCCGGGCTCTCCTCGATCAGCTTCTGGTGGCGGCGCTGCGACGAGCAGTCGCGCTCGCCGAGCCAGATCGTGTTGCCATGCGTGTCGGCGAACACCTGCATCTCGATGTGCCGCGGCCAGGTGAGGTAACGCTCGAGGTAGCACTCGGAGCGCCCGAATCCTTTGAGCGACTCACTCTGTGCGGCCTCGAGAGCGCCTGCGGCGTCATCGGGCTTCTCGACGACGCGCATGCCGCGCCCGCCACCACCGTAAGCCGCCTTGATCGCGACCGGCCATCCGAACTCCTCGCCGAAGGCGACCACCTCTTCGGCGTTCTTGAGCACCTCGCTTCGACCGGGGACGCCTGACACTCCCGCGGCCTCTGCGGCAAGCCGGCTCGAGATCTTGTCACCCATTACTTCGATCGCTTCGGGCGGCGGCCCTACGAACGCGACGCCGCGACTGGTGACGGCGCGGGCGAAGTCGGTGTTCTCACTGAAGAACCCGTATCCGGGATGAACGGCCTCGGCCCCGGTTCGCTCGATGACGTCGAGGATCGCATCGGTGTTCAGATAGCTCTCGGCGGCGGTCTGCCCGCCCAGCGCGTACGCCTCGTCGGCGAGGCGGACGTGCATGGCATCGCGGTCGAGCTCGGAATAGACGGCGACGGTACCGATACCGAGCTCGCGGCAGGTGCGCATCACGCGCACGGCGATCTCGCCCCGGTTGGCGATCAAGACCTTGGAAAACATAGGGGCCGTAGCATTGCAGCGATGGGCCGTGCGTTCGACATTCGACGTTTCGCCACTATCGACTCGACCAACACCTGGCTGATGCAACAGGCGCGCGACGGCGCCGTCGAGGGCCTCGTAGCAGTTGCCGACGAGCAGACCGCGGGACGCGGTCGGCTTGGTCGGACATGGGTCGCGCCGCCCGGCGCGTCGCTTCTCATGAGCGTCCTGCTGCGCCCCCGCGATCTACGGGTAGATCGCCTTCACCTTGCGACCGCCGCCGTCGCGCTCTCGGCCGCGGATGCGCTTCTCGAGGTAGCCGGGTTCACGCCCGAGTCGAAATGGCCCAATGACCTCATGGTCGACGGCCGGAAACTTGCGGGGGTCCTCACTGAGGTCGACTGGGCGGACGACCCTGCGGTCATCGTCGGTATCGGCGTGAACTGCACATGGCCGCCAGAGCTTCCCGACGAGATCGCCGACGTCGCCATCGCCGCGAACCACGTGACCGGCCAGGCCGTCGATCGTGACCAGATCCTCTCGTCGCTGTTGGAACGCCTCGGTGATCGCCTCGATCGCGGTTGGGACACAGTCGCCGCCGAATACGCGGATCGGTGCGCAACGATCGGGTGCCGCGTGCGCGTCGAGTTGACCGACAGTGCTTTCGTCGGGTTGGCGAGGGAGTTGACCAACGAAGGCCACCTCATCGTCGAAACCGCTGACGGTCTCCGTACAGTCACTGCGGGCGACGTGATCCACCTCCGACCAGAGCCACGGGGGGCTTTTCCGGGCTAACCGGGTACCCCCAGGAGCCCCCTACCCGGCTCGTCGGGCACGGTCGTAGGCCGCAGCGGCTTCGGCGGCCTCCGGGCCGGGGGTCTCCCACGTGCGGAGTCCGATGAGCTCGTGGACGGGTTGCACCTCTCGGGTTGTCGAAGTGACGAACACTTCGCTGGCGTCTGCGAGCTCGGCGAGGGTGAAGTCACGCTCCTCTGCATCACAGCTTGCGAGCACAACGCCTCGCGTGACGCCGGCGAGGCATCCGGTGGCCAACGAGGGTGTGACGAGACGGCCGTCGATGCACGCAAACACGTTCGAGCCAGTTCCCTCGCACACCCGGCCCTGGAGGTCGCAGAACAGGGCTTCTTCTGCACCCGCTTCCCGCGCTGCTCTCAGCGCGATCACGTTCTCCGCGTAGCTCGTCGTCTTCAGACCCGCGACTGCGCTCAGCTCGCTGCGTGGCCACGGGACGGGCGCAAGCGCAGCGGTTGCCGGCCACGGCACCTGGGGTGCGCCAACCACGATCACCGTCGGGCCAGAAGCGCCGCGATCCGAACCGAGCGGTGCAGGACCGCCGGTGACCGTGAGCCGGACACGGACCCGCGCGCCCCCGTCGCCACGGTGCGACGCGACCACCGCCGCCATCGCTTCGGCGAGCGCAAGGTCGTTATAGGGCACGGTCAGACCTAAACCGGCGGCCGACCTGCGCAGCCGAGCGAGATGCTGGTCCGCAAATGCCAAGCCCGTGTCGGGATATGCGAGCAGCGTTTCGAATACGCCGTCGCCAACCGTCAATCCGTGGTCGAACACGCTCACCGCCGCCACGGTGTCGTCGACCAGCGCTCCGTCGAGCCAAACGGTCATGGCGACGACGCTACCGACAGCAGCCGCGCCGCCTTGAGCTCGGTCTCGGCCCACTCACCCTCGGGCGTCGAGTCCCACGTGATGCCCCCACCCGTGCCGAACCTGATCTCGCCGTCCGCCAGCCAGAACGTGCGAATGCCGACATTGAGATCACCGACACCCCGATCGGCGTCGACCCATCCGATGGCGCCGCAGTACGGCCCGCGCGAGACGGGCTCGAGCTTCGCAATGACGTCGAGCGCCGCAAGCTTCGGCGCGCCCGTGACCGATCCCGGCGGGAACACTGCGGGGATCAGCTCGGCCCAACCGACACCGCGTTCGAGCTCGCCGGTAACCGTCGACACCAAGTGGTAGAGCCCGGGGTGGGGCTCGACGACACACAGCCCCGGAACGGCCACGGATCCGAACTCGCACACGCGGCCGAGGTCGTTGCGGACGAGGTCGACGATCATCACGTTCTCGGCGCGGTCCTTCCTGAGGAAGCCGTCGGGAGCGGCGGCCGTGCCCTTGATTGGCTGTGACATCACGAACCGACCGTCGCAGCGTAAGAAGCGCTCGGGCGACGCCGAGGCAACGTGGACGTCGTGGTCCGGCAGGCGGACGACGGCGGCGAACGGCGCAGGATTGCCCTCGGCCAACGTGGCGCCGAGCGCCGCAACGTCGGCGTCGCGCGGCACGGGAGCCGACAGAACGCGGCACAGGTTCACCTGATACACGTCGCCCCGGGCAATGGCGCTTCGTATCGTCTCGACGCCGTCCTTAAAGGCGCCCTCGTCGAGCGACGACATCCACGTGTCGCGCGGCGGCCCGCGCCACGCGGGCCCGGGCCACGGCACCGCCGCACGAGCAACCGCAAAACGTGCGCACGTGACCGCGCCTTCGAAACCGACGACCACCGCCCACTGCCCGGACGAGTCGAGCGCTGCGAGATCCGTCGTGACATCGACGAGTTCGGTGAGGAGCCGCCCGCCGACGACGGCGAGAGGTGTCGTCACGACGAAAGCCTAGGTTTTCGGCATGGATTTCGAGCTCAGCGACGAGCAGGAGCAGTTCCGCAAGGTCGTTCGCGACTTCGCGAGCGCAGAGATCGCGCCCCACGCGGAAGTCTGGGACCGCGACCACTCGTTCCCAACCGATGTCGTACTCGCCATGGGGGAGCTCGGGCTGTTCGGTCTTCCGTTTCCCGAGGAGTACGGCGGCAGCGCGGCCGAGTTCTCGACGCTGTGTCTCGCGATCGAGGAGCTCGCCCGCGTCGACCAGTCGATGGCGATCACGCTCGAGGCCGGCGTAGGGCTCGGCGCCAACCCGATTTTCCAGTTCGGCACCGAGGAGCAACGCCAACGGTGGCTGCCGGACCTCGTCGCTGGCCGTGCCCTTGGCGGGTTCGGGCTCACCGAGCCGGATGCAGGAAGTGACGCGGGCGGGACGCGCACGTCAGCCGTGCTCGACGACGCGACCCACGAATGGGTGATCAACGGCGAGAAGGCGTTCATCACCAACTCGGGTACCGACATCACGTCCATCGTCACAGTCACCGCCCGCACAGGCCCCGGCGAGATCAGCACGATCGTCGTGCCCGCTGGCACGCCGGGTTTCACAGTCCAGCCCCCTTACCGGAAGATGGGTTGGCACGCGTCGGACACCCACGGCCTCACGTTCACCGACTGCCGCGTGCCCGAGGCGAATCTGCTCGGCCCGCGTGGAAAGGGGTTCAGTCAGTTCCTCGCCATCCTCGACGAGGGTCGCGTTGCGATCGCCGCGCTCGCGGTAGGCGTCATCCAAGCGTGTCTCGAGCAGAGCGTCGAGTACGCGAAGCAGCGCAACGCGTTCGGTAAGGCGATCGGCGCCAACCAAGCGGTTGCGTTCGCATGCTCAGACCTTGCGGTTATGTGCGACAACGCGCGGCTCGTGACGTATCGCGCCGCGGCGTTGAAGGACAAGGGCAAGCCGTTCAAGCAGGAGGCCGCAGTGGCCAAGCTCTACGCAACCGAGGCCGCGGTCACGGCCACGCGCATGGCAACGCAGATCTTCGGCGGCTACGGCTTCATGGACGAGACGCCCGTGAGTCGCCACTACCGCGACGCCAAGGTGCTCGAGATCGGTGAAGGCACAAGCGAGATCCAGCGCCTCGTGATCGCCCGCGGCCTCGGTCTTCCCGTTACCTAGCGCCCATTTGCGTCGTCTCGACGGGCGGGCCGTTTGGTCGTCACCGCTGGCGTCGCCTTTCTGTAATCAGTGCTTCGTGGATTCAGCAAGGTCCCATTTCGGTTGGCCGAACTTGGCTCTTAGTGCCGCGGTTGCCTTTACCGCGGCGAGGATCAGTACGAAGGGCCATTCGGTGGGGGGGTAGGCGCGCCAGGCGGACTTTGCTGACGCGCCTCGTGGGGGAGCGGCGAGCGGTATCCCGAGGGCTTTGAGCTGTTGCTTGCCTCGTTCGGCGCGGACTCGTTGGCGCCAGAGGTCGCGCCAGCGAGTGGGGAGTTGGACGGTGGCGACGGCTTCTGGGACCTGTAGGACGCGGTCGGCGCCGAGCTGGCCGAACAGCCAGGCGTCGTCGAGGATGAGGTCGGCCGGCATCTCGGGCGGGAGCGCGTCGGAGCGCACTGCGTAGAGGGTGCCGAGGAGGCCGCCCCACTGGAGGCGGTGGGGGACACGGGCGACGCGGGCGACGAGACCTTTGCCTTCGTGCGCTTGCGCGCCGGTGGCCGCGACCGCGTCGGTTGTTTCGAGGGCGGCGATGAGCGACGCGAGGGCGCTTGGGTTGACGGTGATGTCGGCGTCGGAGAACACGTGGATGTCGGCGGCGTCGTCGCGCAGCAAGTTCCACGCCGAAGGTTTGGAGGCCACGTCGATCGTGCGGGTGGTGACGCGTGCGGAGGAGCGGCCGAGCGCCGTGGCCGCAGGCCCGTCTCCGGGTTGGTCGCCGTTGAGACAGACGACTATGCGCACCGTGGCGTCGGGCACCACTCCCGCGGAGGCGGTGAGGCTCTCGACGGTTCGGGCGACGCCGGGCTCGTCGCGGTGGCACGGCACGCCGACGAGCACATGGAGCGTCACCGCCGCGCCTCGGCCCAGGCGGCCGACGCCTGTGCTCGGTGGCCGGCTACTCGGTACACGAGTGCGCCAAGCGTGCCGAAGAGTCGACGGGCATTGGGGCCCTCGTACTTGTCGAGATACGTCGCCACCGCGCGCACGCGCAGCGCAGCGGCGCCGCCGGCGTCTGTCGAAGCGTCCACCGACGCACCACCCGCGTGGCCGACGCGGACTTCTGGTACGACGAGCACGTCGAGTCCCGCGGCTCGCACTCGGCGGCAGAGATCGGCGTCCTCAGCGAACAGAAAAAAGCGTGGATCGAATCCGCCGAGCCGCCGGGCGAGCTCGACCGGCATGAGCGCGGCCGCAGTGTGCAACCACTCGACCGCAACAGGGGGCCCGGTCTCCGGCGGCGCAGTAGGACGAACACGGCTTCCGAGACGCACCATGCCACGAACCACCCGTCTGAGTGTGAGGTCCCGCTCGACGATTGGTTGTGCGGTTCCGTCGCTGCCAACCAGTACTGGGCTCACGAGTCCGGCGCCCGGATGGGCTGCGGCCGCAGCCACGAGTGCGTCGACGCTTCGGTCGGGCCACGTGGTGTCCGGGTTGGCAAACAGCACCCACTCGACGTCGTCGCTGAGGAGTGCGAGCCCGGCGTTGTTGCCCACGGCGTAACCGTCGTTGGCGTCACGGTCGACGACGACGATGTCCTCGTCGGCCGCTCGGGCGGCGGCCGATGACCCGTCATCAGACGCGTTGTCGATCACCACGACCTGCAACCGATGCTGCTCGGAGGCGGCGCGAAGGGAATGAAGACAGGTCGCGATCGAGCCCGCCGAGCGATACGTCACGATCACGACACCAACGCCGGGCACGCGCTGATCCTACGAACGACTGCTACTAGTTTGGCGGCGTGGCGACCTCGCACGGCCGCGGGGCCGCTACTCGGCGCACCGAGCGCTCGCCCTGGCCCCACCGACTCCTGATCGCAGCCAACGTGTTTCTCGGTGTTTGCATCATGGCGTCGGCGGCGGCCTACGGATACCTAAAGCTGAAGCTCGACGACTTCGAGCGAGTCGACCTGGCCTGCGCCTTGCGCAATTGCGGCAACGACAACCCCGACGAGCCCATGAACGTCCTGCTCGTCGGCTCAGACACGCGAGCGAACATCAGCAAGGAAGAGCAGGTGAAATTCGGCACCACGAAGGACGTCGGGGGTGTCCGCACCGACACGATGATGATCCTGCACATCGATCCTCGGGCCGAGAAGGCGGCAGTGCTTTCGGTCCCGCGCGACCTCTACGTGCCGATAGCGGGTACGAGTCGCACCGACCGCATCAACACGGCGTTCGGCGAACAGCCGGTCTCGAAAGGCACGGTGACGACGCGAAGTCGGTCACGCGCCGGTCAGATCACCACGAGCACCACCACGGTCACGGTCAAGGACGGCGCGCCGCGACTCATCGCCACCATTCGCGAGAGCCTGGGCATCGAGATCGACCACTACATCGAGGTCGACTTCAACGGCTTCCGCGACATCGTCAGCGCAGTTGGCGGCGTTACCGTCCCGTTCCCCGCCCCGGCGCGCGACAAGCTGGCCGGGCTCGACGTCAAGAAGGCCGGTTGCGTAGAGCTAACGGGCGACCAGGCGTTGAGCTACGTGCGCAGCCGCCACTACCAGTACCTCGAAGCCGGTCGGTGGCGTACGGAGCCGAGCGGCGACATCGGGCGCATTGCCCGCCAGCAGGACTTCATTCGCCGGATGATCCGCCGGGCGATAGGGAGCATCCAGCGCAACCCCCTCAAGCTCAACTCGCTGGTCGAGGCCGGGAGCAAGAACGTAAAGCTCGACCAAACGTTGTCGAACAAGGACATCCTTCGAGTTGGCAAACGTTTTCGGTCGCTCGATCCTGAAGCGGTCGACATGCTCACGCTGCCAACCGACGACTTTCGCGTCCGCTCGACGGGAGCCGCCGTACTGAAGCTGCGCGCCGCCGAGGCGCAGATCATCGTGGACCGGTTCAACGGCGCAAGTGCCGCCGAGCAGACGGGGCCGCCACCGAGCATCCCCCCCGGCGGTGTGCGCGTGCGCGTGCTCAACGGTACGGGCATCAGTGGCCAGGCGAGCCAGGTGATGCGGCAGCTGAACGCGATCGGTTTCGGTGCCGGCGGGATCGGGAGCGTCCCCGGTTTCGGTCAGACGACCACTGAGATCCGCCATGGCGCCGGGCAACTGGCGAAAGCGAAGGTCCTCCAGGCTTACATTCTCGGTGGAGCCACGCTTGTCTCTGATTCGACGTTGCGGGGCGGTGATCTCGTGCTCACGATCGGGTCGCGCTTTGCCGGCGTGCGCGACCCGAAGACGGCCACGCCGGGGGGCACTTCGACCACGCTCGGACGGGCGACGAGCACGACCACTGCGAAGGGCCCGGTGCCGGTTCCGAAGGGCGCCCCGGCGCTCAACTGCTGACCGCAGGGGCGCCGATGGGCGCCGGCGGCGTCGGGCGTGCGACGATCGCGGGCATGAAAGGCATCGTTCTCGCAGGGGGCAGCGGCACGCGGTTGCACCCCGTCACGCTGGGGGTCTCGAAGCAATTGCTCCCCGTCTACGACAAGCCGATGGTGTATTACCCGCTCTCAGTGCTGCTCTTGAGCGGGATCACAGACATCTTGCTGATCTCGACGCCGCATGATCTCCCGTTGTTCCGCCAACTCCTCGGCGATGGGTCGGACCTCGGAGTCTCGTTCAGCTACGCCGAGCAGCCGACACCCGGTGGCCTCGCCGAGGCGTTCATCATCGGAGCGGACTTCATCGGCGCTGACAGTGTCTGCCTGGTCCTTGGCGACAACATTTTTCACGGTCACGGGCTCGCCGAGACATTGCGCGATTCCGCTGACGCCCTCAAGGGTGCGACCGTCTTCGGGTATCCGGTGAACGACCCCGAGCGCTACGGGGTTGCCGAGGTCGGCCACGACGGCGTGGTGCTCTCGATCGAGGAGAAGCCAGCGTCACCGAAATCGAACCTGGCAGTAACGGGGCTGTACTTCTACGACAACGACGTCGTGTCGATCGCCGGTTCGCTGCCGCGTTCGCCGCGTGGCGAGCTCGAGATAACGGACGTAAACCGCGAGTACCTCGCACAGGGCCGGTTGCGGCTCGTGTCGCTTGGGCGCGGCACGGCGTGGCTCGACACCGGAACGCACGACAGCCTCATCGAGGCCTCCACCTTCGTGCAGGTGCTCCAGCACCGGCAGGGGATGCAGATCGCGTGCCTTGAGGAGATCGCGTTCCGGTGCGGCCATATCGACCAGGCGCAACTGGCGCACCTGGCCGATCGGCTCGGCAAGTCGCGCTACGGCGAGTATTTGCGGGCCCTCGCTACGGAGCCGGAGCGCTTCATCTGAGAGCTCCGCAGAGGCGGCAGTAGCCTGTTCGGACCATGAAACTCTTCGTGACCGGCGCAGCCGGCTTCATCGGGTCGAACTACGTGCGCTACGTCCTCGGCAACAGCGACGACGAGGTAACCGTGTTCGACGCGCTCACCTACGCCGGCAACCTCGACAACCTCAAGGATCTCGCCGACGATCAGCGCTACCGCTTTGTCCAGGGCGATATCACCGATCGAGACGCGGTGCTGTCGGCCATGGATGGGCACGACACGGTGGTCCACTTCGCCGCCGAGAGCCACGTCGACCGCTCGATCGAGGGTCCGGACGTGTTCGTGCGGACGAACTGCGACGGCACGAATGTCATGTGCGACGTCGCCCGCCAGGTAGGCGTTGGCAAGTTCCTGCACATCTCGACCGACGAGGTGTACGGCTCGATCGAGGAGCCGGGAAGCTTTACCGAGACCGACGTGCTCGGACCGCGCTCGCCCTACAGCGCGAGCAAGGCGGGTTCGGACCTCATCGCGCTCAGCTACTTCACGACCTACGACCTGCCGGTCATCGTCACGCGCAGCTCGAACAACTTCGGGCCGTACCAGTACCCCGAGAAGCTCATCCCTCTTTTCACGACCAACCTGCTGGACGATCGCAATGTGCCCCTTTACGGCGACGGCATGAACGTGCGCGACTGGTGCTACGTGGCGGACAACTGCGCCGCCGTCGACCTCGTGCTGCGGCAGGGCGAGGTCGGCCAGATCTACAACATCGGCGCCGGCAACGAGGTGCCGAACCGCACGCTGGTCGATCGCATCCTGAGCCTCCTTGGCGTCGACGAGTCGATGGTCGAGTACGTCGCCGACCGCCTCGGCCACGACCGCCGCTACTCCATCGACACCGCGAAGGTCGAGGCGCTCGGATGGGCACCCCGCCATGAGCTCGACGAAGCGCTCGCCGCGACGGTGGAGTGGTACAGGGACAACCGTTGGTGGTGGGAGCCCCTCAAGGGCTGATCGGTGCGAGTGCTCATCACCGGCGCCGCCGGCCAGCTCGGCCGCGAGCTCGTCGCTGCCGCGCCCCGCGATGCGGTGGTCGTGGCGCACGACCGCTCGACGCTCGACGTCGGCGACGAGGCGGCGGTGGAGGCGGCCGTCGGCCGCGCCATCAAGCGCGCGGCCGCGCGCTAACCGCGCGCGGCCAGGCCGCGGACGCCGGTCGCGATGCCCTCCCTCCAGGCGGCCTCGTCGTCCCCGCGCAGCGTGCC
>DATLOH010000117.1:0-2456 GCA_035536375.1 Acidimicrobiales bacterium
GCCGTAGGACCAGATCTCGCGGGTCTCGGGGAAATGGACGATGTACTTGTTCTCGGCGTTGCAGGGCCAGGACACGTCCTCCTCGCCCTCGGCCAGCGGCGATCCGACGGAGTGCACGCACGGCACGAACTCGCCGTCCTCACCGAGCACGTCGAGCGTCTTGGCGCCGACGCGGGTCATGATCATCATGTTCACCGCGACGCAGGCGGAGTCGGTCAACTCGACGGCGATGTGGGCGATCGGCGAGCCGAGCGGACCCATCGAGAACGGCACGACATACATCGTGCGCCCCTCCATGCACCCGTCGAACAGGCCGCTGAGCTTCTCGCGCATGTCGGTCGGATCGGTCCAGTTGTTCGTCGGGCCAGCGTCATGCTCGGTCTGCGTGCAGATGAACGTACGGTCCTCAACACGCGCGACGTCACCCGGATCGGAGCGAGCCAGGAACGAGTTGGGGCGCTTGGCGTCCGCGAGCTTCGTGAACGTTCCGTTGTCGACCAGCAGCTGCGTCAGCCGGTCGTATTCCTCGGCCGACCCGTCGCACCAATGCACGTCTTTGGGCTTCGTCAGGGCCGCGATCTCGTCGACCCAATCGATGAGCTTCTGGTTCTTCGTCGGCACGGTCGTCGTTTCGCTCACGCTTCATCCTCGCCTCGTCGCAGTTTGTCGCGCGCCATTGTCGCGCAAGTTCACTCTCATTGGTTGTGCCCCTGTGACGCAAGCGCTCCGCGGGCGCAACTTCCGCCGCGGTCGCGGGTCCAATGCACAGGGGCACGATCCGAACGAGGACATCGCAGCGATGTCCTCACGCGGCGTACCTGATCCGAAATCCGGTGGCTGCTCGCATACCACCTGACGCGCACCAAACGCTCTCGGCGAGAGAGCCATAGATCCGCATTGCAGCCGTGGGCGCGGCTGCCCGCTGCACTGCGTCGCGCGCGACGCAGCTTTCACGCACCCGATACAGGAGTCACGCATGAAGACACCGCATCATTCGACCGAAGACCCCAAGCCCGTCCGGCGCCTGCTCAGTCGCGCGCCACGGACCCGTTCCGTCATCGCCGCCACCGGCCTGCTCGTCATCTGCACCGCCCCGTTCGCCGCGGCGCGGACCGGCGACGAACTGCGCGAGGGCGTGCGCAACGGCACGTCGACGCAGGAGACCAAGATCATCTCGCGGATCGCGTCGACCACCGCCCCGACCGGCGGCTACTCGACGCGCCAGTCCAACCTCTCCGCCGACGGCGGCGGCGCGATCTACGGCTGCCGCTCGAAGGCCGGCGGTTCAGCCGCCAAGCCCAAGCCGCAGAACCCGTGCGTGCGCGCCAACAACCTGTCGACCGGCTACGCCTTTGAGTTCAACGCCGCCAAGGGCACGATCGGCGGCCTGTTCTCCGTCGGCGCCGGCGGCGACGGCGTCAAGCCGTTCATCACGAACGCGACCGGTGTCGCAACCGGCCTGAACGCCGACCGGCTCGACAACTTCGACGCCGCCGCGCTGATCGCCGCGTCGCGCGTGAAGACGGGCCTCGACGCCGACACCGTCGACGGCAAGGACGCCGCGGAGCTCGGCACGCGCTGGGCGCTCATCAACGAGGCGGGCGCGATCGAGCAGCAGACCGGCGGCTTCACGATCGTCAACTGCTACTCGGCGAACGCCAACTGCTACATCAGCGCGGGTTCGGACGTTCGCAACAAGGGGCTGCACGCGCAGATCGCGATCAACAACACCGACGGCAGCGCGATCCTGTCGGGCGAGACCGGCGTCGCTCCGTGTGGCGCGACGTTCGTCGCCTGTGCGCCGCCGAACACCGAGGACAACAACGTCATCGTCGTGGCGCCGCGTGAAAGCGACGGTACGGTGCCGGGTGGCGTGGCACCGCCGCCCCCGGCCGCCGCGGCGCGCTTCTACGTCTACGTGAACGGCGCGACCGGCAGCTGACGCAACGAACGACAGCGCCGATCAACGAGGGGGCGCCTGCGAGCGCCCCCTCGTCGTTGTCCTAGGCGTCGGCCTCGGGCGTGCCGTGCTCCTTGCGGGGGACGAGCACAAGGCGCTTGAACTCGGCCACGAGGACGCCGTCCTGGTTGAGCACGCGCGTGTGGACGCGCACGGTGCCTCGATCGAGCTTCGTCTTGGACTCGCGTTTCTCCAGCACCTCGGACTCGCAGAACAGCGTGTCGCCATGGAACACAGGGGCGGGATGCTTGAGCTCCTCGGTGGCGAGGTTGGCGATCGCCTTGCCGCTGACGTCCGACACGCTCATGCCAAGCGCCAGCGAGTAGACCATCGGCCCGACGACGACGTTGCGCCCCTGCTGGGACTGCTTGGCGTAGACGTCGTTGAGGTGCAGCGGGTGGTGGTTCATCGTCAGCAGGCAGAAGAGGTGGTCCTCGCTCTCCGTGACGGTCTTGGCCGGCCAGTGCTTGTAGACGGCGCCGACCTCGAACTCCTC
>DATLOH010000118.1:0-45375 GCA_035536375.1 Acidimicrobiales bacterium
GCGCGGAAAAGCCCCCTGTGGCCGTTGGCTCGTAGGCTCTCGGACGCATGGAAGAGCTCGCTCGCGTCCTTGTCGCGCCTCGTGCGCCGACTGCGGACGCGCGCGACGCCGCGATCGCCGCCGCGCAGGTCGGCGATGCGCTCCGGGGCGAAGCCGCCGCCCCTGCGACGGTCGAGCTGCTCGTCGGCACGGTGGAGGGCGATCTCGCCAGCCAGCACACCGTGGAGCGCGAGCTGTACCGCGAGGCGCTCGACCGCTCGGTCATGGACCGCGAGGAGTTCATCGCTCGTGTGCGCGACACCGAGGCCGCTCAGCGTGAGGAGCTCTCGGCCGCGCTCGCCGATGCGGGGGTGGTCGCAGACCTCGAAGCCGGACGGACCGGCAGCGACGCGACGGCGCGCGCGGCCCGCACGGCGTTCGTCCGGCTCTTCGATGCCGGCCTCCTCGAGCGTGCGGAGCGGGTGGTCGACATGTGCCCGCGCTGCACGACGGTCGTCGACGTCGCCGACAGCTCGCGCAACGAAACCGGGGCCGAAGTCCTGTCGCTGGAGCTGCCCGACGTCGGTGACGGACCGAGCGTGGACGTCGACATCGTCGAGATCGAGTTGCTCCCCGGCGTCGTGGCGGTCGCAGTCCCCGAGGGACACGCAGCCGCGGGTGGCACGGTGATGATTCCGATCGCCGGCCGCGAGGTGCCCGTCGTAGCCGACGACACGCGCGACGCGCCATGGCTCGTCGTGCCCGCGCACGACCAGGGCGCGCTCGAGGCGGCCCGCCGCCTCGGCCTGATGCCGCTTTCCGTGCTCGACGATGACGGGGTGGTTCGGGCCGACGGTCCGTTGGCCGGGCAGGCGCGGTACGCCGCGCGCGCTGCGGCCTCCGACCTCGTCGAGGCCGAGGGTGTTGTCGTCGGCCGGCGCGAGACGGTGGTCGACCTCGCTCGGTGCGGCCGGTGTTCGACGCCGCTCGTGCCGCGCTTCGGAGCGCACTGGTTCCTCCGTACCGGCGATCTCGAGCAGGCGGCGGCCGACGCGGTGCGCAACGGCGATGTCACGGTCGACGACCCAGAAGCGCGCGAGCGCTTCGTGGGGCGGGCGGGCGCAGGCGGTGACTGGTGCCTGTCGCATCAGGTGTGGGCGGGTCAGACCGTGCCCGCCGCCCGGTGCCTCGACTGCGGTCAGCTGTCCGTGAGCGTCGAGCCCGAGACCTCCTGCGGCAAGTGCATGGGCGAGCTCGTTTCGACCGACGATGTGCTCGACGCCCGCTTCGTCGCCGCCGTTTGGCCGCTTGCGGTCGCCGACTGGCCGGCGGACGATCGGGCGCTCGTCGCCACGGCGCCGCAAACGGTGGCCGTTGCTACCGCCGACGCGGTCACGGCGTGGGCGCTCCCGGCCGCCGCTCTCGGTCTGCGCCTTGCCGGTGTTGTGCCTTTCGCCGAGCTGGCATGCGTGAGTCCGAACTCGCAACCAGACTTACAGGCCGAACCCGTCATCGAATTTGGCCAGTAGAGGCCGGATTTGATGACGGGTTCGGATGATGGTGAGGCGGTGACAGGGTGAATTTCGCGCAGGCGGTCGCGTTCCTCGACGATCACATGAACCTCGAGGCGATGGTGGCAGGGGAGCGGGCGACTCCGCCCACGTTCGCGCGCATCACCGAGCTGCTCGCCGCGCTCGGCGATCCCCAGCGCCAGTACCCGGTCATCCACCTCACCGGCACGAACGGCAAGACGTCGACCGGGCGCCTGCTGGGCGCGTTGCTGGGGGCGCAACAGATGTCGGTGGGTGGCTACAGCAGCCCGCACCTGGAGCACGTCACCGAGCGCATGACCTGGAACGGCGCACCGATCAGCGAGCGCGCGTTCGCCGATCTCATGACCACGCTCTCGCTGCTCGAGCCGATGCTCAGTGAGCGGGCCACGTGGTTCGAGCTCGTGACCGCTGCAGCCTTCGCGTGGTTCGCCGACCTCGCCGTGGACGCTGCGGTCGTGGAGGTTGGGCTCGGCGGGACGTGGGACGCGACGAACGCGGCCGATGGCGCTGTCGCCGTGATCACGAACGTCGGCCTCGACCACCAGGAGTTCCTCGGCGACACCGTCGAGGCGATCGCGGCGGAAAAGGCGGGCATCATCAAGCAGGGCGCGACTGTCGTCGTGGGCGACGCCGACGCCCCGCTCGGAGTTATCACGCACGCTGCGGAGAAGGCCGGTGCGGACGCGTTGCTCGTGCGCGGCACGGAGTTCGACGTCGTTGCCAACGACATCGCCGTCGGCGGGCGCGTGTTCAGCCTGCGTTCTCCGCACGCGACGTACGAGGACGTGTTCCTCGCGTTGCACGGCGCGCACCAGGTGGACAACGCCGCGTGCGCGATCGTCGCCGCCGAGGCGTTCTTCGACCGGCCCCTCGGCGACGCTGTCATCGCCGAGGCGTGCGCAACGGTGACCTCGCCCGGAAGGCTCGAGGTCGTGAGTAGGCATCCGGTGGTGCTGATCGACGGATCGAAGAACGTCGCCGGTGCTGCGGCGGCCCGTGTCACGGTCGAGGCCGAGTTCGGCCCGCTGCGCCCGCGGGTGCTCGTCGTCGGCATGCTCGCGGGCAAAGGAAAGGAGGCCACCGAGCTGGTCAAGGCGCTCGGTGGTGCGGACGCCGACGTTGTCATCGCCTGTCCGGCGCCGTCACCGCGCACCGTGCCGGCCGCCGATGTTGCCGACGCGGCGCGTGCGGTCGGCGCGCCGAGGGTGGAAACCGCGATCGACGTCGAGGCCGCGCTTGCGCACGCCCGCGCCCTCGCCGGCGAAGACGGCATCGTGATCGTGGCCGGCTCGCTCTACGTCGCCGGCGCCGCCCGGGCCGCAGTACGCCACTAGGGGCTTTAGGAACTAGCGGGCTAGCGCGGAAAAGCCCCCTACTGCGGTGGTTCTAGTTTGTCGGGCATGGATCGCACGTTTGTCATCTGTAAGCCCGATGCCGTCGAGCGGGGGCTCGTCGGCGAGATCGTCAGCCGAATCGAGCGCCGCGGGCTCATGCTCATCGCCGCCGAGCTGCGCACGATCGACGAGAGCACGGCCAAGCAGCACTACGGCGAGCACGCCGAGAAGCCGTTCTTCGGCGAGCTGGTGTCGTTCATCACGCGAGGTCCCGCGATGCTGATCGTGGTCGAAGGCCCCGAGGACACGTGGAAGGTGCTTCGCACGATGATGGGCGCGACGAACCCACGCGATTCGGCTCCCGGCACGATTCGCGGCGACCTCGGCATCCAGTTCACCGAGAATTTGATTCACGGGTCCGACTCCCTCGAAGCCGCCCAGCGCGAGATTGCGCTGTTCTTCCCCGACCTGGGGGCCTAAACCCCGCGCGAATGGCGCTGTCCGTGCTTCGCCCCTAGCCTGCGGAGGTTCTTTTGGAGCCCACCCTTGTCTGAAAGCCTCTTCTCTTCCCTCCTTGGTCGCGACATGGCCGTCGACCTCGGCACCGCCAACACGCTCGTGTACGTCCGCGGACGCGGCATTGTGCTCAACGAGCCTTCCGTCGTCGCGATCAACGTCAAGGACGGCCGTCCGCTCGCCGTCGGCATCGAGGCGAAGCGGATGATCGGTCGCACGCCGAGTCACATTCAGGCCATCCGGCCCTTGAAGGACGGCGTCATCGCCAACTTCGAGATCTGCGAGAAGATGCTGCGCTACTTCATCCAGAAGGTGCACCAGCGCCGCTTCGCGAAGCCCCGCATGGTGATCTGCGTACCGTCGGGCATCACCGGCGTCGAGCAGCGAGCGGTCGCCGAGGCGGCAGAGTTCGCCGGAGCGCGCAAGCCCGTCTACATCATCGAAGAGCCGATGGCTGCGGCCATCGGCGCCGGCCTCCCCGTCCACGAGCCTGCGGGAAACATGGTCGTCGACATCGGCGGCGGCACGACCGAGGTTGCGGTTATCTCGCTGGGCGGCATCGTGACCGCAGTGTCGATCCGCATCGGCGGTGACGAGCTCGACGATGCGATCATCAACTTCATCAAGAAGGAATACAGCGTTGCGCTAGGTGAGCGCACCGCCGAGGAGATCAAGTGCACGCTCGGCTCCGCGTGGCCGCTCGAAGAGGAGCTCTACGCCGAGATCCGCGGGCGTGACCTCGTGACCGGGCTCCCCAAGACGATCATGACCAACACCGCCGAGATCCGTGAAGCGCTCGAAGAGCCCGTCAGCGCGATCACCGATGCCGTGAAGGTGACGCTGGACAAGACCCCGCCGGAGCTGGCCGCGGACATCATGCAGCGCGGAATCGTCATCACCGGCGGCGGCGCGCTGCTCCATGGTCTCGACGCACGGCTCGAGGCGGAAACAGGGATGCCCATCATCATCTCGGCCAACCCGCTTCAGGCGGTGGCCATCGGAAGCGGTCAGTGCCTCGAGGAGTTCGAGGTGCTGAAGGGCGTCTTCATCAACTCGAACACCTCGAACTAGGCCCGAGGCTCTAGGTGGCCACTCGGCGCACCACGAGGCCCCGGTTCACACTGGCGCTGCTAGTCCTAACGTCGATCACGCTGATCACGCTCGACTACCGCTCCGGCGGTTCGGGCGTCACCGACCGGGCGCGCGGCATCGCCCGCAACGCTTTCGAACCCGTGGGACGCGGTGTCGGGGCCGTGCTCAGTCCCGTCGTGAACGTCATCGGAGGCGTGCTCGACTTCGGGCGCATCAAGGACGAGAACGCGCGGCTGCGCGACGAGCTCGCCCGGGCGCGGGCGGATGCCGCCGCCGGGGCGGACGCCCGCCGCGAGTTGAAGACCGCTTTCGACGCGCTCGACCTGGAGTTCGTCGGCGATCTTCCCTCTGCCGCAGCGCGCGTGACTGGAGGCGCGTTTTCGCCGTTGCAGCTCACAGTCGAGATCGACAAGGGCACCGAAGCGGGCGTCGACAAGGGGATGCCGGTCGTTTCGGGTGGCTCGCTGGTCGGGCGGATCGTGCAGGTCGGCCCACGTCGTTCGACTGTGCTCGTCGTGAGCGACCCGGGGCTCAGCGTCGGGGTCCGGCTGACGTCGACCGGCGATCTGGGCGTTGTCACCGGCGACGGAGGGCGCCGGCTCGTCATGAGCCTGGTCGAACCGAAGACAAAGGTGAAGGTGGGCGACGAGGTGGTGACGAGTGGCCTGCAACAGAGCCAGTATCCGCCCGGCCTCCCGGTAGGCAAGGTGACGTCGGTGAAGCGGGACAGCGCCGGGTTGACGCAGGACGTCGTCGTCACGAGTGGCGCCGACCTGCGGCGGCTCAACTTCGTTCGCGTGATCCAATGGCGCCCGCAATGATTCGCTTCCTCAGGCTCGGCCTTGTCCTCCTCGTGCTGCTCGTCGTGCAGAACCGCCTCCTCAACGGTTTCACGTTCGCCGGGCTGCGTCCTGCGGTGATGCTGCTCGTCCCGATTGCGGCCGCAATCGACGGGGATGCGGTGCGCGCCGCAGGGGCGGGCTTCGCTTCGGGACTCGTGCTCGACCTGTTCCTCGAAACCCCGGTAGGCACGTGCGCGCTTGCGTTCACTCTGCTCGGGTACGGGGTGGCCGCAGTCGAGCGCACCGTGATCCGCGCCGACGTATGGCTGCAGCCGGCGGTCGCCGGCATCGCGAGCGCCATCGGGGTGATCCTGATCGCGGGAGTGGCGGCTGTGTTCGGCCAGCCGGAGTACGCCCGTCCGACGGTGCTGGCGGCGGCCGCGTTCGCCGGTCTCGTCAACCTTTTGTTGAGCATTCCGGTGACGCGTCTCGTGCGCTGGGCGCTCGGCGCGGTAAGCGGCGCCCTGACCGAGCGTTCGTATGCCTGAGCCTGGCGTCTCTGCGCATCTGCGCCTGGCTGTCGTTGGCGTCGTCGTGCTGTCGCTGTTCGTCGCTCTGTTCAGTCGCCTGCTCTATTTGCAGGTGATGGACGCCGAGCAATTCGAGGTCCAAGCCCGCAACAACCGCGTGCGCGTCGTGTTCGAAGCGGCACCCCGGGGCCGGATCCTCGACCGTCACGACCGCGTGCTCGTCGACAACCGCGCCGCCGATGTCATCACGCTCAGCCGGGAAGCGGCGCAGGAATCTCCCGAGGTCATCGACCGTCTCGCAGCGTTGCTCGGCGTCGAGGCCGAAAGCATTGCCAAGCGTGTGAAGGACCCGCGGTTTTCGCCCTTCACGCCGGTGCCGGTGGTCGACGAGGCGAGCGAAGAGGCGATCGTCTTCGTGCGCGAGCACCAGGACGAGTTCGAGGGCGTCGAAGCGACCCGAATCGCCGAACGCACCTACCCGCACGGCACGCTCGCCGCACATCTCCTCGGCAATGTGCGCAAGGCGAATCAGCAGGAGCTCGATGCCCACCGCGCCGAGAAGTACCGACCGGGAGACGACATCGGGAAGGCCGGCGTCGAGCTTGCCTACGAGAAGTGGCTTCGCGGCGAGCCGGGCGAGACACGCCTCGAGGTGGACGCCAACGACCGGGTCGTGCGCACGCTCTACCGAAAGCCACCCGTGCCGGGGCACGACGTACGTCTCACGATCGATCTCGACGTGCAGCGAGCGGCAGAAGCGGCCCTCGATCGGTCGCTCGGCGCGGCGCGCACCGCTGTCGACCGCGAGCAGCGCAAGAACTTCATTGCGCCGGCGGGCGCCGCCGTGGTGCTCGACCCACGCGATGGGGCCGTGCGCGCGCTCGCGTCGGCGCCGACCTATGACCCCACAATCTTCGTCGGCGGGATCCGCAACGAGGAGTACCGCAGCCTTCTCGATCCGGCCAACTACTTCCCGCTGACTAACCGTGCGATTGGCGGCGGCTACTCACCGGGGTCGACGTTCAAGCTGGCGACCGCGCTCGCCGGGTTGAAAGAGGGCCTCATCGAGCCCCGAACCACCATCTTGGACACCGGCGTGTACCGACTGCGCAACTGCAAGGGCGACCGGTGCTCGTACCAGAACGCCGGGCGCATTCCCCACGGACGGGTCGACCTGGCCCGCGCGCTCACGGTGTCGAGCGACGTGTACTTCTATTCGATGGGCGCACAGTTCTGGACGCAGCGCTCGACGTATGGCGACGCGATCCAGGAAGCCGCACGTGACCTCGGCCTTGGCCGCAAGACTGGGATCGAGCTGGCCGGCGAGGTCAAAGGGATCGTGCCCGATCCGGCGATCCGCAAGCAGCGCCACGAGGACAACCCTGTCGCATTCCCGAACGGCCAATGGCGCACGGGCGACAACATCAACCTGTCCATCGGTCAGGGCGAGATGGTGGTCTCGCCGCTTCAGCTCGCGCAGTCCTATGCAATCTTCGCCAACGGCGGCCGTGCATTCGTCCCGCGGATCGCGTCGGACGTCATCGCCGCCGGCCGGGTCACCGAAGGCGGGCCGCGGCCGCAGCCCGCAGCCACCTTCGCGCCGAAGCCGTCGCACGAAATGGAGCTTCCCGCAGAGGTGCGCGACCCGATCCTCGCCGGGCTGCGGGGAGTGGTCTCCGACCCCAAGGGGACCGCAGCGGGAGCGTTCAGCGGCTTCCCGCTGTCGACGTTCTCCGTTGCCGGCAAGACCGGCACCGCGCAGGTCACAGGGAAGCAGGACACCGCACTGTTCAGTGCGTTCGGGCCGGTCGAGGATCCTGCCTGGGTCGTGACGATCGTGCTTGAAGAGGCCGGCTTCGGCGGAGCAGTTGCCGCACCGGCCGCCCGGCGGATCTTCGATGCGATCATCGGGCGCGGCGTAGATGTCACCGCGCCCGACCTGGTCACCGCCGAGGGCGTCGACTGATGCTCGGGACCCGTCCGACCGCGCGTGTCTCGATCTCGACGTGGCGACATATCGACACGCCGCTGATCGCCGCGGTGGTCGCTACGGCCTCGCTCGGCTTGCTCATGGTGTTCTCCGCAACGCGGCATCAGCTTGCCGAGGCCGGTCTCGACGAACAGTCTGTGCTGAAGCGGCAGGCGGTATTCGTCCTCTTGGGCGTGCTCGCCATGGCCGCGCTCACCACCATCGACTATCGCAACTTGCGGGCTTTCGCCCCACTCATCTTCGGCGGCGCGGTCGTGCTGCTCCTGCTCGTGCTGTCGCCGCTCGGGTCCGAGGGCCGCGGGACACAGGCGTGGTTCCAGCTCGGGGCGTACCAGTTCCAGCCATCGGAGTTCTCGAAGATCGCGGTCGTGGTCTGCGCCGCTGCGTACTGCGCTACGTATCGCGAAGGGTTGGGCGCGCGCGAGGTCGGCGCCGTGCTCGGTTTGGCGGCCATCCCGATCGGCCTGATCTATCTGCAGCCCGACCTCGGCACGGCTCTCGTGTTCATCGCCATCCTGCTCGGCGTGCTCGCGGTAGGCGGGGCCAGGCCGCGGCATCTCGGCGTGCTCGTCGCACTCGGGATCGTCGCCGTCATCGCCGTCCTACAGCTCGGCGTGCTGAAGCAGTACCAGCTGGATCGCCTGGGGGCATTCCTCGACCCGACCGACAACTCGTTGCAGGCGAGTTACAACCTCAACCAGTCAAAAATCGCGATCGGCTCCGGGGGGCTCACCGGCAAGGGCCTGTTCGAGGGCTCACAGACGACGCTCGCTTACGTACCAGAGCAGTCGACCGACTTCGTGTTCACGGTGGTGGGGGAGGAGCTTGGCTTCGCGGGCTCCGCGATATTGCTCACGCTGTTCGGGTTCATCGTGTGGCGCATTTGGAGAGCGGCGACGGTCGCGCGAGATCTGTTCGGCACGCTCGTATGCGTGGGCGTGCTGTGCATGTTCGTGTTCCAGATCTTCGAGAACATCGGTATGACGATGGGCATCATGCCGATCACCGGCATCCCGCTGCCCTTCGTGAGTTACGGCGGATCGTCGATCGTCGCCGCCTTCGCCGGCCTCGGCCTCGTGCTCAACGTCCACATGCGCCGCTTCGCCTGAAGCTCAGATGTGGCGGTGCTCAGTCCCGAAACCCGCGACGTGGCGGTGCTCAGATACCGGAAATGCGGACTGGACACCGCCACGTGGGTCGAAACGGGACTGAGCACCGCCACTTCACGTGGTGAGGGACTCGATGGCGTCGGGGATGACGTCGAGCAGCTCGCGGGCTAGGAAGCCGGGGTTGCTGCGGTGGCCGCTGAGCTCGCGACCGGCGCGGGCGTGAACCGCGACACCCCACCCGACAGCGGCTGCGGGGTCGAGACTGCGGGCCAGCATCCCCGCCGTGACCCCGGCGAGCACGTCGCCAGAGCCAGCCGTTCCCAGCCCGACTGCCCCTTTAGCCCACCACGCCGCCTCGCCGTGGGCGACCACAGTGGTCTCTCCGCGCACGGCGACCGGTGCGTGCAGCGCGCTGGTCAGCGCCGCGGCCAACGGGCCAACTCCCTGCTCGAGCATCGGCTCAGGGTGCAGCTCGGTGGCCTCCTTCACGTTCGGCGCGATCACGAATCGCTGCCCGGCCTCCGCGTAGGCGTGCGCTGCGGGTATCGCCAATGCGTCGAGTAGTACCGGCACGTTCCGATCGAGATGCGTGAGGACGGCGAGCGCGATGTCGGGCGCTTCACGGTCGAGCCCGGGCCCGATGCACACCGAGTCGGCGTCCTCTAGTCGGCTCAGCAGCTGCTCGTCATCGGCACCCGCCCATCCGACCGACAGCGACTCCGGGATCGCGATGCCGACGGCGACCGCCACCTCGGGCGCAGTGAATATCTGTACCCGCCCGGCGCCGGCGCGCAGCGCCGCTACTCCGGTGAGGATCGCGGCGCCGGGGCACGAGTCGCTGCCTGCGATAACGACCACCGTCCCGCGCTGGTCCTTGTCCCCATCGGCAGCAGGAAGCGGGTGTGCGTCGAGGAGGCGGACCAGTGGCTCGAGCGTCGCACCCGTCGGCAGCGCACTCATCGCGGCGCCACGGGCACGTCCGGCCGAATGGTCGTGATGTCATCGGGGATGTGGCCCGAATCGTTGAACGCAACCAGTTCCGGGTGGGCGTCGCCGCCACCGCGGTAGGTCGTCACCGCGGCGTTGGCGATGTCGTGCTCTGCGTCGATCTCCATGACCTGGGCTTCGGTCAGTGCCTCGAGGACGTAGCGGAACAGCAGGATCACCGCCTGGTGAGTGACGACGACGACCTTTGCACCTGGATGGTCGAGCCGGAGATCTCGGTAGAACGATCGGATGCGGGCGGCGACATCGACCCAGCTCTCGCCGCCTGGCGGTCGGTGGTACATCTTGCCGAGAAACGCTCGCGCCGCGGCCTGCTCGGGATGGCGGGCGACAATGCCCGGCTTCGTCAGACGGTCGAGGATCCCGAACTCGCGCTCCCGCAGCCGCTCATCGCGCACGATCGGCACGTCGAAACCGGCCCCGTCCAGCCCGATCCGAGCGGTGTCGTAGGCGCGGACGTAAGGCGAGCTGAACACGATGTCCGGGCATCCGCCCGCCACGAACCACTTCGAAAGTGCCGAGGCCTGTGCCATTCCGAGGTCCGAGAGCTCAACGTCCATGTCCCGCTCGGCGAGATCGAGCTGGTGCAGCCCGCTTGCCAATGCGGCGTCGTTGGCGACATTCCCGGCGCTCTGGCCGTGGCGGATCACGCTCAGCTCGCGTGGGTGAGTCTCCATAATCGCTCTCTACCCCCGGGCGGATCGACCGATAGCAGGCCTTCGGGAAACCGCCCCTAGACTCGTCTCGTCATGTCAACCCTCTGGCCGAGGGTCGAAGCACTCCTGGCAACGGTGCAGAAGCCGGCCCGGTACGTCGGGTGTGAGGACGGCGCGGTGGTCCCCGAGCACGGCCCGGGGATCGTCTCGTGGCTGCTCCTCTACCCCGACACGTACGAGGTCGGCCTGCCCAACCAGGGGCTTCAGATCCTGTACGAGCTCCTCAACGAACAGCCGGACACCGCGGCCGAGCGTTCGTACGCGCCGTGGATCGACATGGACAAGGCGATGCGCGCCGCCGGCGTGCCGCTCTTTTCGGTGGAGTCGCACAAGCCCGCAGCCGAGTTCGACGTGCTTGCGTTCAACCTGTCAGCCGAACTCGTGTACACGAACGTCCTCAACTGCATCGACTTGGCAGCTGTGCCGATCCGCAGCGACGAGCGCCGCCCCGAGCACCCGCTGGTCATCGCCGGCGGGCACTGCACGTTCAACCCCGAGCCGCTGGCGGACTTCGTCGACGCATTCGTCATCGGAGACGGCGAGGAGGTTGTCACCGAGATCGCCGACGTCGTGCGGTGCTGGAAGACCTCGGGACGAGGGTCGCGCGAAGACGTGCTCCGCGCCCTCGCGCGCGTCCCGGGCGTGTACGTGCCGTCGCTGTACCAAGTCCTCTACGACGGACCTCGCGTCGCGTCGGTCACCCCGAGATTCGACGATGTGCCCGCGCGGGTCGACAAGCGCACGATCGCCGATCTCGGCGCGTGGCCTTATCCGCGCCAGCAACTGGTACCGCTCACGGAGGTCGTCCACGACCGGCTGAACGTCGAGATCTTCCGCGGCTGCACGCGCGGCTGCCGGTTCTGCCAGGCCGGAATGATCACCCGCCCGGTGCGCGAGCGACCGGCTGAGCAGGTGCGCACGATGGTCTCCGACGGGCTGAAGCGCACTGGCTACGACGAGGTGTCGCTCACGTCGCTGTCGAGCGCGGACTACTCCGGCATCGCCGATGTCGTCACCGGGATCATCGACGACCCCGCCTGCTCGGGCCAGGTGTCGGTGAGCCTGCCCAGCCTGCGCGTCGACGCGTTCACTGTGGGCATCGCGTCCGAGATCCAGAAGGTGCGTCGCACCGGCCTCACGTTCGCGCCGGAGGCGGGGACATGGCGGCTCCGCACCGTGATCAACAAGTTGATCACCGAGGATGATCTGTACACCGCGGTCGAGTCCGCCTTCTCGCAGGGCTGGCGACGCGTGAAGCTGTACTTCCTCATCGGGCTGCCCAGTGAGACCGACGAAGACGTCCTCGGGATCGCGACGCTCGCCGGCCGCTGCGCCGAGCTGGGCCGCCGGCACAACAAGTCGGCCACGGTGGTCGCGTCGGTCGGCGGGTTCGTGCCGAAGCCGCAGACGCCGTTCCAGTGGTTCGGCCAGGTCGGCCCTGCGGAGCTCAACCGGCGCATCTATCTCCTGCGCGACGCAACCAAGAAGATGAAGGGCGTCAACCTCAAGTGGCACGACTCGCGGGCCACGACCGCCGAGGGCATGGCCAGCCGCGGCGACCGGCGTATGGGCGCGGTCATCGAGGACGTGTGGCGCAACGGCGGCATCTTCCAGGAGTGGTCGGAGTGCTTCGACGTCGACCGGTGGAACGCGGCCTTGGAGCGCCACGGCCTCTCCGCTGAAGACTTCGTGCACCGGCACCGCACCCGGGAGGAGGTTCTCCCGTGGGCACACATCGGCGCCGGCCTCCACGAGGACTTCCTCTGGCAGGACTGGCAGGACGCGCTCGCCGAGGCGGGCCTGCCCGACTGCCGGTGGACCCCGTGTTACGACTGCGGTGCGTGCACCGAGTTCGGCATCGAGCACGTGGTTGCGTCGCCCGTCCCGCCCGCCGGCGGGAGCCAGGGCACCGGCCAGGATCTGAGCGTCGGCGGCGTCGTGCCGGTACCGGTGCGGATGCTCGCCACCAGGGGCGCGTCATGAGGTTGCGCGTCCGGTTCTCCAAGCTCGGCAAAGTGCGGTGGATCAGTCACCGCGACGTGGCCCGATGCCTCGAGCGAGCCTTCCGGCGGGTCGACCTGCCGGTTGCATATTCGGGCGGGTTCTCACCGCGCCCCAAAGTCAGTTTCGGGCTCGCTCTGCCTACCGGGGCCGAGTCCGAAGCCGAGTACTTCGACGTCCAGCTCGTGAGCGAGATCGACGTCGACGCTTTGCCCGCCCGTCTCTCGGCCGCTTTACCGGTCGGGATCGACGTGCAGGCTGCCGTCCCGATCGACGATCGGGCCGGCTCGTTGCAAGAAGAGGTCGTCGCCTGTCGCTGGGAGTTGTCTGTACGGAGCGACACCTCGCTGGAAACGGTACGCGCACGGGTCGATGAAGCCCTGAGCGCGTCCGAGCTACTCGTCAACCGCGAGCGCAAGGGGGTGGTCGTCAACGACGACATCCGCCCCGCGATCCTGTCGCTCGAAGCACTCGAAACTGCAGTAGGGGGCTCTGGAGTGGTATCCGCTAGCGCGGAAAAGCCCCCCGTGACCCTTGCGGCGGTACTGGCCACGACGAACCGCGGGCTTCGGCCGGCCGAGCTTGCTGCTGCGCTCGGCCTCGACCCCGCCTACGTCGGGCTGCGCCGCACCCACCAATGGATCGAGCGCGATGGCGCCCGGATAGAGCCGCTTGCGCTCGCCGGGCCCCTCAGCGCCGGGCTCGCCGCCGAGCGCCTCAACGGCGGCCAGAGGCGAGCCGGATGAGAAGGGACCGCACCAATGTCCGATTTACAGCCCGAGGAGGGCCGCCCGGCTTCCGCCGAGAGCGACTCGGCCGCGCTGTTCGCCGAACAAGGGCCATCGTCGTCCGCGCCCCGGCGCCGGCGGCGCCGCGGGAGTCGGGGCGGCGCACGACGTAAGGCCGCGGCCGGCGCGTCGGCTGCCACGGCGAGCACCGTCGCCGATGGCGCTGCGCCGCTCCTCGCCGACGGCGCCGACCGGCGTCCGGACGATCTGCCAGATCCGCCCTACGAGGGGCGGCCACCGGCGGCGACCACAGCTGCGCCAACGGCGGACGCAGCACCCGCGGGTGTCGAGGACGCGCCCGCTCGGCCGGCGCGTCCTCGCATCGGCGACACCCGACCGGCGCCGACGCATGCGGCGGCGCCCGCGCCAGGCGAGCCTCCCCGCTCCGAACCCGCCGTCGAGATCGACGGGGAACGCCGCAACCCCAGCAGCACGTCAGGCGCGGCGCGTCGTCGGCGTCGCCGCGCCGGGGCCAGTCGGCGCGCCGGAAGCGGTGGAACGGCAGCGGAAACGACGTCGTCGCCCGCCGCGACCAGAGCGGCGGGCCGTCCCCGCAATCGGGGCGCCGCTGTGGAGGTCAGCGACGCGGAGCGTCGCCCGGCAGGTCGAGACGCACGTGAGCGCCATGGACGCCCGGTCGGTCGCTACCTGATGTGCGTGCAGGTCCGGGGCGACGTCACACAGATTGCGGTGCTCGAAGGCCGTGCGCTCCTGCAGCACTTCGTGTCCCGCCCGCAGGACGACGTCAGCCAGATCGACGGCAACATCTATCTCGGCAGAGTGCAGAACGTCCTGCCGGGAATGGAAGCGGCGTTCGTCGATATCGGCACGCCGAAGAATGCGGTGCTGTACCGGGGCGACCTGCGCTACGACGCCGATGATGTCGAAGGCGCGAGCCGCGCCGACGCCCGTATCGAGAACCTGCTGCGCCCCGGCCAGGTCGTGGTGTGTCAGGTCACGAAGAACCCGATCGGGACCAAGGGCGCTCGGCTGACGCAGGAGGTCTCGCTGCCCGGCCGCTTCGTGGTGCTCGTGCCGAACAGCGACGCATATGGCATTTCGAAGCGATTGCCCGACGACGAGCGTCGGCGGCTGCGCCGCATCCTCGACGACATCAAGCCGAGCAAGCACGGTCTCATCGTGCGCACGGCCGCCGAAGGGGCGACGGCCGACGAGCTCGCCGCCGACGTGGCGCGCCTCACCTCTCAGTGGGAAGCGATCGACTCACAGGCACGGCGGGCCAAGGCCCCCGCGCTGCTGTATCAGGAACCACCCGCGGCCGTCCGCGTGATCCGCGAGGAGTTCAACTCGAGCTACCGCGGCGTGATCATCGACGACCCCACGCTGTGGCAAGAGGTGCACGACTACGTGGGCGCGATCACGCCCGAGCTCGCCGATCGCGTCGAGTATTTCGACGCCGGAGCGGCCGGCCTGCCGATCTTCGAGCAGTTCCACGTGCACGAGCAGATCCACAAGGCGCTCGACCGCAAGGTGTGGCTGCCATCGGGTGGCTCGCTGATCATCGAGCGCACCGAGGCGCTCACGGTGATCGACGTCAACACCGGCCGCAACGTCGGCAGCTCGAGCCTCGAGGAGACGGTGTACCGCAACAACCTCGAGGCTGCGGAGGAGATCGCTCGGCAGCTGAGATTGCGTGACATCGGCGGGATCATCGTCATCGACTTCATTGACATGGAGATACGCCAGAACCGTGAAGACGTCATGCGGACCTTCCGCAGCGCGCTCGCCCGTGACAAGACCCGCACGCAGGCGTTCGACATCTCCGAGCTCGGCCTGGTGGAGATGACTCGCAAACGCATCTCGGAGGGCCTCGTCGAGTCGCTCTCGCACGTGTGCCCGACCTGCGACGGCCGCGGCCTCTTAGTGGACGAAGATCTTTACTAGTCCAGCCGCCCCGGCCCGGTTGGAGCGTCCGGGCCTCGACCTTGTAAGGTCTCCTTCCCTATGTATGCAGTGATTCAGACCGGTGGGAAGCAGTATCGGGTGAGCGAGGGCGAGCGTCTCGACGTCGAAAGCGTCAAGGGCGACGAGCTTTCGTTCACGCCGCTGCTCGTTGTCGACGGCGAGTCCGTGCTCACGGGCTCAGCGCTCGGCAATGCGTCGGTCGCCGCTCGCGTCGTGGGGGAGGGCCGCGGGAAGAAGATTCGTGGCTTCACCTATAAGAACAAGAGCAATCAGCGGAAGCGCTGGGGTCACCGGCAGAACTTCACGACCATCGAGATCACCGGCATCACGCGAGGGGCTTAGGCATGTCAAAGACCAAGGGCGGCGGCTCAACCCGTAACGGACGCGACTCGAACTCCAAGCGTCTCGGCGTGAAGGTCTTCGACGGCGGCGTCGTGAAGGCCGGCGCGATCATCGTGCGCCAGCGCGGCACGCGGATCCACCCGGGTGAGAACGTCGGGCGGGGCGGCGACGACACGCTGTTCGCGCTAACGGACGGCGCCGTGAAGTTCGGCGAGCGGCGCGGCCGCAAGAACGTCAACATCATCACGGCCGAAACCGCCTGATCCTTCTCGGCACACTTCTCCTCGACTACGAAGGAGAACTGCGCCGAGAACCGTTGAGCTAATGAGTTTCGTCGACACCGCGCAGATCCACGCGAAGGCCGGCAACGGCGGCGCGGGCGCAGTGTCGTTCCGGCGGGAGGCACACACACCCCGCGGCGGACCCGACGGTGGTGACGGCGGCCGCGGCGGAGACGTCTGGCTCGTCGCCAATCGCAACGTGTCCTCCCTGCTCTCGTTTCGCGACCATCCGCACCGGCAAGGCACCAACGCCACCCACGGCGCCGGCCGCAACAAGCACGGCAAGAACGGCGAGGAGTGCACCGCCGAGGTCCCGGAGGGCACCGTCGTGAAGGATTCGTCGGGAGCGGTTCTTGCCGACCTCTCGACCCACGGGATGCGCTATCTGGTGGCCGAGGGCGGGCGCGGCGGCAAGGGCAACGCCCGGTTCCTGACCAACCACCGTCGAGCCCCCGCGTTCGCCGAGCAGGGCGAGGTTGGCGAGGAGCGGTGGCTCGATCTCGAGCTGAAGCTCATGGCCGACGTCGCGCTCGTCGGTTTCCCGAACGCGGGGAAGAGCACCTTCATCTCCGCGGTCTCGGCCGCCAAGCCGAAGATCGCCGACTATCCCTTCACCACGCTCGAGCCGCACCTCGGCGTAGTTCGACTCGACGGCCGCGAGCTGGTCGTCGCCGACATCCCCGGGCTGATCGAAGGGGCGAGCGAGGGCCGCGGCCTTGGTCATTCGTTCCTGCGTCATATCGAACGTGCCCGCGTTCTGCTCGTGCTGATCGACCTCGCGGAGAGCGAGGGCCGCCCACCCGAGGAGCAGGAACGTGTGCTGCTGCACGAACTGGAGAACTTCCAGCCTGATCTCGTCGAACGGCCCCGGCTCGTCGTCGGATCGCGCTGCGACATCGCCGGCCCGGACGCGGAGACGTTCACGGGGCCGAGGCTTTCCGCGGTCACGCGCGAAGGCGTGCGCGAAACGGTGCACAGGCTCGCCGACCTTGTCGACGAAGCCCGCGCCGAGGTGCCCGCCGGTGAGGTGTACATCGTCCACCGACCGGAGCCCGAAGGGTTTGTGATCGAGCGCGACGCCAGCGGTTCCGGCTGGGTCGTGCTCGGCCGTGTCGCGGAGCGTGCCGTGGCGATTTCGAACCTGAGCGATCCGACGGCACTGGCCTATGTGCAGCAACGCTTGAAGCGCCTCGGAGTCGACCGTGCGCTGGCGCGCGCTGGCGTGCGCCAGGGCGACTCGGTGCAGATAGGCAATTTCATGTTCGACTACGAGGACGACTGAGTGCGTCGGTCGTGAGCACGGTCGTCGTCAAGATCGGCACGAGCTCGGTTACCGACGCCCGTGGCGATGTGGACACCGCGGCCATAGCCAAGCTGTGTGGCGAGGTGGCGTCTGCGCGGGCCGAAGGGCATCGCGCACTCATTGTCACGTCCGGCGCGATCACGGCGGGCTTGCCGGCGCTCGGCCTGCACGAAGCGCGCCCGACCGACCTTGCGACGCTGCAAGCTGTGGCCGCGGTCGGTCAACCACGGCTCATGCGTGTGTACGACGACACGCTCGCGACCCACGGCCTCGTCGGCGGACAGGTGCTGCTCGCCCCACTCGACTTCGTGCACCGGCAGCAGTACCTGCACGCGAAGCAGACGCTCACTCGGCTGCTCGAGCTCGGCGTCGTGCCCGTCATCAACGAGAACGACGCGGTGGCCGACGACGAGATCCGCTTCGGCGATAACGATCGGCTCGCTGCGCTCGTTGCCCACCTCGTCGCCGCCGACGTACTGCTGTTGCTCACCGACACCGCGGGGGTCTTCACCGCCGACCCCCGCCTCGACGATGCCGCGTCGCTGATCGAAGAGATCGTGGCCGTGGACGCGGCGCTCGAGGCCGCTGCGGGCGGGCCGGGTTCGGTGCGCGGGAGCGGCGGCATGGCCTCGAAGGTGGCCGCAGCGCGCATCGCTTCGCACTCCGGGGTCCGGACCGTCATAGCGGCTGCGGGCCGGCCGGGTGTCGTCGCCGCCGCGGTGGCTGGTGAGTCCGGTATCGGCACCGTCGTTCAAGCGGGCGACCGGCTGTTGTCGGCCCGCAAGCTGTGGATCGCGTTTGCGGTGCGCGCCGCCGGCCGGATCACGGTCGACGTCGGTGCCCGGCGGGCACTGGTCGAACGGGGTACGTCGCTGCTGCCCGCGGGGGTTCTCGACGCCGATGGCGCGTTCGCCGCGGGCGACGCTGTCGAGGTGCTCGGGCCCGACGGCGCGCCGTTTGCCAAAGGCCTCGTCGCCCACCCCGCCGCATGGGTCCGCCGCTGGAAGGGTCAGCGCACCGACGCCCTCCCGCCCGACTCCGCGCACGAGGTCATCCACCGCGACGACCTGGTCGTCCTCTAACGCTCGAGAGCGACCTCCCCCCTTGCGCCGAGTGTGTGGAAACGGGGGTGATCGGGCGGCGTTTTCAGCAATTCCGCCCCCACTTCCACACAATTGATCAAGGGAGCGGACGTAGGCGCGCTTGGCTGATGATCGCGGCGAGGCGGCGCGCGGTCGCAGTCGGGTTGTGGCGGACTTCTCGCCACGTAAAGCGGGCGACGAGCCATCCAGTGGCCGCGACGATCGCCGTCTCTCGACGAGCGTCGTAGACCGGCTGACCGGCGTGGTGCTGACCGTCTAACTCGATGAAGATGCCCAGGTCGGGCCAGCAGAGGTCTACCCGTGCGACGAAATCGCCGTGCTGGTCGTAGACCTTGAACTGACGCACCGGCGGCGGAACGTCCGGGATGGTTCGGATCAGCTGCACCATCAGGGTCTCGAGCAAGCTCTCCGTTGGTGGGGCGCCGGGCGGCCGCAGCGCAAGTACGCGGCGCATTCGGCGAACACCCTTGACCGAGGTTCCGGCCGCCTCCTCGACGGCCGATAGCGGGGCGCCCTCGCGCAGAGCGGACTCCAACGCTTGCTCCCAAGTCAGGTCGGTCATCTCGTTGGCCAGGTCGACAATCGTTTGGACGAGGTCGGTGCAGGGAACCCCACCGACGATCTCGTTGTCGATCGCGACGACTTGTCGCCGGCGAACCCCACGTCGATGGCGGTTCGACCCGGCAAGGGTCGTCGCGCCGACACGACCGTCGAGACACACGCTGTCGAGACCGCGAAGCACCCCACTGACACGCCCGCTGGCGATGGCTCCACTCATCAGAACTGCGGCGCGCGCCTCGTCGAGATCGCTGGGATCGTTAGGCCCCTCGCCGTATACGCCCCGGCATATGCGCCGCAACCGCTTCTGCCTCGCCGCCCAGCGCAGCGCCTCGCGTGTCCATCCCTGCTCTTTCAGTTCCTCCCACCGATGCAGCTGGCGCACTGCGCCTCCCTCGCTTTCCAACTGTGTGGAAGTGGGGGTGATCGCGGCGGATTGCGGCGCGACTCACCACCGTTTCCACACAGTCGAGTGGATGCTGGGGGAGGTGTGCGGGGGAGGTGTGCGGGGGAGGTGTGGAGGGAAGGCCGGGTAACGCTGGTGTTACGCGGTGCCGGGGGTTTCTTCGGTGGACGAGCCCTCGACGCTGGCGGTGGCGGTTTCGCCTTCGGGGGCGGCGATGCCGAGCTGCGAGCGGATCTGTGCGAGGCGGGACTGGGCTTCGCCGTCCATGGCGGCCTGTTCGACCTCGAGCATCCGGCCCTCGACCGAGTTCGTCTGCAGCTCAGCGGACCCCAGCGCCTTTGCGTACCGCGACTCGATCTTGTCGCGCACTTCTTCGAGCGTCGGGACGTCCTGGCCGACGGTGATGGACAAGGTCTGCATCGCCTTGTTCATCTGCTCCTGCATCTTCGCCTGGTCGAGCTGGCTCAGGAGCTTTTGCTTCTCCGACAGCTTCTTCTGCAGGACGGTCGAGTTCTGCATGACCGCGGCCTTGGCCTTGTCCGACGCCTCGGCGGCGCCAAGTGACATGGTCTTGAGGCCCTCGACCTCCTTCTCCACCGCGATCAGCCGGTTGGCGAACGCCTCAGCGGCCCGGGTGTAGTCGGCCGCCTTGCCGGTGTCGCCGCGCTTGGTGGCATCGTCGGCCATCATCACGGCCTGGCGAGCCGAGGCGTTGACCTTCTCGAGCTCCTCCATCGCCCGGGACAGACGCATCTCGGTCTGCTTCTGGTTGGCGATAACGCTCGCGGCCTGCTCGGTGAGCCGGCGGTGCTGGTCCTGGGCCTCGGACAGCGCCTGCTCGAGCTGCACCTTGGGGTCGGCCATCTCGTCGAATCGACCGGTGAGCGCAGCGGTGATGTAGCGGCCTATCCGTTGCAGGAGCTTGAACATGGCCGGATCGTAACTGACGCCTGCCGGACGTCCGCCGCCGAGCCCTGGCGAGAGCGGTTTAGGAGCTCGCCGTGCCGGTGACCCGGTCGGTCTCCTCGAGAGCGGACCGCAGGGCCTCGAGCTCGCCGACCACCGACTCCACGTCGTCGGCGAGCGGATCTGTCGCGGCCATGTCGGGTCGCACGGACAGCTCGACGGCGCGGGCGAGCGCCTCGTCCATGCGGGCTGTCAGCACTCGTAGCCGGTCGCGGGCGTCCTCCCACGTCTCGCCGAGCCGCTGGTACGACGCAAGTTGCGATTCGAGCGCCGCGGCCGTGTCCTCCAGACGACGCCGGCGTTCGGGCGAGGCCTCGCGGATGTCTCGCCGCACCGCGCCGAGCTCGCGATCGGCGCTGTCGATGTCGATCGTCGACATCGCCCGCTGGAGTTGTTGGCCCTGGCGGGCGATGCGCCAGCACGCGTTGACGCCGTCGTCGAGACGCCGGCCGATCTCCGCGAGGCGCTCCTGGAGCGGGCCGCTCCGCGCGCCCGCGACCGCGCGACCGAAGCGCGCCTGCGCCGACTGCGCTTCGAGGACGAAGCCGCGCCAGGGCTCCGTGAGCGTGAATGCGTCAACCCGTTCGCCCGGCTGCGCACGCGGCGCCGCCATCGCAACGCGTGCCGCCCATGCGGCTGCGCCGGCCGCGGCGGCGGCGACGATTGGCGCGCCGACCACGATCGCGACCGCCGCGCCCAGGCCGGCGGCGATGATCGCGGACGGCGATACCACCGCCCGCGCCACGGCGGGCGTGCGATACCGCAACGGGAGGCGCTCCAACACGCCCGTCACGCTACCCGGGGGTCAGAAGTTGGAGACCACCGCGGTGAACACCTTCGCGATCGTCAGGGGATCGGAAGCGTCGTAGGCCGCGGCGTTGGTCGCCTGTGCGATCTGTCGCAGCACCTCCTGGCGGGCGCCCTTGCCGTAGGCGATCGTGAAGACGCGCACCGGAGAGCTCGAACTGCCCTCGCTGCCGGCGCGCAGCGTGCGCAGCAGACCGGGCAGGTCGTTGTTGCGGGCGTCCTCGTTCTCGCCGTCGGTCAGCAGCAGCACGGCGTTGATGCGCGTTGGGTCGTACTTCGCCTTCACCTCCTCATAGCTCGACTTCGCCACGGTGTAGAGCGGTGTGCCCTCACGCGGGATCAACGATCGAATGTTCCGGGCGATCACCTCACGAGTCTGCGCGACCGCTCCGATCGGTACCAGGTCGATGTAGTCGCGCGGCTCCTCGTTCCGCAGGTTCGTCGAGAAGATCCGAAGGCCGATCTCGTCGTCGGGTTGGAATTGCTTGAGCGCGGTGACCGACGCCTGTTGCGCAAGCTCGAGCTTCGTGAACCCGTTGCCGGCGTCCTCGCCCATCGAACCCGAAACGTCGATAACCATCAACACCCGAGCGCGCTTGCGTCCCTCGGCCCACTTGTCGATCAAGCGCACGAGGACGCGCGGCGCGGGCACCTCGAGCGTGGTCTGCGGCTGCTTCGGGTCGACACCGTTCGCGCTCACGATGGGCGAAGCAACGCGCACCGCCGGGTTGCCCGGTCGAAAGCCGAACTGGAGCACACGCCGTTGGGCGGCGGGGCGCTGGACATAGGCGGTGAACTTCGCGGCCGCCGCCTTCTGGGCGGGCGACACCCACGACGCGTTCAGCACGAAGAACGGGTTGTCCGAGAACAGTGTGCCGTCCTTCGGATAGATCGCAACGAGCGGGACACGCGGCGGCTTCGGTCGCTCACCGGGCTGCAGGATCCCGTCGGGGTTGCCGCGGTTGTAGTCGATGACCGACTTCTCCTCGACGGCGGCCGCCGACACGTAAGTCAACGCGGTGCCGCGCGTGTCGTTGCGATACCAGTTGTCGAGAAACGTGTTGGTGATGTCGCCGTAGTGGACGACGGATGACTCGACGCCCTTCGTGAACGCGGCAACGTCGGGCCGGTCGAGGTCTTCGAGGCTGAGGTCACGGGTCTTGCCGACGGCGGCGTAGTACTGGGCCACGGTGGCCGACAGGGCACTTGTCGAGAAGTTCGGGTTGGTCTTGCCGAGCTTGAACGGGCCCCACTCCGGGTGACCCTTCCCGGCCCAACCCTGCGGATCCTGCGCCAGCGCCAAAAGGTCGGAGAAGCCGATCGGCGTATCCGGGTAGCCGAGCGCAGCCGCCATCGGGCGCGGCATCGCGATGACGAGCGGCGTGACCATGAACGGCACCGGGTTCGGCGGCGCGATCGCCGCCTGCTTCTTGTCGGAGAGCCGCTGATTGAGCACGGCCCCCCAGGCCGAGCTGGCGGGTGACCAGATCACCGGCCGCTCACCTTCGACCGCCTCGTCCCATCCTTCGGCGAGCGCGGTGGCGGCGGCGCCGGAGGACTTGCGGGCGATACGCACCCGGGCACACTTTCCGTCGACATCGGCGTCGTCGGAATCGTTGAACTCACCGGCTAGTGCGGTCAGGAGGTCGACCTTCTCCGGCGACGCCGCGACCTCGACCTTCGTGCAGTCGTTGTCGCCCGAGCCGAGGTCGATTTCGCCGCCCGTCGTGCACGCGCTCAGTCCGAGGCTCAGCGCGACACCCAGCGCGATGACGTGCTGGGCACGCCGAGAGATGCTTCCCATGCAGCGGACGCTATTACGCCGGCCGAGTCGTCAGCGGGTCAGCTCCCGCCAGCGCAGGCGCAGCGCCTCGAGCACGTCAGGCGCGAGCGCAGTGCCTTTCACCGTCGCCTTCGGCCACGTGACGACTCCGGCAACGTCCTCGGCGCTGCCGCGGCTTCCCGGCAGGACCACCGCCACGGCCTCGATGCGGGTTGCGGGCGCGAGGGCGAGTGTGACGATGTCCGTGACGCCGCGGGTCTGTTCGTCGGCGATCGCCCGCGGCACCACAGCCATGTCGAGAGCGGCGCGGCCGAGCGCGAGCATGCGCGGCAACGAGCCGTCCTCCGGCACGGCGCGCGCCAGGCCAGCAAGCCAATCGCCGAACGCAGGATCGGCGTCGAAGTCGTTGCTGCCGACGTCGGCGCGGCCGAACCACGACTGCGCTCCCGTGCCGAGCGCGACGGCGCCGGATGCGTGCGTTTCGGGGTCGGGGAGCGCCACGCGCACCTGACCCCAGTCGGCGCGCCCGCCGCTGGCCGACCACGCACCTCGTCCGGCTACCTCACCGACGCACCGAAACGTCAGCGTCGGACACGCCTTGCGCAGCACCGCCCCGCGGTCGTCCCACACAACCAGAGCGAGGTCCGTGCTGGCAACGGCGGTGATGGCGTCCCTCCCGAAGAGGGCGTCGGCGCTGCGTAGCGCGCGGTTGGCGTTCACAAGTGCCGCAGCGGGCTGGACCGTGAGCCACACCTCGGTGCCGACGTTTTCGTCGTCGGCGGTCGCGAGCCGCTGGGCAGTGACCAATGCGTCTTCGACCACGAGTTCGTGGCCGCGGTCACGGAGACGTTCGCAGGCGCTGCCTAGCTCGGTCGCACAGACGACGCGCAATGGCGACCGGTCGAGGTCGACCTTGCGGTCCATGCGGTCGCGGACTGCGAACGCCCCGACGACAAGAAGCACAGCAAGGATGAGCGCGCCGAAACGCTTCGCTATCACCGGGCGCGTCCGACCGTCACGGCCCGCACGCTACCGATCGCTCCCGACCGCTCACGGCGCTCCCGGAACGCCGTCGGCCGGCGGGGAGACATCGGTGGGTGTCAGTCGCATCAGGTCGTCGTCGGTCAGGGCAGGAGCGTCCTTGTCGTCGCGCCCCGCCACGATGCGGCTCGCCTGTCGCGCCATGGCCGCCTCGAACAGGTTGCGGGCGAGTCGTCCGTTGCCAAAACCCTTCGTGCGGGGCTGCGCGGCGAACCAATCGAGCAGCGCGGCCTCGGTTTCCGAAGGGACGGTGTAGCCGCCGCTCTTGCACAGGCTCTTGAAGATGGCGACGAGCTCGTCGTCGTCGTAATCGGGGAAGTGAATCGTCCGCGGGAAGCGCGAGCGGAGGCCGGGATTCGAGTCGACGAACGTTCCCATTTCCTCGGGGTAGCCGGCCACAATTACGACGATGTCGTCGCGGTGGTCCTCGACAAGCTTGACCAGCGTGTCGATCGCCTCGCGTCCGAAGTCGCGCCCGTCGTCGCCGCGCGCCAGGGCGTACGCCTCGTCGACGAGCAGCACGCCACCGAGAGCAGACGTGAAGACCTCACTCGTCTTGAGCGCGGTTTGGCCGACGAAGCCGGCGACGAGGCCGGCGCGGTCGGTTTCGACAAGATGACCTTTCTCGACGACGCCGAGGCTGCGGTAGATCTGGGCAAGCAGGCGGGCGACGGTGGTCTTGCCGGTACCGGGGTTGCCGGTGAAGACGAGGTGGCGACTGGTGTCGGGTACCGGCAGGTCGCGCTCCCGGCGCATGGCCTGCACCTGAAGCAGGTCGGCAACCAAGCGCACTTCGGCTTTCACACCCGCCAACCCGATCAGCGCGTCGAGCTCCGCGAGCAGATCCTCAACCGGCCGCGCCGGCGCCAAAACCTCTACAGGGGGCTTTTCCGCGCTAGCGGGTGACACCGCAGAGCCCCCTGTAGCTGGTTGCGGGTGGGGGTGGGGGACGCCGGGCCGTGCGACGTTGGCGGCGGTCATGGCGTCGAGGAGGGTGCGGCGGAGACGGTCTATCGCCGCGAGCTCCTCGCTCGAGGCGACCGCGTCGAGCGAGCACACCGTGTGCGCAACGCGCAGCGCGTGGTCGTAATACGTGTGCGCGCGCCGTCCGCCGTCGCGACGGTCGGCGGCCACCAGCACGTCGAACAGCGTCGACGGGCGTTCGACCCACGTCGCCCGACCGTCGATCAGCTCACCGTCGCGAAGGTCCTGCGGCGTTGCGTACGCGAGCACCGTCGGCGAGCGCGGCCCGAGCGCGGCCAGATACGCCCACATCTCGTCGTCGGTGTGACGACCGTCGGCGTCGATGCACGCGGCGACGAGGTGTTGTGCCTCGAGCACGACGTCGTCGGCTAGTCGGGCGGGGTTGGTCGAGCCCGTGGTCTTTGCAACGGCGAGCAGCAATGGTGCTATCTCGTCGATGAACTCTCCAACGGGGCGCACGAGCGCGTCATGAGCCACCAACGCCTATGCGCTCCGCGGCTCGCGCCACATCGGCCACACGTTCGGCCCTCCACCCGGCAGCGTCACCGGGTCGGACTCTACGAACCCGTGGCGCGCATAGAAGGCGAGGTTCGTCTCCTTGCTCGACTCGAGATATGCAGGAACGCCCTCGGTGTCGCAACGACCGAGGACCGGAGCGAGCAGCGCGCTCCCGACGCCTTTGCCCTGCATCGCCGGCTCGGTACCGAGGACGGCGAGGTAGTAGTGCGGCTCGCGCGGGTGGACTTTCTCGACGGCGGCCAGCGTGCGCAGCGCCCGCACGGTTCTCGCACCGAACAACGGCAGCATCTTCGGTGCGGACCGAACGATCTCACCGAACGGCTGACGCCACTTTCCGGGCGGTGCCCAGAGCGCGCCGCCCGCAGTCGCGTCGTCCGTGGTCCACACCTCGTCGTGCTTCAGCAGCGCCTCGACCTCGTACGCGAAGAAACCGGCGAGCCGCCGCGGCAGCTCGCTCGGCGGGAAGATGAACGCCATGACGGGGTCGTCATGGAACGACCTCGCCAGCGCGCCCGAAAGCGCAGTGACGTCGGATGCCTTGGCCTGGCGCACTTCGGGCACGGGCGAACAGTAAAGCCCCGCGGCGGTACCCTCGCCCCATGAGCACGGCAACGTCAGTGGCCGATCAGGGACGCCTGGTCAAAGCGGCGGCGCGTTCGGTGGCGCTTGCGTCGACCGACGAGAAAAACGCTGCGCTCTCAGCGGCTGCCGACTTGCTTTTGCAGCGGTCGGACGAGATCGTCACCGCCAACCAGATCGACGTCGAACGCGCCGAAGCCAGCGGTACTTCGCCGAGCGTTGTCGACCGGCTGCGCCTCGACGGCGGCCGGGTCAGCGCAATGGCGGATGGCTTGCGCCAGGTCGTGGCGCTCCCGGACCCGGTGGGAGAGGTGCTCGACGGGTGGGTTCGACCGAATGGCTTGCGTATCAGCCGCGTCCGCGTGCCTTTGGGCGTCGTCGGCGTGATCTACGAGAACCGTCCCAATGTGACGAGCGACGCCGCCGCGCTGTGCCTCAAGTCCGGCAACGGTGCGTTCCTGCGAGGCAGTTCGGCGGCGATCGACTCGAATCGCGCCATCGCCGCCGCGCTTCGGGAGGGCGTGGCCAAGACTGGCTTGCCCGCCGACGTCGTCACGCTTGTCGACGACGTGTCGCGCGAAGCGGCCGTCGAATTCATGCGCCTGCGCGACGTCATCGACTGCCTCGTGCCCCGCGGCGGACCGTCGCTCATCGCGTCGATCCTCGAGCACGCGACAGTGCCGTACGTGATCGACGGTGACGGCAACTGTCACGTGTACGTCGACGCGAGCGCCGATCTCGACGCTGCGGTGGCGATCGTCGTCAACGCCAAGATGCAACGCCCGTCGGTGTGCAACGCGGCCGAGTCACTCGTCGTGCACGCGGCCGTAGCCGACGCGTTTCTCCCCCGCGCCGCGGCCGCGCTCGAGGGCGTCGAGCTCGTTGGTGATGCGCGGGCCCGTGCCGTCGTCGAAACCATTGGTGCGGCCACCGACGATGACTTCAGGACCGAGTTCCTCGATCTCAAGATGAGCGTCGCCGTGGTCGACGATCTCGATGCGGCGATCGACCACGTGAACCGGTTCGGCTCCGGCCACACGGAGGCGATCCTCACGCGTGACCTCGCAGCGGCGGACCGGTTCACACAGGAGGTCGACGCCGCCGCCGTCATCGTCAACGCGTCGACGCGCTTCACTGACGGCGAGCAGTTCGGCTTCGGCGCTGAGATCGGCATCAGCACGCAGAAGCTTCACGCCCGCGGCCCCATGGGCCTCCGCGAGCTCACCACCACCAAGTACATCGTCCACGGCACCGGTCAGACCCGCCCGTAAGCACCGCGCGTGCACAGTGACCGGCGCAAGCGGAAAGGCGGGGCCGGGAGGTCGTCGGCGTTGGGGTTGGGCGGGGGCTGGCCACCGCCGGCGAGCCTCCCGGACCCGCCGGCGCGAAATGTTGCTTCGCGCACCAGGCGGACTTGACCGGGTGGTCAAGTAATGTCCGCTGATGGCTGAGCACCGGTTCGAGTCGGTCGCAGACGTTCGCGAGAAGTTGCAGGGCGTCAACTACCTGGCCGACGACGGCATCAGTGGCGTCGTGCACCTCGCCGACCGCCTTCAGAAGCCGGTGCTCGTCGAAGGACCCGCAGGTACCGGCAAGACGCAGCTTGCGAAGTCGGTTGCGGAGATGAGCGGAGCCCGCCTGATCCGCCTCCAGTGCTACGAGGGCCTCGACGAAGCCAAGGCGCTCTACGAGTGGAACTACAAGAAGCAGTTATTGCGCATCCAGGCGCAGCGTGTCGCCGAATCCGAGGGCGCCGACTGGACCGACATCGAAGAGGACATCTTCGGTGAAGAGTTCCTGCTGACCCGCCCGCTGCTCGAAGCGATCCGGGCCACTGATCCGGTGGTGTTGCTCATCGACGAGGTCGACCGCGTCGAGGTCGAGACCGAGGCGCTACTGCTCGAGATCCTGTCGGACTACCAAGTGTCGATCCCCGAGCTCGGCACGGTCGTCGCAACGCAGATACCCCTGGTGTTCCTGACGTCGAACAACACTCGCGAGCTCTCCGAGGCGCTCAAGCGGCGCTGCCTGTACCTGCACGTCGACTACCCGTCGCTCGAGCGCGAGAAGCAGATCGTGGTCACGCGGGTCCCAGAGATCACCGAGCACCTCGCCGATCAGGTGGTGCGCATCGTGCGGTCGATCCGTCAGCTCGACCTGAAGAAGGCGCCGTCGGTTTCCGAGACGCTCGACTGGGCGCGCACGCTGGTGCTGCTCGGCATCGACTCGATCGACGCAGAGCAGGCCAAGGAAACGCTGCACATCCTGCTCAAGTACCAGACCGACATCGCGAAGGCGAACAAGGAGCTTTCCGCCAGCTGAGCCGCCTGGACCGTCCACGATGCGACGGTCAGTCGTAAGGTTCAGACGTGGTTTGTCCGGATTGCGAGCGTCCGAATCGGGATGGCGCCCGGTTCTGTGATTTCTGCGGTGCGTCGCTAGATCGCGAAGCCACGAACGCGGCGATCGGCCCGCTTCCCGTGTCGGTCAGTGGTGGCCGCTACAAGGTCGAGCGGCTTATCGGTGAGGGCGCCCGTAAGCGCGTGTACGCCGCCACCGACACACGTCTCGCTCGCGAGGTCGCACTTGCCGTCGTGAAGACCGAAGGTCTCGACGGCCCCGGCCGCGAGCGGATCGCACGTGAGGCGCGCGCCATGGCGAAGCTCGGCGATCATCCGCACATCGTCACGGTGTTCGATGTGGGCGACGAGGACGACCAACCGTTCATCGTCTCCCAGCTCATGCCCGGCGGATCTGTCGCAGAACTGCTCGAGCGCGCGCCGGATCATCGCGTTCCGGTCGACGAGGCCCTACAGATCGCGCTGGAGGTGGCGCGCGCGCTCGACCACGCTCACGGTCACGGGGTGGTGCACCGCGACCTCAAGCCCGCGAACGTCTGGCGGGCGGCCGACGGCACTGTGCTGCTCGGCGACTTCGGTCTGGCGGCAACCGGAGACGAAGCGCGCCTCACAGTCGATGGCCTCGTCGTCGGGACGGTTGCGTATCTTGCGCCCGAACAGGCGGTTGGCCGGGCTCCGGATGCGCGCAGCGACCTGTACTCCCTCGGCGCGTTGCTCTACGAGTTGCTCACCGGTCGTCCGCCGTTCCTGGGGGACGACGCGGTAACGGTGATCTCCCAACACCTGAACTCTTCCCCGGTCGCACCGTCCTGGCACAACGCGACGGTGTCGTCGGCACTTGACACGCTCGTGCTCGCGCTTTTAGCAAAGGATCCGTCCGAGCGCCCGAAGGACGCCGCGTCGACGATCGACGAGCTCGAGCGCATCGCGATCGGTGCGCTCACGGCGGCCGGAGCGCCCGTGGCTCCGACGGCGGCACCGAAGGTCTTGACGAGTGCACCCCTCGCGGGTCGCGTCCCCGAGCTCGGCCAGCTCACAGCAGCGTTTGACCACGCCGTAAGCGGCCGGAGCCGGCTGGTGATGGTCGTGGGTGAGCCCGGAATCGGCAAGACGCGACTCGTCGAGGAGCTCGCGGTCTACGCGAGCGTGCGCGGCGCCACCGTGTGCTGGGGCCACTGCTACGAGGGCGAGCTCGGCATGCCCTACCTGCCGTTCATCGAAGCGTTCCGCACCTATGTCCGGGAGCGCTCCGACGAGGATCTGCGGGCCGAGCTGTCGACCGGCGCACCCGAGATCGCGACGCTGGTGTCCGAGCTACGCGCCCGGTTCAGCGATCTGCCGTCATCACCCCCGTTGGAGGGTGATGCAGAGCGCATGCGGCTGTTCGAGGGCGTAAGCGCATTTGTGCGTAACGCCTCGGTCGGCCGGCCGCTGGTGCTCCTCCTCGACGATCTGCACTGGGCGGACAAGCCGACGCTGCTGATGCTGCAGTACCTCGTGCGCAACCTCCGCCGAGAGCGGGTCCTGATCGTCGGCACGTACCGCGACGTGGAGCTCGACCGCACCCATCCGCTGGCCGACGCGGTCGCGGCATTGCGCCGCGAGCAGCTGTACGAACGCGTGCTGTTGCGCGGACTCTCGACCGACGAGGTGAAAGAGCTAATCGACTCGGTCGACAACCAGGACAGCCCGCGCCCGTTCGCTGAGTTGGTCCACCGTGAGACCGAAGGCAACCCGTTCTTCGTCGCCGAGATCCTCCGTAACCTCGTCGAGACCGGCGCGATAACGCGTGTCGACGGCCAGTGGGTCGGGACGGCGGAGCAGGTCATCGAGAACCTGCCCGAGGGGGTGCGCGAGGTGATCGGTCGGCGCCTGTCGCGTCTCAGTGCGGACTGCAACCGCATGCTCACAGTCGGCGCAGCCATGCCGGGGGGGTTCTCGCTCGACGTCGTGTCGAGCGTGCTGGAGCTCGACGACGATCGCGTGCTCGACCTCCTCGACGAGGCACTCGACGCGCAGGTGCTGCGAGAGCGGCGGGAGGCGCCGGGTACCTACGAATTCAACCATGCGCTCATTCGTCAGACGCTCTACGGCGAACTCAGCACGCCCCGCCGCGTTCGGCTCCACCGCCAGATCGCGGCGACGCTGGAGGCGCAAGGCGCGTCGGACACACGTGTCGCCGAACTCGCTTACCACTGTTTCCACGCGGCCCCGGGAGGAGACGTCGCCCGCGCCGTCGAATACTCGACGCGCGCCGGAGACAATGCCCGCGCGCAGGCTGCGCACGAGGAGGCGGCACGCTTCTACAAGATGGCGCTCGAGTCCTTGGAGCTCGGCGACGCGCCGGCCGGCGTGCACCGCGGCGAGCTTCTCCTCTCGATGGGCAGCTCGCTGATGCTGGCGAGCGAGCCAGAAGCGGCGGCAGCGGCTCTGGACGAGGCCGTGGCGGTGGCGCGGGAGTTCGACGACGCGTTGCTGCTCGGACGGACCGCGCTTGTCAGCGGGACATCGAACTGGACGGGCGGCATCCAACAACCGAAGCTCGTGGCGCTACTCGCCGAGGCGGTCGAGCGCATCGGTGACCGCGACGACTCGCTGCGGTCGCGGCTACTTGCGCGTCAGGCTGCGTCGAACATGTTCATCGACCAGAACCACGTCGCCACGCTGTCAGGCGAGGCGGTGGAGGCAGCGAAGCGTTCGGGTGATCCGGGTGCGCTTGCCGCTGCGCTCCATATCTGGACGGCAACCCTCACCGGCGCGGACCAGCACGAGGAAGCGCGATTGGTCCGGACGGAGATCGGTCGACTCGCAGAGCAGGCAGGTGACCTCGAACTCGCCCACCAGCACCAACTGTCGTTGTTGGTCGGAGCGCTGCTGGACAGCGAGCGCCAGGCAATGGATGCGGCGGTCGCCGGCGTCGCACAGCTGGCACAGCAGAGTCGATCGCCGTTCGTCCTCGCGAGCGCGGCGACCGTGCAGGCGACGGTGGCCGTGCTGGAAGGTCGCTATGACGACGGTGACCGGTTTGCCGCCGAGGTGCTCACATACGGTCGACGTCTACGCGACCGCACGATGGTGAACACCTTCGGGGTAGTGGTGTTCCCCATGTGGCGAGAACGGGGACGCCTCGCGGAGTTTGAATCGGTGACCGCTCGCGCGGTCGAGCAGAACCCGACCGTCGCAGGTTGGCGCGCCGGGCTCGCGCATCTCTTGTGTGAGATCGGCAAGCCGGAGGACGCCGTGGTTCACGTCGACGTCCTTGCGACAGGAGGCTTCTCGGCCATCCCGAGCGATGTGTCCCGTCCCTATGCGCTTTGCGCGGTTGCCGAGGCCGTCGCCGCTCTAAGTGATTCCGCCACCGCAGAAGATCTTGTGGCGCTCCTGCGCCCACATGTAGGACGGGCGGCGATTCTCGGGCTTTCGGCCTACCACGGCGCGATCGACCGCTACATCGGGCTTCTCGACATGACCGCCGGTCGCTATGACGAAGCAGTCGACGACCTCACCGCCGCGATGGCGATCCACGAGCGCATGCGGGCCCGCCCCTGGATCGCCCGCACGGAGTACGACCTTGCTCGTGCGCTAGTGGCCCGCGACACGCCAGGCGACCGCGAGCGCGCCGTGTCGCTGCTCAACCGGGCGTTGGAGACGGCCAACTCGGTCGGCATGCCCAAGCTCGTCGAGCAGGCGCTGCACGTGAAGCTCGAACTACAGGGCGTCGCATCGTCATCTCCGACGGCGTCGATCGACATGGTTGCCGCGGGCGTGTCGATGGAGCGGCCTGACCTCGCCTCGCACGCGGCGGACGACGGGCAGGTCACGCTGGTGTTCTCCGATATTGCCGGGTACACCGCGCTCACCGAGCGGCTCGGCGACGAGCTGTCACAGAGTGTTCTCCACCAGCACAACGCGATCCTGCGGAGCGAGTTGCGACGTCACCGCGGGGTTGAGGTGAAGAGTCACGGCGATGGTTTCATGCTGGCGTTCACCGAGCCTGCGGACGGCGTTGCGTTTGCGACGGCGATCCAGCGGGCAGTGTCGAGCAACGAGTTCGACGGAGAGCGTCTTGAGCTACGTATCGGCATCCACGTGGGCAAGGTCATTCGCGAAGAGGCCGACTTCTTCGGTCGCACGGTCATCCTCGCTGCTCGCGTGGCCGACCACGCGTGCGGGGGCGAGGTACTCGCGACCCCGGAGGTATTGGCTGCGGTGCGTGACGTCGTCGCCGAGCCGGGCCGAGCGGTGGCGCTAAAGGGATTGTCCGGGACGCACACGGTGCATGCGGTCGCGTGGCGCGCCACCTAATGCGAAGATAACGGCGCATGCTGAACCTGCTCACCGGTTTCATCACCGAGCTCCGCAACGCGGGGCTGCCGGTGAGCCTGACGGAGTCCATCGATGCGATGGAGGCCGTGACGCACATCCCGCTCGAGGACCGCCAAGCGTTCAAGTACGCGCTCGGTGCAACGCTCGTGAAGAGCTCGTCGCACTGGCGCGCCTTCGAGACGGTGTTCGAGGTGTATTTCTCGACCCACTTGGCGGCGCCGAAGGCAGGTGACGTCGATGGCGACGGGGAGGTGAGCGACCTAGACGAGCTGATGCAGCAGATGGCCGCCGAGGCCGCCGCCGGAGGCGGCATGGAAGGACTGTCACCCGAAGAGCTGGCGGAGATGCTCTACAAGGCGCTCATGAACGCCGACGACGCAATGTTGCGCGCGCTCGCGCGTCAAGCCGTCACTCGCTTCGCGGGCATGGAGCCCGGCCGGCCTGTGGGTGGCACGTACTACCTGTACCGGACCTTACGGAATCTCGACCTCGAGAACGTGCTCGACCGCATGATGCAGACCGCGCAGAACGACACTGATGAGGGGCTCACGCCTCTCGAGGAGCGCTTGACGCGCGACGAGTACCAGTCGCGGCTCGACAAGCTGAAGCAGGAAGTCGAAGCCGAGATCCGACGTCGGCTGGTCGCCGACCGCGGTCCCGAGGCGATGGCGCGCACGCTGCGCAAGCCTCTGCCCGAGGACGTCGATTTCATGCACGCCTCCAAGGACGAGCTGAACGCGCTGCGAAAGGCGATCGGGCCCCTGACGCGCAAGCTCGCCGTCCGATTGGCGCGCAAACGTCGGCACGGTCGCAAAGGTCCGCTCGACTTTCGCAACACGGTGCGCCACTCGCTGAGCTACGGCGGCGTCCCTGCCGAGCCGAAGTTTCGCTACCCGCGACCGGCCAAACCCGAGCTGATGATCGTGGCCGACATCTCCGGGTCAGTGGCCGCGTTCGCGCGGTTCACGTTGCACCTGACCTACGCGCTCAACGCCCAGTTCTCGAAGGTGCGGTCGTTCGTGTTCATCGACGGGATCGACGAGGTCACCGAGTACTTCCAAGGCGTCGAGGACATCACGGAGGCGATTCACCGCGTGAACACCGAGGCCGACGTGGTGTGGGTCGACGGGCATTCCGACTACGGCCACGCGTTCGAGGTGTTCTGGGAACGCTGGGGTCGCGAGATCTCGCCGAAGACGAGCCTCATCCTGCTAGGTGATGCGCGAAACAACTACCACGCCGCGCAGAGTTGGGTGGTCGCCGAGATGGCCAAGCGCGCCCGTCACGTCTACTGGTTGAATCCCGAGCCCCGCAGCTACTGGGACACGGGCGACTCCATCGTCAGCGAGTACGGCGTGTTCTGCGACGGTGTCCACGAGTGCCGCAACCTGCGGCAGCTCGAAAACTTCGTCGGACTTTTGGACTGACCGCACGGTCGCGGTCGAGGGCTCCTAGGCAGAGCCGCGAACGGCAGTGATGCAGCGAGCCATGCCCGGCACGGCCCATCCGCCGTCGGTCTTGTACGGCGCAAACGCTTCCGTTAGCGCGTCGATGACGCGCTGCTGAGTGTCATCGTCGGCGGCAAGGAATGGTTCGGCCAACGGGCACGTCTCGAGCAGGACGCGGACGTCGTTGACGCCGGGGACGTCGCCGATCTCACGCTTGCCCTCCACGACGTCGATGTTGATGTCACGGAACCCTGCGCGGGTTAAGAGGTCGTCGACCAGAGTGTCATCGGCGAGCGAGAACGGACCGGGCGCGCCCGGATCAGGGAGCGGGAGGTCCGCGCCGAGTACTTGGGCGGCCGTCATGGTTGGCAGGAACATCCACGGGTTAGCGCCAACAGGTCCCCACGCCATCGCCGCCAGTCGTCCGCCCGGGTGGAGCGCAGCGACGATGTTGGTGAACGCGGCTGCGGGATCGGGGAAGAACATCACGCCGAAGCGCGAAAAGACGGCGTCAAAGCCGGTGCCGAGCGGATCGGTCTGCGCGTCGGCCACGACGAACTTCGTGTTGTCGACGCCGGCGAGCTTCGCCCGGGCCTCAGCGGCCTTGATCATTTCGGTCGAGATGTCGATGCCGACCGCTTCACCCTTTGGCCCCACCAGGCCGGCGATCGTGATCGTCGCTGCGCCGGGGCCGCACCCGATGTCGATGACACGCTCGCCGGGCTGAAGGTTCAGCTTCATCAGCGCCGACTCGCCATAAGGATCGGACGCGCCCTCCAGTGCGGTGGCCCGTCGGTCCCACAGCTCGGCCCGTCGATCCCAGTACTCGCGCATTTCGATGTTGTCGGTCATGGGCGGCACGCTACGCGTGCCGCGACCTCGTCGGTCCGCAAAGCTGTCGTCATGACGTGGATCAGGAACCGACAGCTGGGGCTCGTCTACCGAGACAAGCAGAAGAGCGCGGGCGGCTACACGCTGTTCTCACCCGTGAGAGGGTTCCACGCCGACCTGCTCGACGACGAGGGCCGCATCGTCCACCAGTGGCACCACCCAGAGGGCGTCCAGCACGTCAAGCTGCTGGCCAACGGAAATCTGCTGGCGCACGGCACGCCGCCGGAATTCGCCCAGGGTGCGGAGAAGATCGGCGGGTGCGCGCGGGCGCTGTTCGAGCTCGACGCTGACAGCAACGTCGTCTGGGAACACCAGGACGTGTACATGCACCACGACTACGAGCGACTGCCGAACGGCAACACGCTCATCGTTCGGTGGACGAAGCTGCCCCCTGAGGTTGCGGCACGAGTGAAGGGCGGCTGGATCTCACCTGACGACCCGGAGTGGATGTGGGGCGACGAGGTGGTCGAGTTGACGCCTTCGGGCGACACCGTGCGCACATGGCGATCGTGGGAGCACCTCTCGCCTGATCACCACGTGAAGTGCCCGCTCGAGAGCCGCAAGGAATGGACGCACATCAACTCGCTAGAGGTCACGCCAGACGGCGACTGGTTGCTGAGCTTCCGGCTGACGTCGACGGTGGTGCTGGTCGACGGGGCTACCGGCGACGTTCGCTGGCGGTGGGGCGCGAACAACCTGTCGCACCAGCACCACGCCAGCTGGTTGGAAAACGGCAATGTGCTCGTGTTCGACAACGGGTGCCACCGCAAGGAGGCTCCGTCGTTCTCGTCGATCGTCGAGGTCGACCCGAAGACCTCGAAGATCGTGTGGACGTACAAGAGCGAACCGCTGCTCGCGTTCTTCTCTTTCATGTGCGGGGGAGTCGAGCGGCTCGCAAACGGCAACACGTTCATTACCGAGGCGGCGACGGGCCGATTGTTCGAGGTGACACCGGAGGGCGAGACGGTGTGGGAGTACGTAAGCCCATGGATGATGCCGAGCCCGCGTTTCGGAACGACGCCGGTGATCTTCCGTGCGTATCGCATCGCCGAAGGCGACCCACGCCTCGCCAGGCTCGCGCTCTCACCTGCGCCGTACGACGCGCTCAACTCCCGCATCGCCGCGTCCGAGATCCTGCTCCGCGACGACGAGCCGATCTAAACCGACCCGCGACCGAATCGCGCGTGTGGGCGCGCGATTGGGTCGCAGGTTGCGAAGGAGGGGATCAGGTGGCGAGCTCGGCGAGGAGACCGTGGTGGTCGCTGGCCCAGTCCTCGGTGAGCACCCGGTCACACACCACCCGGCACGCCTCGACTCGCCCTGCGCCAGTGTGGTTACGGCGCCAACCGACGAGGATGTAGTCGATGCGGCGGTCGGGCTCGTACTCCTTGGACGCGTGCGGATTCCGGTTCTCCCACGTGTAGCCCGGGCCACGGCCGCCGGCGACGCGCCAGGCGTCTTGGAAGTACACGCTGCGGCCCTCGAGCGACGTGAGCCCGGTCAGGAAGCGCATCTCGGTGCTGTCGGGCTCGGCGTTGAAATCGCCGGCCAGGATCGGCGGCAGCGCGGCGCTGGTGTCGGCGCGATCGGCGACGACCTCCGCCAGCTTGAGAACCTGCTTCTCGCGTATGACGCCGTCCGCGTACTGCCACGACAGGTGCGTGCTGAAAACGTCCAGGCCGTTGGTGCGCGCATGCAGGACGAAGCGTTGCGTTTCGTCCTCGCGTTCGGGCGTCGAGGGGACGTCGTCGTCGGCTTGGGCGTCGATCGGCCAGCGCGACAGCACGGCGTTGCCGAACAGCACGCCGTCCATCACGGGTCGGCCGGCGTACGCGACGAACCAGTCGCCGGCACAGTGCTCGGCGAGCCACTCGGCCTGGTTGCCGCCGGCGTCGCTCTCGACGACCTCCTGCAGGCAGACGACGTCGGGCGCGAGCCGGTCGATCCACTCCACCGTTTCCACGCGGCGCGCCCGCCAATCGCCCGACAGGTTCCAGATGTTCAACGTGAGCACGCGCAGCATCACGCCATCCTTGCCTCTGCCCCCAGCAACAGCTCACGCAGCTCGTCGTTGTGCGTATGCGCGGCCCATCCCGCGGGTGTGGAGTTGAAGTCGTCGTCGGTGATCCGCGGATCGGCGCCGAGTGCGAGCAGCAGTTCGACGATCGCGCGGTCGCCATTCCACACCGCGTCGTGCAGCGCGGTCGTGCGCTGCTTGTGGTTCACGTCCCAGCCGAGGCGCACCAGCAGACGCACAGCTTCAGCACGCCCCGCCTCGGCTGCGGTGGCGACGGCGTGGGGGCGCCGGCGGGTCGCTTCAGCGGTCGACAATCTGTCGCGGTCGATCCGTTGCCGGGCAGAGAACTCGTCACCGGCCATGACGTCCATAAGCAGACGATCGATTGGGTCCATCGCCGGAGCCCTCACCCCGTGTGCCAACAGAAGTCCGACTACCTGCTTGTGGCCGCCCGCGACCGCCAGTTCCATGGCGGTCTTTCCGTCCAGCGTCGGGTGGTTCATGCCGAGACCGTTCGGGTCGACGCCGTGCGCCAGCACGAGCGCGACGCGGTCGGCGTAGCCGCGGGTCGCTGCCCACGTGAGCTGATCCTCGAGGTTTTGCGTCGGGGAGTTGTGCATCGGAGCGAGCCTCGCGTGCCAGGGCCCGCCGTCACCCTTGCCCATCCCAAACTCGAGGAGCAGCTCGAGCCACTCGGTGCCGGGCCGGAAGTGTCGGTTGTAGAGGACCTGCGTGTCGTTCGGGTCGGCGCCGCGTTCCAGCAACAGGCGTGCCAGTTCGTGCCACTGCGGATGTGGCGGCTGGTTCGGCGCGTCCTCGCCCTCACCGAACGCGCCGGTGAGCGCGGTGAACGGCGATGGCATGCCGTCCCAGAGAAACCCGGCATTGGGATCGGCACCCGCGTCGAGAAGTACGCGCGCCGCGTCGACTGCGTCCCACCCGCGGTCCGGGAGCGTGGCGCGGGAGTAGGTCAGATAGAGCAGCGGCACCCAGTCGAATGGACCGCCACGACGTTGGACAACTGTCGGGTCGCTTGCGATCGCGGCGCGCAACTGGTCGGCCGCGCCGACTGCGGCGGCCGCGAACACGCTGGCGGTTCCGAGGGACGGGTCGGCGTCCAGCATCTTCTGCGCCATCGCTGGACGAGCCGAGTCGTCGGCGCCATACGTAAGACACGCGAGGCGGAGGAACTCCTCGCCCGGATCATCGAGTGCGCCGACGTCGTGCGGGTTGCGCGTCTCGGCGTGCACGAGGTCGACGTACTGCTTCAGCCGGGGCCAGGACGCGAACCCGTACTCTCGTGCGAGCTCGCGTTGGGCGTCGGACAACTTCGCCGCGGGATTCGACTGACGCAGCGTGCGCTGCAGCTCTCGTGCCTCGTCCTTGAGACGATCCAGGCTTGGTCGGTCGCACAGGCGCTTCTGTGACATCAGGTCTCCGTTTCGGTCAACGCCCAGTGTCCGCGTCCCGGGCTCCGAAAGGAGTCAGGTTGGGTGATACGTCGAAACTGATCGGGGGGCTGAGCCCCTGCCCGCGGACCGGTGGCGCCCGATCGGCGCCGCCGTCACGGTAGCGAATTGTGCCGACAAATGCTCACAGCGGGAAGATTCCGCAGTCGACGGGCGCGACCCGGCCCAGATCGCGCCTCGACGGCGCGCCGCGACGACGCGACGCGACGCCGAGCTGCCTGCACCCTTCGGCGTTGTCTCCGCGTGCGAACGCCAGTGTCGCCAAGTTCAGTGGCGGCTCGAACCGGGCCGGCATCAGTCGGTCGGCCCGCCGGAGTGCGCGCAACGCGTCGTCGCGATCGCCGAGCCGCAGCAGCGTCGTGCCGAGACCCAGCCATCCGGGGCCGTTGGTCGGTGCGTCGCGCAACCCGAGGCGATACGCGACGGCCGCGCGCTGGGCCAGCGCACGGTCGCGCGTCAGGCGGGCTTGGTGGGCGAGCACATCCGCGTCACGGAGTCGAACGTGCGGATCAGCCCACGTTCGCAGGAGCGCGTGCGCCTCATGAGACACGGCGGGATCGTCACTGGCGAGCGCGACCGCCCCTGCGAGGAGGTACGTGTCGAGCGCTCGCGGTCGCAGCGCCGCAGCGCGGTCGAGGATTTGCACCGCCTGCGCATCCGGTCGACCGCTGGCCGACTGCACCAACCGGTCGGCGACGACGTTCAGGCATGCGACCACCGACAGCAGCGCTGCGGCGACGGCCAGCTTGACGACGGTCCGCGACGGGAGATTGCGCGCACCGGCGGCCCCGCCAACGCCGACAGTCAGCCCGACAAGAGTCCAGGCGACCACGGAGAGATCGAACGTGTCGAACAGGAACAGGCCCTGCGCGATATAGCCGATGACCGCGCCCGCCGTGCCCGCAATCGCCCACCACGTCTCACTGCCGCGCTCGTGCGTGCGCAGCGCCCGGCGCAACGCGAGTGCGACGCAGACAATCAGTCCGAGGTCCGCCAAGACGCCAACAGTCCCGGTTGTCGCAGCAATGTCGATGAACCGATTGTGGGAGCGATCCGGCGTCTGCTCGAGTGTGTACGTGCGCACCCAATCGGTGCTGACCACGCTCGCAAACCCGGTCCGGAACCCCTCGGGACCCCACCCGAGCGCTGGCCGTTCCTTGACTACCGCTATCGACTCGCTCCAAGTGTCGAGCCGTCCCCGCGCAGTGTCGCGGTCGCGAACCGGTGCGATGAGCGCGACCGCAATTGCCGCCGCGATTGGCAGCACCGCCCACAGGGCGCGCCAACGCAGGAGCGCGACCGCGCCGACGCCCGCGGCGGCGCCGATCCATGCGCCGCGCGTGGTTGTAGCGGCGAGAGCAAGAACACCGACTGCGACCATGCCCGTGAAGACAAGGCGGTACCGATCGGCGGCCAACGCTCGCGACACCGCGATTGGCAGCGCAAGGCACAGGTACGCACCGAGGAACCCCGCGTTACCGAGCGAACCGGTTGGACGCCCCAGGTCACCGAGCAAGAACTGTCCGAGCGCGATAACGGAGACAACGCCCGCAGCGGCCACAACCGCTGTATGCACCTTCGGCAGCGCGCCGGGGCCGGCAGAGCAGCCGACGAGAAAAGCTCCGAACCCGAGCGCGATCCCCATCACACCCAAGAGACGTTCGGGGTGTCCCCAGACGCTCTGAAGCGGATCGGCACCGAACCCAGTCGACACGACGACCCCTGCGAGCAGTGCGAGCCAGAGACGTGTCACCCACCTGTCGATGACAAAGCCGCGGCGCGCCGATATCAGCCCCGCCGTTATGACGATGGTGACGAAAGCGAACCGAACCGCCGTGAAACGGTGGTGACCGAAGGGGTCGACGACCAGCGGTGTCGCGGCGGCGAGCGCCGCCGCCGGCCACCAGCTTGGAGGACTCAGGCGGTTGTCCGGCTCAATTGCCGGCGGCTGAATACGGCCAACCCCGCCAGCACGAGGAGGGTCAAGCCGAGCGTGGCCTGCCAGGGTTCCTGTCCGCCCGTGCGGGGAAGCGTGCCGCGGATGGTGATGAACGCGTTGAGCACGCGCGTGCGCCCCGCGGAGTCGACTCCTTGGAGTTGCAGTTCGTGACGCCCGGGCGTCAGATTGCGCGGCAGAGTTACCCGCAGCGAGATATTGCCGGCGCCGTCGGCCCGACCCTGCCCGAGCTTGACGGGCGTGGAGTAGACGACAGCGTCGACGTTCGATCCGGGCTGGAAGCCGTTACCGCTGATCGTGATCGTGTCGCCAGGCTGAGCAGATGCCGTGCTCGCCGACGCCGGGCCGTTGGCAGGCGGCGGCGTCGCCGACGTCGTTGACGTGGTCGCCGCCTGCGGAGACGTTGTCGTGGTCGCTGGACGCGTGGTTGTCGTTGTGGCGCTGCCGCTGGTGGTCGTGGTCGTGGCGCCGCTCGCAGTGGTAGTCGTGTTCCCCGCGACCGTGGTCGTCGTCGGCTCGGGTTCCCCGTCGGAGGCGAGCGTCGCGTCGGTGGCGGAACGATCGCCGCCGGCCGCGACCGTCACCGGGTCCGCAGTGCCGACGTCGGGCTTGTCGTTGTAGAACTCCGCGGTATAGGCGGCGTCCGACCCGTCGTTCTCACAGTCGAAGAAGCGCACCTTGTGGGGGCCGGCGCCGAGCTGCGGAATCGTGAACTTGCCGTCGGATGCGGCCGTGCCCGACGCAAGGGTGGGGACGTTGTTGCTGTAGTCGGCGATGCACACGGCGCGCGTCGGCGCGGAGCCGGACGCGGCGTCCTTGATGGTGCCGGAAATCGATCCCGCCTGTGGCAGGGTCACGCGGACGCTGGTGTTCTCGCTGCGCGAGCCGAGGGTGATCTTCGAGGACGAGTCGTAATCGTTGGTACCGCCGTTGTACTTGATCGCGAACTCGCCGTCGAAGTCGACGACAGCAATGCCGTAGGTGCCCGTCGCAATCGGGTTGGAGATGAACGCGCCTGACGCCGTTGTCGCGACCTGACAGCCCATCGCGTTGTTGGCAGTGCCCATCCAAACGCAGGTGTTGTCGAGGCCCGCACCCGCGCTGTCGACGACGCGGCCACCGATTACCGCGCCGGGGTCGAGCTGCGCGTCCTTGCCGGTGACGGCCTGCCCGTCGGCAACGTCGACCGCCGTAGCTCCCCGCCAGTTGCGGCTACCGCCGAAGTACTCGGTGAAGAAGACCGGTGCCGCTCCGCAGTCGAGGAAGCCGACGTTGTACCTGCCGGGCGGAAGGCCGCTGATCGTGTAGGTGCCGTCCGCGGCTGTTAGCGCCATGCCGAAGTCGCTGTTGTTCGCGGCGTGGACGCAAACGTTCGGAACCCCTTCCGACGTGGCTCCGTTCGTGGCTTTGCCGGCGATCGATGCGGTGCTCGCGGCGTGCGCGGACTCGGGTCGAGAGAAACGAGTGACGGTGACAACGACTGCGCCTGCGAGCACGACGACACCGGCGGTGCGCGCTGCGCCCTTGAAGTGTTTGCCCGCCGTCGGGTGGCGCGTGACGAGAAGGTAGCCACCGGCTAGGAGAACGCCGCCGAGCAGCGCCAGCCCGACTCCACGACCGGTTTGTGGGAGGCCGCCGCTGCAGTTCGACGTGCAGAGCGGCGCCTTCACGGTGAACGCTGCGGACGGGCCACGCGGCGCGTTGTTCGCGTCGATCCCGACCAGACGGACGCGGTGGATGCCCTCACCGAAGCCAGTGAACGTGACCGACGCGTCGCCGTTGCTCGAGGCGGTGGCCGGGGCCGCTCCGATGATGAACCCGTCGACCGTCGCCTGTACCAGGCTGCCGGGCTTAAATCCTCCGGCGGTGACCGTGAAGCTGCTCTCGTCCGGCCCGCTGTCGGGTTGCACGGTCGCGCCGCCCTGCCCGCTCTGCCCGTACGCGTCGGTTGACGAAACAATCAGAACACTCGCCACCGCGAAAGCGAAGAGAAAGAGCCGCCGGATTCCCCTGGATGCCATCGGAACAGGGTAGCGACGATTGTCCGTTTCGTCGCTCTTGGCAGTAGGGGTCAGGCGAGCGAGTCCCAGAACTCTGTCAGGACGCGTGCGCCTTGCGCAGGATCCTGCATCGGCCAGAAGTGTCCGACACCCGTGAGGGTGGCAGTACGCGCGCCGAGCGTCTCTGCGACCTTCTTCGACGCGTCAGGGTTGCCAAAGGGGTCATCGGAGGCGATGAGCATGAGACCGGGGATCTTCGTCGGCTCGTAACCGTCGCCCCAATCCGCGTGCGGGTTGGGCGTGGCCGAGCGGTACAGGTCGAGGATGCACGCGGCCATTGTCTCGTCGCCCATCGCCGCAAGCTTCAGAGACGCCGCCTCGTCGAGACCGAACATCTGATACGTCGCAGCACGATCTTCGAGCGGCGCGGCGAGCTGCGTCTCGAAGAACGCCTCGCCGTCACCGGCGGTCTGCCAGATCTTCGCGAAATCGTGCCACTCGTAGTCGGGCGCGAACAGCGCGCCGACGTCGCTAACCCACGACCGAACCTTCTCCGGATACGTCGTGCCGACCCTGAGCGAAAACCCGCCGCCCCAGTCGTGTCCCACGAGGTCGACTGGTTCGTCGACCTTGTCGAGCTCGGCCACGAGCCAGTCCATGTAGGCGTCCTTGGTGCCGGAGAACCCCTCGGGCCGAGGGCATCCGAACCCGGGCAGGTTCCACGCCTGTGACTCCCGACCGATCGCATCGCGCACGCCGTCCCAAAGCGCCGCAGTCTCGGGCACCCCATGCAAAAAGATGATCATCCGCGCACCCTAGAACCAGAGGGGGCTTTTCCGCGCTAACCCGTCACCCTCCAGAGCCCCCTACCGTTTAGAGGACCATGCCTGCGCCGACGGTGGCGTTGGTGGCCTCGTCGACGAGGATGAAGCTGCCGGTTGTGCGATTGCGGCGGTACTCGTCGACCATCAGCGGGGCGGTCGTTCGCAACGTGACCCGACCGATCTCGTTGAGGGTGAGCTCGGTCGAGTCCTCGTCGCGGTGGAGCGTGTTGATGTCGAGCCGGTAGCGCAGGTCGCGGACGACGGCGCGCGCTTCACGGGTGGTGTGCTTGATCGCGTACTTGGAGCTCGCCCGGAGCGGCGCGTCGGCGAACCAGCACACCATCGCATCGATGTCCTGACTCGGCTCGGGGTGGTTGCCGGCGCGGCAGATCATGTCGCCGCGTGAGATGTCGATGTCGTCGGTGAACCGCAGTGTCACCGACATCGGCGGGAACGCTTCTTCCACGGGTCCGTTGAACGTGTCGATGTCCGCCACCTTCGTCGTGAGACCTGACGGCAGGACCAAGACGTCGTCACCGGGGCGGAACACGCCGCCCGCGACCTGGCCCGCGTAGCCGCGGTAGTCGTGGTGCTCGTCGGTCAGCGGACGGACGACGTACTGCACCGGGAATCGAGCATCCACGAGGTTGCGGTCCGATGCGATGTACATCTCTTCGAGCAGCGTCAGCAGCGGGAGGCCGCGGTACCAGTCCATGTTGGGCGACCGGTCTACGACGTTGTCGCCAAGGAGAGCGGAAACCGGGATGAACGTGAGGTCGGGGATCTCGAGGCGGGTCGCGAACGCGCGGAACTCCTCCCGGATGCTGTCGAACACCTTCTCGTCCCAGTCGACGAGGTCCATCTTGTTGATGCACACGACAATGTGCGGGATATGCAGCAGCGTGGCGATGAACGCGTGCCGGCGGCTCTGCTCGACGAGACCTTTGCGGGCGTCGACGAGCACAAGCGCGACATCTGCGGTCGACGCGCCCGTGACCATGTTGCGCGTGTACTGAACGTGGCCGGGGGTGTCAGCGATGATGAACTTGCGTCGCGTCGTCGAGAAATATCGGTACGCGACGTCGATCGTGATGCCCTGCTCGCGTTCAGCGCGCAGCCCGTCGGTCAGCAGCGCGAGGTTGACGTAGTCGAGTCCCTTCTGCTGACTCGTGCGCTCGACCGCCGCCAGCTGATCCTCCAGGATCGCCTTCGAGTCGTACAACAACCGCCCGATCAACGTCGACTTCCCATCGTCGACCGACCCCGCCGTGGAGAACCTGAGGAGCTCCATCAGCGCCCCGCACCAACCGACTGCGGCAGCACCGAGCTGCGCAAAACGCCGCCGTCACCGCACGCGCCGAAGGCGCCCCGAAGTGATGGCGGCCATGTGCTTTGCAGCGCGGCGGCCGGACGGCTCCGCCGGCCGGTCGCCGCACGATTAGTTGCCCCGAACGGAGCGAAGCGAGTGAGGGGCATCAGAAATACCCTTCTTTTTTTCTGTCTTCCATCGCGGCTTCGGTGAAGCGGTCGTCGGCCCGGGTGGCGCCGCGCTCGGTTATGCGGGTGATCGCGATCTCCTCGATGATCTCGTCGATAGAAGCGGCGGTCGACTCGACGGCTCCGGTGCAGCTCATGTCGCCGACGGTGCGATAGCGCACCACCTGTTCGCGCACCTCGTCACCGGGCAACAGCGTCACGAACGGGCTGTGCGCGAGCAGCATCCCGTCGCGTTCGAACACCGGGCGGGTGTGGCTGAAGTAGATCGCCGGCACTTCGAGATGCTCGCGTTGGATGTACTGCCATACGTCGAGTTCGGTCCAGTTCGAGATCGGGAACGCGCGGATGTGCTCGCCCTTGCGGATGCGGCCGTTGTAGAGGCTCCACAGCTCCGGGCGCTGGTTCTTCGGGTCCCATTGGCCGAACTCGTCGCGAAAGCTGAACACCCGCTCCTTTGCGCGCGCCTTCTCCTCGTCGCGTCGGGCGCCTCCGAAGGCAGCGTCGAATCCGTGCTCCGCGATCGCGTCGAGCAGCGTCGTCGTCTGTAGACGGTTCCGCGACGCCCGCGGCCCGGTCTCCTCAGCCACGCGCCC
>DATLOH010000119.1:0-13580 GCA_035536375.1 Acidimicrobiales bacterium
GAGAACGCGATCTGACACCGACACGTAGTGCTGATTGCGCGGCGGCCGGTAGCGTGATCGGCATGCGTCCGTTCAAGTTTTCTGTGCAGTACTCGACCGCGCCTGATGGCAAGACGTGGCGGGAGTTCGCCCGCAAGGTCGAGGATCTTGGCGTCGACACGCTCTACATCCCCGACCATTTCGGCGACCAGTGGGCGCCGACGATCGGGATGACCATCGCCGCGGAGGCCACGAGCACGCTCAAGGTCGGCGCGCTCGTCTATGACGTCGACTACCGCCACCCAGTCACGCTGGCGAAGGAGATCGCGACGCTCGACCTGGCCAGCGAGGGCCGGGTCGTGTTCGGCTTCGGCGCCGGTTGGATGAAGACCGATTACGACGAGTCAGGGATTAGCTACGACTCGCCCGGCACGCGCATCGACCGCATGGAAGAGGCGCTCACGATCATGAAGGCGCTGTGGCGCGACGGCACGGCGACGTTCGCCGGCAAGCACTACAACGTGACGCGCGCGCAGGGATTGCCCCGGCCCTTCGAAGGCAAGTGCCCGCCGATCGTGATCGGTGGCGGCGGCAAGAAGGTGCTCACGATCGCTGCGCGCGAAGCCGACACAATCGGCATCAACCCGAACCTCAAGTCCGGCGCCGTCGACCGGGACACCGCGCTGTCGGGTTTGGCCGAGCGTTACGACGAGAGGCTGGGCTGGATCAGGGACGCAGCCGGCGACCGCTTCGAAAACCTCGATCTCCAGGTGCTCACGTTCTTCGTGCAGATCACCGATGACGCCGACACCATTGTCGAGAACATGGCGCCCCTGTTTGGCATGACGCCCGAGCAGGTGAAGGCCGTTCCGATGGCGCTGGTCGGCACCGAGGGGCAGATCGTCGAGACGCTTCAGGCACGGCGTGAGCGCTTCGGACTCAACGACATCGTCATCCACGAACCCGAACTCGACGCGTTCGCGCCGATCATCGCCCGTCTCGCCGGAACCTAATTCCGACGTCGGGCGCAACCGCTACGCGGAGCGGCCTAGTAGTAGCACTCGATGACGCGAATGCGGCCGTTCGCGTCGATCGATGGCTCGACCAGCCGGCACCCGCCGCCGGGGCCCGGGTCGCGAGCTTCGGCGGGCGAGGCCCCGAGACCAACGCCGGCCGTCGCGGCGACGAACACGGTGGCGAGCAGGATGAGCCGGCGGATTCTGCGCATGTCCGAATCTTAAGCAGTCGGCCCGCGCGCCGCGTGAGCCGCGGCCACGGCCGCCTGCACCATCGCGAGCGTGCGGTCGCTGCCGAGCACGTTCAACTCGACCCGGTCGAGCGTTAGGCCGAGCGACAGTCCGCACGCGGGGTCGGCAAGACCGACCGATCCGTTGAGGCCGTTGTGCCCGAACGCGGCGCGGTCGGGCCCGGCTGGCGACCATGACGATCCGCCGCCCATGTAGCCGAGGCGCCAATAGCCGGGCAGCACGAGCACGAGATCCGGCCGCTTGTTCTGAAGTGTCGTCGCCTCGGCGAGCGTCTCCGGTCGTAGCAGCGTCACGCCGTCGAGCGTGCCCCCGCGCTCGAGACACGCGTACAGGCGGGCCAGCGAGCGCGCAGTGAACGCGCCGGTGAACGCAGGCGCGACACTTGCGAGTCCCTCCGGAGAGTTCAGGAATGCGCCCATGTCGCCAGGGGGCGCGAGGGCGCGGACCAGCAGGTGGTCGGGACCCACCAGCGCTTCGATCCAGCCCACGTCGTCGGCGACAGTGTCAGGCGGCGTGACCACCGGAGCGACGCGCGCATGCTCTGACGCCGGCGACCCGATGAAGCAGCCGTCGAGCCCGAGTGGGCCGGCGATCTCGTCGGTCACGAACGAGTCGATGCGGCGGCCGTCGATCCGGCGGAGGATTTCGGCGACGATATGCCCGAACGTCACGGCGTGGTACCCGTTCGCGGTTCCGGGCTCCCACAACGGCTCGAGTGCCTCGATGCGTTCGATCATCTCGGCGTAGTCGAGGAAGGCCTCCGGCCCAGGCACGACGTCGCGAATTTGCGGGATCCCGGCCTCGTGACTCAGCACGTGGCGGATAGTGATCCCGCCCTTTCCGTGGGCCCCGAACTCGGGCCATAGCTCAACGACCCGCTGGTCGTAGTCGACCCCGGCGCGCTCCATGGCCATGTGCAGCGCGGTAGCGGCGACGCCCTTCGTGGTGGAGAACGAGATCGACAGAGTGTCCTCACTCCATGGTCGATCGGACCCTTCCGGATAATCCTGCCCGATGACCGGACCGCGCTTGCCACCCCACACGTCGACCACGCACTTGCCGTCGAAGTAGGCGCTGAGCGCTGCTCCGTGGTGCGCTCCACTGGCGATCTGGCGGGCGAGGAGCTCGGCAATCACAACGAACCGCTCGTCGCACCGGCCGGACAATCCCTCGGGCAACTCGGCGTCGGGCATCGCCGGACGCTAACAATCAGTGGCATGCGCACAGGCATCTTCGGCGGGACCTTCGATCCGGTCCATGTCGGGCATCTCGCGGTAGCTGCGTCTGCGCACGCCGCGCTCGGTCTCGACCGCCTGTTGCTCGTCGTCGCCAACGAGCCTTGGCAGAAGTCGGGCGTCGTCGTCACGCCCGCTGCGGTGCGCTACGAGGCCGCGGCTGCTGCGGTCGCGGATCTCGAGATTGACGGCTTGGCCGCGAGCGACGTCGAGCTCCGGCGCGGCGGGCCGAGCTTCACGATCGACACCGTCGAGCAGCTCCGTTCGAAGGATGCGGCCGGTTCGTTGTTTCTGGTAGTCGGCCACGACGTCGTGCAGTCGCTCGACACGTGGCACCGGGTGGAGGAACTAAAGCGACTTGTCACATTGGCCGTCGTGAGCCGTCCCGGCACCCGCGGTGAGGTTTGCCTGCCCGGATGGAAGGTTCGGGCCGTGGAGGTGCCGCAGATCGACGTTTCCTCCAGTGCGATCCGCCGGCGGGTTGCCGCCGGGCTCCCTGTCGACGGGCTCGTTCCCGCCGCCGCCATGCGCATTTATCGCGCCGATGGTGGGTACCCTTAGGGCAGATGACCGCACGAGGTCTTTGCGTAATCCGCTCGCTGACCGCCCGCCCGGGCGGCAGTCTGTGACCGCCGGTCCCCTGATCCTGCGTGGAAAGGACTCTGCCTCCGTGGCTGTACTGACGCGTCCCACAACCCGAGATGCCGCGCTGCCAATGGTGGCGGCGCGCGCCGCGTCCGCCAAGAAGGCGGCGGACCCGGTGATCCTGGAAGTGGGGCCGGTGCTCGCGATCTGCGATTACTTCGTGATCGCATCGGGAGCGAACGATCGCCAGGTTCGCGCCATCTGCGACGAGATCGAGTCCGAGGTGCGTCAGGCGGGCGGTGGGAGTCCGATCCGCGTCGAGGGTTTGGCCGATGGGCGCTGGGTGCTGCTCGACTACGGCGACTTCGTCGCCCATGTATTCCTCGAGGAAGCCCGCGAGTATTACGACCTCGAACGCCTGTGGGCGGACGCACCACGGGTGCCGTTCGAGGCCCCCGCTGCGGTCGGCTAGCCGACAGGTAGCCGCGGCGGCACGCGAAGCGCGCCAACCGTGTGCGGCGCACCTGCGCCGAGCACGCCGAGACCGCCGATCACGTTCAGGAACACCGTGACGCCAGGCGGCGCGAGGAACCAGCCAGACTCCGTGAACTGCTCGTCCACGACCTTGTGGGTGTCCAGAAAGATGCGGTTCCCGAGCTCGTCGAAGTAGCTCAGGTTCCAGTTGAAATCGCCGAGTTGGTAATAGACCTGCACGCCGCCGAGGCTGCGATAGCGGCACTCGCCGTTCGGGAAGGGCGTGATCGCGACGCACCCGCCGGGGCGCGTAAACGGCCCGCACCCGGTGGAGTGGGGTTGACAGCTCGGGTCGGTCGCGTCGTAGGACCCTGGTTGAGGCAGCGCAGCGTCGCCCTGGGCGACGAGCTCGGCAACCTCGGTGACAGGGTCGGCGGCCGCCGGTGACTGGAACGCCCCCACCCCGGTCACGCTGGCGATCGCGATTGCGATCGCGATCGCAGTTCGAATGTTGCGGCTCATGCGTCCTCCCCAGAACGGAACACGTCGATCGTAGCTACTTGGACAGGCCGGGTTCCTTCGGCAGTCCCAACACTCGCTCACCGACGATGTTGCGCATGATCTCGTCGGTGCCGCCGGCGACACGCATGCCGGGTACACCGAGCACGAACTCCGACCACGCGTAGGTGCCCCATTCGCCGCTGTCGGCGACAAGCTTCGGCCCGAGCGCCTTGGAGACGAACGTCTCGATGCGCTGCATGTTCTGCGTGAGCGCGAGCTTTGCGATCGACATCTCTGCGCCCGGCAGCTGCCCGGCCTTGATCTTGGCCATCGCTCGCATGCTCGTGTACCGCGACACCTGCCCGTTGATGTAGATATCGGCCAGCCCTTGGCGCAGCTGCGCATCGTCCTTGTTGCCGGTCGCAGTAAGCATCTGGGCGAGGCGCACGGTGCTCATCACGCCGCTGCTGAGCCCGCCGCCGCCGCCGCCGATCGAGGCCCGCTCGTTCATGAGCGTCGTGAGCGCGACGGTCCAGCCCTTGTTGACCTCGTCGAGCTGGTGATCCACGGGCACGCGCACGTCGGTGAAGAACACCTCGTTGAACGACGCTCCGCCGGTCATCTGCCGCAGCGGCCGCACCTCGACACCAGGCGCGTGCATGTCGACGACGAAGCCGGTGAGGCCCTGGTGCTTCGGGAGATCCGGGTCGGTGCGACAGATGATCTCGCCGATGTCGGAGTACTGCGCGCCAGACGTCCACACCTTCTGGCCGTTGATGACCCACTCGTCGCCGTCGCGCACGGCCTTGGTCTGCAGACCGGCGAGGTCGGAGCCCGCGACCGGCTCGCTGAACAGCTGACAGGCCACGATCTCCCCGCGGTACAGCCGGCGCAGATAAAGATCCTTCGCCGTGTCGGTGCCGTGGGCGAGGATCGTCGGCGCAACCATGCCGAGCCCGATTCCGAACGGTGCACCTGACGCCGTGGAGTAGCCGGCCTCGATCGATTGGTACAGCCGCTCATAGCTCGAGGGCAACCCGCGTCCGCCGTACTGCTCCGGGCCGGTGATCCAGGCGAAGCCGGCGTCGAACGCCTTCTGGCGCCACGCCTTTGCCTGCTCGACCTCCTCGATCTCCTGTTCGCGGGTCTTCTCGGCGAACAGCGCAACCTTGTCGTTGCCCTTCCCCCACTCGACACTCTCGGCGACGCGCTTCTTCGCGTTGGCGTCGAGGAACGCCCGTGCCTCGGCCTCGAACTGTTCCTCGGTGATCTGCGCCATGACACCGTTCTAGCCTCTCGGGGATGCGCAACGACCTGCTCCGCCAGACCAACGACGCTCTGGCAATCGTCCTGGGCGACGTGCCCGCAGACCCCCATGCGTTCGCCGACGAGGTTGTCGAGCGATTCGCCGCCCACGTCAACCCGGGGATCCTCAACGCCCGCAAGTCCGTGACCGAGGCGGGGGACCACGTCAGCGTCGAGTGGGACGGTGAAGGCTCGCTGATCCGCGACGTGCACGGACGTGAGTTCATCGACCTCCTCGGCGGCTACGGCGTGTACACGCTCGGCATCAAGCACCCGGACGTGATGGCGGCGGTTCACGCCCAGCTGGCGCGCTCCCCGCTGCACACACAGGAGCTGCTCGACCCGCTGCGGGGGTCGTTCGCCGAGGTGCTCGCCGCCCTCGCCCCCGCCGGGCTCACGCGCGCGTTCTTCTGCAACTCGGGCGCCGAGGCCGTCGAGGGCGCGATGAAGCTGGCCATGTGGGCGACCGGGCGTCACACGTTCGTCGCCGCCGAGAACGCGTTCCACGGCAAGACGCTCGGCGCTCTGTCGCTGATGGGCAAAGAGCGCTTCCGCAGCCCGTTCGAGCCTGCCCTGATCGAGTGCGCGCGCGTCCCGTTCGGCGATGCCGTTGCGCTCGACGCGCTGCTCGACGGGGCGGACCCGAAACCGGCCGCGGTCGTACTCGAGCCAATCCAAGGCGAGGCGGGCGCGGTCGTCCCGCCTGACGGCTACCTCGCTGCAGTCCGTGCCGCGTGCGACCGCCACGGCGTGCTGCTCATCGCTGACGAGGTCCAGACCTGTCTCGGCCGGACGGGCGCGATGTTCGCCGTCGACCACTGGGGCGTCGTGCCCGACATCGTCACGCTGGGCAAGGGGCTAGGCGGCGGCGTGCTCCCGATCGGCGCGGTTCTGTCGACGCCCGCGATCTGGGAGGTCTGGGAGAAGGACCCGTTCATCCACTCGAACACCTTCGGCGGCAACCCGCTGGCGTGCGCCGCAGGTATCGCGGCAGCGCACGTGACGGTGCGCGACGACCTGCCCGGTCGCTCGCTGAAAGTCGGTGAGCGCTATGCGGAGGCGGTGCGCGACCTCGCAGCGCAGTACCCCGGCGTGCTCGAAGGGGTCACGGGCCGCGGCCTTCTCCAGGCCATGCACTTCTCGACGAACGAGCTCGGTTACGAGGTTGCGGCGGGGCTGTTCAGGCGCAACGTGCTCGTGGCCGGCACCACCGCCAATGCCCGCGCCATCCGCATCGAGCCGGCGTTGACCATTCCGGACGACTTGGTCGACGAATCGTTGACCCGGCTCGCGGACACGCTCGCCGAGGTGGCCGGGCGGGTCCGCGCATGAGCCGGTCGACCGCCCGCGTCCTGCAGGCGTTTGCGGCGTGGACGCTGTTCGTGTGGCTGACCCGGATCAAGAATGTGTTCGACGCCGACCGAGGTGCGACGTTCATCGCGGTGCACCTCGTCCTCGCCGGAGTCTCAGTCGCGTTCGCAGTCGCGACGTTTGCCTTGGTTCGCAAGGAGCGCGCCCGCTAGAGGAGCCGACGGATTGGGGGGCCGGTCACTCGCCCGGCTTGAATTGAGCTTTCTGGAGGCGCTGGCTGAAGTCGATCGAGACCGCCTTGGTCTCGCTGAACTCGTCGAGCGCGTGCGGGCCCGCTTCGCGAAAGCCGTTGCCCGTGCTCTTCATGCCGCCGAATGGAAGCTGCACCTCGGCGCCGATGGTCGGTGCGTTGACGTAGACGATGCCGAACTCGAGCTCGGTCACCGCCCGCATCGCTGCGTTCATGTCATGTGTGTAGATCGAGGCCGACAACCCGTACTGCGTCGAGTTGGCCGCGGCGATCGCGGCGTCGAGCGAATCGACCGGGATCACCGCGGTCACGGGGCCGAAGATCTCCTCCTGCGAGATCCGCATCGTGGGCGTTGCGTCCGTGAATACCGTCGGCGCGATGAAGTTGCCCTTCGCGTGCGGGCCGGTGTCGAGCACGTTGCCGCCGAGCGAAAGCGTTGCCTTGTCGTCCTCGGCGCCGACGCGGATGTATTCGACGACGCGGTCGCGCTGCGCGCGGTTGATGAGCGGTGCGAGGTCGACGGTCTCGTCGCTACCCGGCCCGACCTTGAAGGTCTTGACCTTTTCGATCAGCGCGTCGGCGAACTCGGGATGGAGTGACACGACGCGCGACGTGGCCGTGCAGCGTTGACCGCTGGTGGCGAACGCGCCCCAAGCAATGCCTTCGACCGCCAACTCGATGTCGGCGTCCGGCATGACGATGCTGACGTTCTTGCTGCCAAGCTCCATCGAATATCGCTTCATCTGACGCCCGCACTCCTCGGCGATCACCTTGCCGGTCGCGAGGGAACCGGTGAAGGAGATAGCCCGCACGTCGGGGTGGCGCACGAGAGCGGCGCCAGCTTCTTCCCCCGTGCCCTGGACGAGGTTGAGCACGCCCGGAGGGAGCCCGGCCTCTTCGACGATCTCGACGAGCGCCTGTGCGCACAACGGTGTGTCCTCCGCCGCCTTGAGCACGACGGTGTTGCCGGCGAGCAGCGCGGGCCAGGACTTCCACGTGGGGATGGCGATCGGGAAGTTCCATGGAGTGATGAGGCCGACGATGCCGATCGGGTGCCGCACGGTGAAGGAGAACTTCCGCGCCAGCTCCGACGGCACCGTCTCGCCCATCGGAGCGCGCGACTGGCCGGACATGAAGAACGCAAAGTCGATGCCTTCCTGTACGTCGCCACGCGCTTCCTTCAGCGTCTTGCCCATCTCGCGCGTCATGAGAGCGGCGAGCTCGTCCTTTCGCGTTTCGATGAGCTCACCAGCGCGGCGGATGATGTCGCCACGCTTTGGCGCCGGTGTCGCCGCCCACGCGGCGTAAGCGTCTTTGGCTGCCTTTACCGCCGCATCGACGTCCGCCGCGTCCGACCGCGGCACACTCCCGAGCAAGTCGTCGGCGTCCGCCGGATTTCGGTCTTCCATGGTGGCGCCCGACTGCGCGGGCACCCAGCGACCTGCGATGAAGTTCATGGCTTCGTAAGTTAGGGCCGGTGTTCACCCCCTTCGCCCCTGAGCTGCGCGCCGACCCGTATCCCGAGTACAAGCGGATGCGCGACGAGGCGCCGGTGTGGCGCGACGACCTGGGCAATCTGTTCCTCAGCCGCTACGGCGACTGCGTCGCTGTGCTGCGTGACCACGAGCGGTTCAGCTCCGATTCACGCACGCAGATCCGCGACGAAGACGTCGAAGTCACCGACCAGAGCGGGCTGTTCGAGTTCTTCGGCGGAAAGTTGATGTTGTTCACGGACCCGCCCGACCACACCCGCCTGCGGCGCCTGGCGGGGCACGCGTTCACGCCTCGGGCGGTCGAGAGCTGGCGTCCGCGTGTCCGTTCGCTCGTGGACGAGTTGCTCGCGGGCGTTGAACCTGATGTGACTTTCGACGTGATGGAGACGTTGGCCCGACCGCTTCCCGTGATCGTGATCGCCGAGTTGCTTGGCGTCCCGGTCGCCGACCGCGACCGTTTCGCGCAGTGGTCCGAGGCGCTTGGCCGCACCATCGACCCTGACATGAACCTCTCTGCCGACGACGTGAACGCAGCGACGACGGCAGCAATGGAGTTCGTCGGGTACTTCAATGACCTCATCGAGCAGCGGAGGGGAACGCCGGGCGAAGACCTGTTGTCCGCGCTGATCGCCGCCGAGGAAGAGGGCGACCGCCTATCGCACGGTGAGCTGCTCGCCAATCTCATCCTTCTGCTGATCGCCGGTCACGAGACCACCTCGAATCTGCTCGGCAACGGCGCGCTCGCCCTCACACGGTTTCCCGACCAACGCGACCGTCTTTCCGGCGAGCCGGCGCTGGTGCGCACCGCGGTCGACGAGCTGCTGCGCTACGACCCGCCCGTGCAGTTCACGGCCCGCAACGCCCTGGTCGACGTCGACGTCGCCGGCACGCGCCTTGCAAGAGGCAAGCAGGTCATCGTCATAATCGGCGGCGCAAACCGCGACCCCGCGCAGTTCGACGCGCCCGATGACGTGCGTCTCGACCGATCGGACAATCGCCATTTGGCGTTCAGCCACGGCATCCACTTCTGCATCGGCGCAATGCTCGCCCGCATGGAGGCGCAGGAAGCGTTTCCCGCTCTGCTCGCGAAGTGTCCAAAGCTCGAAGCCGCCGGCGAGATGAGCTACCGACCGAACGCAACGCTGCGCGGGCTCGCCCGGTTCGACGTTCGCGGGTGAGCAGCGAGAAGGCCGAGCGGGTCGCCTACGGCACAGAGGCCGCTCAGTTCGTCGAGGTATGGAACGCTCCTGGCCGCGCTGAGCTCACAGTCGTGTTCTTTCACGGCGGGTTCTGGCGTGCGCAGTACGACCTCGGTCTCATGGACGGGTTGTGTGCCGACTCCGCGCGGCGAGGTTGGCGGGCCGTCAACGTCGAGTACCGGCGCGAGCGCGGGTGGCCCGCGATGCGCGACGACGTCGTCGCCGCATGGCAAACGGCTACCGCACTTGGGGGCGCCGCGCCCATCGTCACCGTCGGTCACTCCGCCGGGGGCCACCTCTCGCTCTGGGCGGCGGCTTCGTGCGAGCCGAAGCCGGCCTTCGTCGTCGCGCTCGCTGGGGTCGCCGACCTCGCCCTGGCACACGACCTCGGGCTCGGCGGGGGGGCGGTGTCCGATCTACTCGGTGACGAACCGGCCCTTCCGGCCGACCCTGCGCAGCTGCTACCGATGAGTGTCCCCGCGCTCCTGGTGGCGCCGCGTGACGACCACATCGTGCCGAGCGCCATCGCGCGGTCGTACGTCGAGGCCGCTCGCGCCGCGGGCGATACCGTCGAGCTGATCGAACCTCCCGGCGACCACTTCGCAGTCATCGACCCGGCCAGCACGGCGTGGGCCGAGACGTGCGCCCGCATAGCCGAGCTGATCGCGTCCAGGTGATGGCGGTTCCGTTCACTCGGGACGAGTTCGAGGCACGCGACGCCGCCGACTCACTGGCAGCGTTTCGCGACCGCTTCGTAATCGGCACCGACGAGATTGCGATCTACGCGAACGGCAACTCACTCGGTCGTCCGCCCCGTGAGACTGCGCCGCGTGTAGCGGCGTTGATCGATCAGTGGGGCCACGAACTCACAGCCGGTTGGGGGCACTGGATCGACTTGCCGTTCGAGGTCGGCGACCGCCTCGGCGCTGCGTGCCTCGGTGCCGCGAGCGGTCAGGTGGCGATTGCGGACTCGACGTCGGTGAACCTCTACAAGGCGATCTCCGCGGTCATGTCAGCCGCGGGTTCGGAACGCAGGACACTTGTCGTCGCCGCTGACGAGTTCCCGACCGACCGTTACCTGCTGCAGTCCGTCGCCGAGCAGCACGGCGCAGAGCTGCGCGTAGTGCCGACCGCCGATGCAATCGTCGATGCTGTCGACGACACGTGCGCGCTCGCAGCGCTCTCGCTCGTGAACTATCGCAGCGGCGAGTTGCTCGATCTCGCCGCAGTCACCGCTGCGCTGCGGTCGCGGGGCGTCACCGCGGTGTGGGATCTAAGCCACGCGGTCGGCGCGGTACCGGTCGAACTTGATCGCGCGGGAGTCGAGCTCGCAGTCGGATGCACGTACAAGTACCTGAACGGGGGCCCGGGAGCGCCCGCCTTCCTCTACGTGAGCGCCGAGACGCAGTCGCGACTGCGCCAGCCGCTGTGGGGGTGGTTCGGTCAACGCGACCTGTTCGCGATGGGTGATCGCTACGACCCGGCTGACGGGATCCGCGCATGGATGGTTGGCACGCCGAACATCGCCGGCACTTGCGCGGTCGACGTCGGCGTCGCGCTCATTGCCGAGGCGGGGCTCGCAGCGCTCCGCGAGAAGTCGGTCGCACTCACTTCGGCTGCGGCCAGCCTCGCCCAGTCGTGGCTCGAGCCGTTGGGTGCCACCGTCGCGAGCCCTGCGGACCCTGAGCAGCGCGGCGCGCACGTCGCCGTCGCCCACCCCCGCGCGCAGCAGATCTGTGCGTCGCTTGTCGACGAGCGGCTCGTGGTGCCGGACTTTCGCTTCCCCGACGTGATCCGACTCGGCTTTGCGCCGCTCTACACCCGCTTTACCGACGTCTGGGACGCGCTCGACCGCACCCGATCTGTGATGGAGCACTTTCGGTAGGGTCGCTTTATGAACGCGAAGGACGAGGTCGCCAAGCTGGTCAACACCGTTCACCGGACCCTCTTTCAAGTCACGAACGGTCGTGTTGGAGGAACAATCGTCGGCATGCCCGCCGTGATCCTTACGACTACGGGGCGCAAGAGCGGCAAGAAGCGAACGAGCATGCTCACTTCACCCGTTCAAGAGGGCGGCAGGGTCGTGTTGGTTGCCTCTTACGGCGGCGACGAGCGACACCCTCAGTGGTACCTGAACCTGCAGAACAACTCGGCTGTGGAACTCGTCGGCTTCGGCAAGAACCAGCGCATGACGGCGCGAACGGCGAACGCAGAAGAGCGGGCGGATCTGTGGCCGAAGATCACTGAGCGCTACAAGGGCTATGCCGACTACCAGACCAAGACCGACCGTGAGATCCCGGTCGTCATCCTTGAACCAACTGCCTGAGTCGTTAGAGCGTCACGTCCAGCGCGAGGGTGAGGCATCGGCAGCCGCCTCCGGCTTTCAGGAACTCGGTGACGTCACACACGACGACGTCGAACCCCCACTTTTCGAGTTGCCGTCCGACGCGTGGCGGGCAGCCGGGCATCACGACTGTCGAGTCCACGACCACCGAGTTGGCGGTGAACGCCAGCGCCTCGTCGTCGTCGAGCACGAGGGGCTCGGGGACAAGCGCCTCCATCACGCGGCGGCCGTAGCTGTCCCATCCGAGCGGAGCGAGGATGGCTCGGCGGGAGTCGAGCGGGCAGAACGTGAGATCGAGGTGGTAGAGCCGTGGGTCGACCAGATCGAGCGAGCGGATGGGACTCCCGGTGAGGCGCGACAGGTGGGCGTGGGCGGCGGCGTCGGAGCGGAATCGGTAGCCGCTCACGAGCGCATCATCGAACGGCAGCGCGTCGCCCGCGCCCTCGTGGCTGACCCCTGGTGGGAGCTCGTCGATCGTGAATCCGCGGTTGGCGAACCACTTGATGTCATGCGGGGTTTCGCCTTGACGCTCGGCGTGACGGAAGGTCGCCGGGACGAACTGCGAGCCATTGACGATGCCAGCGTTGGCGGTGAACACGAGGTCGGGTACGTCAGGGTGCGCGGGCTGCTCCTCGATCGTGGCACCCGCAGCGCGCAACGTTGCCACCAAGCCGTCCCACTGCTCCCGCGCGCGGTCTCGGTCGACGGCGATCGCGGTGTTCATCCACGGGTTGATTTCGTAGATCACGCCGAAATGCGTCGGTGGGCACATCAGATAGCGGCGTCCCCACGACAGGGGTTGCGCCTCGATTTCGTCAGACATCGGAAGTACAGAGACGCTCGGCGAGATCGCCCATGAACAGCCCGACATCGGTCACGATGCCCAACGCCTGGTGGCTGCCGCGGTCGGCGAGCTTCGTGACGACGGCTTGGTTGATGTCGACGCAGAACGTCTCGACGTGCGCGGGCAGCAGGTTGCCCGTCGCGATGGCGTGCAAGGTCGAAGCGAACATGAGCGCCACGCGGACGCCGGCGAGCTCGGCTCGCATCCTGCGCTGTGACTCGATGACGTCGGTGACGACGTCGGGGAGTGGACCGTCATCGCGGATCGATCCGGCGAGGACGAACGGCACGCCGCGCCGGACGCACTCGTACATCACCCCGGACCGGAGCTCGCCGTCCTCGACGCCCGACGCGATCGATCCCCAGCCGCGGACTGCGTTGATGCAGCGCAGATGGTTCGCATGTCCGCCCTCGGTCGGCATTCCCTCGCGGACGGAGACGCCGAGCGACGTTCCGAGCAGCGCCGACTCGATGTCGTGTGTGGCGAAGCCGTTCCCGCTGAAGAGAACGTCGATCCATCCCTCCCGGACGAGCTTCGCGAGGTCGGGGCCGGCTCCCGTGTGGATGACAGCCGGACCGGGCACGGTGAGGATCCGTCCGCCTTCGGAACGGATGTGACGGATCCGGCGAGCCACCTCCGCGACGAGGAGGCCCTTCGGCTTCTCGCTCGAGACCTCGGAAGTCATGAAAGCGAAGGAGTCGCTTGCGCCGGTGACCGATGCCGGTCCGCGTGGCTTCTCGAGTGGATGCACTTTCACGCCTGCGATCCCGACCACGACGAGCTCGCCCTTCG
>DATLOH010000120.1:0-51924 GCA_035536375.1 Acidimicrobiales bacterium
AGGATCCCCGAAGACAGTCGCGAGCAACGGGTTGCGGTCGAAGTCGGCGGCCTTGTTGAGGATCGCGCGCACGGTTCGCGACCGGTCGTCCGCGGAGAGCGCGGCGAACTCCGCCCAGCGTGCCGCGACGCGACTGTCGCCGCCCTGCCGAACGACGCGCGCGCGGAACGCACCGTCAGTAAGGAACCTCGGCAGCGCGGCGAGGCAGCCCTCAGGCCCGGCGACGAGCGCGGCGAGGGCAGCCTCGAGGAAGTGCAGCAGGTTCGGCGTCGTCGCCCGGTGCAGCCGCCACAGGTCCGCGAAGACCGCCGCAACCGCCGCGGAGCGCACCGCCCGGGCGACGGGGACGCCGCCGGGCGGATCAGCCGCCACCCAGAGCGGGTTGATAGTCGGCAGACGGCTCGGGTCGGCGAGGTCGACGAGCCGGACGCGGCTCGCATCTCGCGTCGGAACCCGCGCGAGCACCTGGCGCACCAAGTCGCCATGCGGGTCGAGCACCAGCCCCGCCGTGCCCGTGGCCGCCAGTTCGAGCACGAGGCGAGCAAGGAGCGTTGTCTTGCCGGTCCCCGACGGGCCGACAACGTAGGCGTGCGACATCAGGTCGCGGACGGTCACGCCGACCGGCTCTGCGGAGTCGCGGTGCAACGAGTCGGCTAGGTGCAGCGACCAAGGCTGAAACAGTGCTCGTGGTTCACGGCGCCGCGCACCCGTGCGCCTGAGTCGCGGTGCGACCAAGTCGCGGCCCGGCGAGTGCACGAGCCCCGCCAGCTCGTCGATGGCGAGGACGATGCGCTCTCGCCGGCCCATCTGTCCGCACACGATTCCAGCCCACGACTCCGCCGGGCACTCGCGGCGCGGCAGGAACGAGTTCTGGCCGACGACCGCGAACTGGCCGAGCGCGCTCACCAAGCCCGCATGCCCAGCACGTGCGCGCACGGGGTCATCGGCCATCCAGGCTGTTCGCAAGGTCACGCGGAAGGCTGGCTGCGCCGCCTTTCCCGTGATCCACTTGATCCGAGCTTCGAGGTCGGCATCCAGGAGCGGGCGAGCACCCTGAACGTCGTTGTCAGGACCGGTCAATGACGCGAGGGCCGCGGCGACCGCGTCAAGCGGTGCGAGCAAGGCACGCTCGGCCAGCGAGCCGCGGTTGTCTCCCGACGCGAGCGAACGCGCCAGCGCGAGGGAACGCCGCGCGAACGATCCAGGCGCGCGAGCGAGGACGAGCGATAGCGCTCCTACCTCGTGCGACCGGCACTCCGCGAGCGCCCCCAGGGTCATGGCCATCGGCTCGGAGTGCTCGAAGGCGCGCACGGTCTTGATCGGATACGCCGCGTCGGCGGTCAAGCGCCATCGTGCCGCGGCAACGGGGCCGTCGGTAGCGAGCGCGCCGATCCGCGGCTCGACGGCTTCAAGTTCGGCGTCCGGGTACGTCGCCCGCACCATGGCGGCCAGGGGGTCAAGCCGGTGTCGCTCGGCGCGCAGCCAGATGCCGACGTCGTCGGGAGTGCCGAGGAGCAGGATCTGCGTCGCCTCGCCGCGCGACGTCCCCGCGTGGATCGCCGCGTAGAGCTGCTCGGCAGTGAACGGAGCCGATGTGTTGTCGCGCGGTACTACCAGCCGGAGCCAGCTCCGTTCGGCTCGTGCCCGGGTCACGCGCTCCCCCGCTGCCATGCCTGCAGGTACGGATACGGGTCCATCTGCCCGGCCGCGGACCCGGTCCGCGAGATGCCGAAGTGCAGGTGAGGCGGTGTGGTCCGCGCGTTACCCGTATTGCCCGACGTGCCGAGCAACTGGCCCGGCTCGACTACCTGCCCGGCCTGGATTGCCGGGTGCACGGCCGCGAGGTGCGCGTAGTAGTAGCGCCAGCCATCCTCGCCCCGCAGCGTGACCGTCACACCGCCCAGGCCCACCTCGGCGCGGGACAGTCGGAGCACCTCGGCGCGCACGTTTGCGACAACCGGCGTGCCGATCGCCGCGAAGACGTCGGTCGCGGGGTAGTCGTGGTGCCCCGGGCCGTATGACGACGGACCGGCAACCGGGAAGACGTAACGCACTGGGTCCAACGGCGGCGCGTGCGGCGAGTAGGCGTACCCGTGGCGCGCGGCGATCTGGAGCAGGTTGCGGACGTACGTGTCCGAGTGGTTGTAGCCGTACAGCGCCTGTGCGGCGTCCCATGCGCCCCCCGACAGGCGGCCGGACTGCAGCAGGTGATTGGCCGCGGCGAGGATGGCGGGCCCGGGCTGGAACGGCGTCGCGCCCGGGACCACGTTGAAGCGCGCCCACGATGACGGCAGGAACTGCATCATCCCGAGTGCCGGGCCACCCGCGACATGGGGCCCTACCGCGGCCGGGTCAAACCCTGACTCGACCTCGGCAACGGCCACGAGTAGTGCGGGCGGCAGCGCGAAGCGCCGCGCCGCGGCGAGGAATGCGGCGCGCAGCTCCGCGGGAGCGGCGGCGACCTGCGCGTCGTCCGAACGGCCGACGGCGACGGTTGGGGCGGCACCGCTGAGCGACGAGAGGACGAGCACCGGCGTCGCGAGCGCCGCTGCCAGGACAACGCCGACGAGCCGCCTCATCTCCGCCGCGGCCCGGTCGACGCGAGGACGTGCTCCGGCTCGGCGGCGACGATCTCGATCCGCGTCCGGAATGTCGGGGTGACCAGCAGACCGTGGCCGCGCCGGCCGGGGCGCAGCAGCGCGGCCTCCGCGGGCGTCAGGCCGAGACCGGCCGCCAGCGTGGCGCGCTCGTGGTCCTCGCAGCCGAGCAGCAGCTTGGTAGCCGCGTTCGCGAGCACCGCCTCGCCAGCGCGATTGCCGAGGAAGTCGCTGAGTCGCTGAGTGACGACCTCCAGCCCGACTCCGTACTTGCGCGCCCGCCGTGCGAACTGCGCGAGGAGTTCCGCGGCGGGCGGGTCGTCCAGCAGCAGGTGGGCCTCGTCGACGACTACGAGTCGCGGACGCGCCACCGGTGAGCCGACCGTCTCGCACCAGGCCCACGCAAGCACGCACGCCATCACCGACGGGCGCACCCGACCGGGCACCGCGCGCAGGTCGAATACAACGAGTTCCGGCGGGTCCGCGAGATCGGGGTTCGGCGCAAACAACTCCGCAAGCGTGCCCGCGGCAGCCGGCGAGAGGCGGGCGGCGAGGTCGGCACCGGCGAACGGCGGGTGCTCCCCGAGCTCGGCCACGACGGCCAGCAGGTCTGCGGTCGAGGCGCAGTTGCCCGCGTCGGCGCGCACGACACTGAGTGCACGGTCGAGCAGCGCGAGGTCGACCGCGGACAGCGGCGTTCCGAGCAGGGCAGCCGCCCACGACGAGAGGACCGCCACGCCTTCCGCGGGCGCGAGTGCGGGCCGGCATGCAAGCCCGACGGGGTCGAGACCGGCCGGTTCCTCACCGACAGCGAGCGTCAGCCCGCCGAGCACGTCGGCTATCCGGCCGAACTCGCCTTCCGGGTCGATGACGACCGCCGACGCGCCTGCGACACGCTGACGCAGCAGCTCGAGCTTGGCGGCGTAGGACTTCCCGGCGCCGGACGTCCCGACGACGAGCCGGCTCGGGTTGTGCGCGCCGAAGCGGTCGAGCAGCAGCGGCTCGCCGGACACTGGGTCGGCACCGGCGAGCGTGCCGACGGCACAACTACGCCCACCGACCGGGTGTGGGATCGTCGCCGCGGCGCTCGTCGCGTCCACCAGCCGCCACGGCCAGCTCAGCGAGCGACCACTCGGCCTCGTCGCCGACCAGGCCGGCTGCTGCTGCCAGGCGAGGACACGCACGTCGGCCACGAGGCCGGCCAGCGCGGCCCGGACGCTGCTCTCTGCGTCGTCGAGGCCCGCGACCGAGTCGGCATGGAGCCCGAGGAGGACCTGCGCATGGAGAAGCCGTGTCGTACCGCGCGCCAGGTCATGGCGCAGCTGCTCCGCGGCTTCCGACGCAACGCTCAGCTCGGGGTCGGACAGGCGGCCGGCGTGTTCGTCGACTACAGCCGTCGAGGTGAGCGCCGCGAGCCGCCGCCGTAGCAGCCGCTCGCCCGCGTCGCGCGGCAGCGGGCGCAGGTGCACCGAGATCGCGAGGCACGTCGGGGCAAGCTCGGAAAGCCAGTCCGGCGTCAGTGTGGACGGCCACTTGGTGAGCGCGAGCACTCGACCAAGACGGCCGTCGTCGAGAGTGACATGGCGTCGCCCCTCGGCAACCGCGCGGGGCATCGCCGGGAGCCCGGGACCGTCGTGACCGGCGATTACGAGCGTCTGGCGCGCACGCGCCGTCGTCGCGAGGTGGCGGACCAGCTCTGCGGCCGCGCCCCTCCCCGGTGCGTCGACGGTGCACGGGCTCGCGCCGTGCCACACCTGTGCCGGCGAGTCGAGCGCGACGACGAGCGAGGTCAGCTCCGCCAGCAACGCGTGGCGCCCGTCCACATCGCACAGCGCGTACGGCGGCTCTACACGGACGGAGCGCACCCCGGCCAGCTCAGCAGACGCAGTCGAGTCCGTGCGCATGGTCCTCCGTCCACGTCCACAACGGCACGGCGGGAACAACGATGAGGTCGGGCGCAGGCGGCTCGGTCGGGACACGGGGTGGCACGTCGTGATGGCTCGGAGGCGATGGCGGTCGTCGTGCGGCATGGCTCACCAGCACGCCTACGAGCGCCACGAGCAGCACAGTTGCCATGAACGCCGGTAGGTGGCGTGGGAATACGCGGCGGGTAGCTGTGGCGAGGCGCGGTCGACAGGGCCAGTGCGAACGCCGTGCGGTCGTTGCCGGAACGTGGGCGCGCGTCGCGGTCCGCCGCTCGGCCGCGGTGCGGCGTTCCCGTGCGGCGCGCCGCCTGCGATACGCGAGCAGCGGCGCGAGCCAGGCCAGCAGCGGCCGATCGCCCGGGCGCCAACAGGCACCGACCAACCCGGCCGCGGTGACGGCGAAGCCCGGCACGGCGAACAGCGGCTCCCGGCGAGCGCTCGCGAGGAGGGCCGCTCCGGCGGCGGCGAGCGCCAGCCACGGCGCCATGGTGAGCGTCACCGGACCGACGATGCGGTCCTCGATCTCGAGTTCGCTCGGCACCGCGACGAGCGGGTCGTCGCTCATCGCAGCGCGGCGACGACGAGGTTCACTATGAGGTTGGCCGACAGTGCGATCGCGAGCCCGACGGCAGCCGCGACGAGGCCGGTCTTCGCCTCCGCCTGTCGCACTGGGTTCCCCGAGCTGACCGTCCAGCGCACCCCGTTGATCGCCATGAACAGCACTGCCACGCTGGCCGCAATCGCCGTCACGTAGTTTGTGAGCTTCGTCGCGAACGACTTGACCTCTTCGATTCCGCCAGAGGTCTGGGCCCACGCGGACTCGCCGAGCGCCAGTGCCAAACCGATCGCGAAAACAGTGACGCCCAAGCCTCGGTATGCAGAGGACACCGTGTCACGTCTGGCTCGGGTCGGCCGGACGCACACCTCCGGCTTCCCGTCCGCATCTGCAGTCGGTTTGGCCTGCCGCCGCACATCTTTCGCTCGCATCACGCCTCCATGTCGCGTCTCCGCTACCGCTTGGTGGTCCTTGGTCCCAGATCTCTCCATGGCCTTGGTCTTTGGTCTTTGGTCTTTGGTCTTTGGTCTTTGGTCTTTGGTCTTTGGTCTTTGGTCTTTGGTCCTGCTGCTTGGTCCTTGCTGTGCTCCTCGGACTTCGCTAGCCACCTCCACCGCTGCGCCCCCGCACTCATCTCGCTCGTTCTTTGTGTCTTGACGAGGGAGTGAGACCAGGTCGGGGGGCGTTTTCTGCCCCCCGACCTGGTCTCACTCCGGAACAGGAGCCTCGTTTGCGCAGGTCAGCGGGGGCGCAGCGGCGGCTGCCCGCAATCACTCACCCCCCTGCCGGGTGCCTCGGACGTCGGTAACCCGGCGAGGCACTGGGTGCGGCGACTTTTCGATGTGTGATTGCCGGGATCTCGAGGCGGCCGCTGCGCTTGCACTCCCGCCCGCGAACGCGCCGGACGTGATAACGACCGCACGACGGGCGGAGCGCCCCCCGCGACGAACTCGCTGCGTCAGTTCGGCCGCCTCCACACCGACAACGGCACCCGCCACCCAGGCTGGCAACTTCGTCATCAGCACAAGAACCGCAACGCCCGACAGCGCGCCGACGAGGCCGGACTTCTCAGAGGCGAACATCGCCACATAGGTCCCGAGCAGGACCGCATTCGCCAACGGCAGGAAGACGGTCGCCAGCTGCAGCCGCCACCAGACGCGGACAACGCCCGCCCCGCCCGGCAATATGCCGAACCCCATTGCGATAGGTGCGAGCACGACGAGAAGCCACAATGTCGCCCACCGGGCGAGCGCGACGACGACAAGTGCGACAAGCAGCACGACCGAGACGACCGTCGTAACGAGCAGCGCCAGGCCCGCGCCTGCGTCGCCGCTTACTGCGCGCGCAAGGGCAGTCCAGAGCGGGTTATCGCCTGCGGCAAAGCCTTCTGCGACGAACGCGTCGACGAGGCGATTGGCCAGCTCTACCTCGAGCGCGACTAAAGGAAGTGACACGGCGGCGGTAAGGGCACAGGCGACCAGCCGCGTCGACAGTGCGTCGCGTGCCGCCATGGCGAAGCGGGACGACTGGCCCGGGATCATCGCGACGGCGCTGATCGCGATGAGTAACGCGAGGCAGGCAGTAAGAGCCGCGAGCGAGACGGCCCAAAACTGACGAAGCGTGCGCTCCGCCAGGAGGTCCGGCGTGTGGAGCACGTAGTTGGCAACGGGTGCGACTAGGTGCTTGAGAAAGTCCTCAGACAACGCGCGAAGCAGTCCGGTGACGGCGTCGACGATTTGGCCCGCCACGAACGACCCGACGCCTTCCAAGGGATTGCCGATCGAGGACGAGAGTTCGCGCGGTGTACCGCGGACGATAGGCAGCACCGCTACCACCAGCGCATCCAAGCCACGCACCTACCGCCTTCGATCGCGACCCCACAGGACGACGGCGAGCACGGTGCACGCGCGGCGAGCCAGAAAACCTTGTCAACGCGAAGGCTCACCGAACGCTGACGCCGGCTCACGAGAACCTCTTGGAAGTCTCACCGCCGCGGTGACGCTCCCGTGAGGTTGCGGTGAGCAACGACGCCGAATGTCGCTCCCGTGCATCGCCGACCCTCGGCGAATGGAACGGAAGGAGCCCGGCTAATGAAGATCCGAGGACATCGCGCGGCAACATGGGTGGCACTGCTGCTCGGGGCAGCGGGTGTCGTTGCGTGTAGTCAGTCCGGCGAATCCGCCGAGGCGCCCGCAGTATCGGCGATCGCTACATCGGGACTGCCTCGCCAAGCCGAACCGCGTGTAGTGGTGTCCGCACCGCTGGCAGTGCGGACGTATGGGGTGCGTCAGCCGCTGGGAAGCCGTGATGACCGGCTCCAGACGCTCCTGTACGCGGACGCACCCCGCGGGACAGGCCCCGAGATCGCGCTGCGCTTCCTGCGCGCGCTGCAACGCGGCGACGACATCGGCGCCGCGCGCGAGCTCTTCGTTTACGGGCGGACGTACTTCGCCACTCGCGATGGGGCGACGCTCGCACGCGTCATGCGGGAGGTGAAGAGCAACGCCCGCCTCGCCGATGCCGGTCTGTGCACCGGGGCGCGGCAGCTGAACGACGATGCTGCGCTCGTTAGCTGCGGCAGAACGTTTGTGGTTGTCCATGTTCTGGCAGACAAACTTGCGGCCGGGGTTCAGATCTCCAAGTGGCACCCGCCGGGCGACGTGTACAGCGGCCCCCACACGCACGCCTACACGTCAACCGACGTCTAGTGCGATGGCGGTCGATTACCCAGCCGCGCCGATCCATGTACGGCTTCAGGCGCGCGCGGCGGACCGAGAGATCAGCCTGACTGAACTAGCGGAAACCCTCGGGATCGCGAGACGGACGTTGCACCGTGTGTTGGCGCGAGATCGGCTGCGCTGGGATCTTGCCGATCGCGTCGCTGTCGCACTCGGAGAGCACCCGAGCGAAGTGTGGCCTGAGTGGTTCCGCTCGGCACACCGGGGGGGTTGAGGTGACGCTGGACGATGACCTGCCTGCAATTCTGACGGTTGACCAAGCCGCCGCGGTACTCAGGATCAGCCGTGGTCTGGCCTTCGCCGCAGTCAGAAGCGGCGAGATTCCAAGCCTCCGAATCGGCCGGCGAATCTTGGTGCCACGTGACGCGCTGCAACGGGTCCTTTTGGGGACGGCTCAAGCGCCGAGGAGCGCTGCTATGGAAGAAGCCGATCGCTCATGAACCCTGTACGCGAACAGGCAGCTAGACAGACGGACGGCACCGCTCGGACGAACAGTCGGGACCTGGCCGGCTTCATCGCGCTTCGCGCGTCTGCCTGCGCAGTAGCCGTCGAGTGCTGGCCCGAAGGCCCTCCTCAGACGAGGCCTCTTTAGGTGGATAGGGCCGCGTCGGCTCGAAATTGCAAACCTGCCTGCGAGACAGCCGCCCGGGTGTAGCACAGCGTCTACCGCACCGCTAGCACTCGACTTGGGAATCAAGTCGCACGAAGCATGGATGTCGCCTTGTGAAGTGAGGGTCGAGGCTGGCCGAACGAAGGATCGGTCGCAGCGAATGGACGTCGGGGTGTCGCGCCTCGCGAGCCGGCCAATCAAGGCGCGTGCAGCTCGTGGCGCTGAGACAACCGCGTCGAAGACACGACGGGCTTTGCGCTGCAGCTCAGCAGCAGGGCGAACTGCAATTGGTCGGGTGGAGGCACCAGCCTGAGCGGTGCCTCGTAGGTTGCGGTGGACATCGGACTCCTTTGTAAACGAAGAAGGCCCCCGGCGATTGCCGAGGGCCTGCATTGCGAGGTGACTATGGGTCGGGACTCGCCTCCTCCCTGACCGCAGAAAGGCCCCCTCCTCCTCGGAGCGGGCCGTGATTCGCGCTGTTTGTCCAGCCCGACCTGGGCGTGGTTATCCCGTGTTCTTATGAGGGAATTCTACCGCGTTCAAAACGTCGCGAATAGAGGGCGCTCCTCAGAACGCCCATCGTCACCGAAGGATCGATCCATTTCGCGGTAGTGCCTGCGTCAGGCGCCGCTCGAAGACTGGTCGTCGGTCAGCGTGGTCTGGCCGAGCAGCGTCGATACCGCCCCGCACGCCGCAATCGCGAGCACGTCATGAAGGCAACCGGCTGTCGCAACCGGCACCCGCGTCTTCGTTATCGCGTGCCTCCTCGTGGGCTCCTGCTCTACCGACCGGGATTCCTACTTATCGAAGTCGTCGCCGGTTTCGACATCAACAAGCCCGCAGCCTGCAAGGCGGCGCAGCGTGCGCACGCTGGCGGCGCAGATGGGCGCGACGCTGGCTGAGCTTATGCGCCCGCTCCGGCCACGTCTCTTCCGCCGCGGCAATCAGAGATACCAGCACGCCGCCGAAAGCGGAACGCCGAGATCGCACTAAGGATGTCGGCGTTCAGTCGGAACCGAGCGCCGAGGGACGGGACCGGCAGGTGAGTTCAGCATCAGTCGTCAGTGGTGGCCTCGCGCCAAATTCCGCGCGCATTCTCGATCAATTCGCCGAAGACAGACGCACGTTCGTCGCCAAGGTGTTGATCTATCTCTTTCACGATGAGATCCCCCAACATGGATCCAGCGCCCTTCCGTTTCGACTCAGCCGCCTCGCAATTTCTTGCGACGAGCACAAGCGGCCCTGCGAGGAGCGACTGCAGCTCCGCAGTGTCGTCATAGCGACCAACAGACCCCGTCAAGAGGAGAGCGACGGCGTGACATTGCGCTGCCCGCTTCAGCTTGATCCTCGAAACCCAGACGACTGCCACGGCCCCAAGTCCCTCGCTTGCGCTCAGCTCGTTCTTGCCCCCCTGAGCGAGGTCGATGACTCGCTGGAGAAGGGAACGCCACGCCCTTGCCGGGGCCCCGGCGGCTATGCAATGCAATGCGGCCAGCACGTAATCAAGGTCCGATGCGGGCGAACCAAGATCGGCAGCCCGAAGGTACAAGGAAAGTGCTGCTGTTAGATCACCTCTCGCAAACCGTACGTTGGCCTGGCCCGCTAGCGCGGTCGCGGTCACGTCGTTTGCCTCGCTCCCGGTCCCTGTGACCCGGATAGCCTCTGCGTACGCCGCCTCTGCCCCCCCCATGTCATTGAGATCGACTCGCGCCTGCCCGAGGTTGTTCAGCGCCTCACCCAGCGACTTCGCGTCCTCCAGTACCCGAGCAAGTGCAACCGCCCCTTCGAGGTGGACGAGGCCGGCTGACGGATCGCCACTACGCCTCGATACTTCACCCAAGTTGAACAAGGTCTGTTGTGCCATGGCGCGATCGCCGAGGCGCTCGGACAAGCGATCGTTGACTAGGAGCTCCTCGCGTGCAGCCGCGAAGTCACCGACATGTGCAAGCGCAATAGCCAGGTCGTTCCGAATGTGGAACTCGATGTGCGGATCCTCCGTAGCAAGACTCAATGCTCGCCTGAAAATCCTCACTGCGGACTCACCGCCACCATCCACTCCGAGCAGCTGTGAGCCTGCCAAGGCAAGTGACCATGCCTGGGCGGGACTGCCTTCAAACGAGCGCGCTTCGGCGGCTTCGTTCGCCGCAGTCTCGGCCTCCTCGAGGGTGCCGGAGTCCAACACAAGCTCGAAGCGCCATTGCATCAACTCGGCCCTACTATTTGCGTCACCTCCTATCTGCGTCGCCGTGTCGATCTCACTCAGCGCCCGGTCGTACTCACCGCGCTGAACAAATAGCGCAGCGAGATTTCTCGCGGTGCGTTGCGCTAGTTGAGGCAGAGCTAAGTCCTGCGCAAGGCCGAATGCGCCGCGCAGCGTGTCTTCCGCGGCTGGGGACGCCGCATCGACGTAGGACGCGCCGAGATCGGCGACCATCTCTGCCCGCTCCTCGGGCGAGACATACCCCGAGAGAGTGACTGCCCTTTCGAAATGTTGTGACGCTTCGGCCATGCGACCCGCCCGGTGAAGCGTGCGTCCCAACGACAACTCAAGTGTCGCGCAACGCGCATAGTCTCTGGACCGCTCAGCGAAGCGAACCGCTCTCCTGTACCAGCGAATCGCCTCACCAAGACGCCCTTGGTCAGCGAGGGACGCTGCGACATCCTGCAGCGCGACTGCTTCGTGGGTCACATCACGCGCGCGCCGAGCGGCGTCCAATGACTTTCTGAAGAGCCCCTCTGCTGCGACGAGATCGCCGTTGGCGCGAGCGATCAGACCCCTATTCCCGCAGAGACTCGACTCGAGCTGGGTGCGCGGGTCTTGAGTGACAATTTGCTGGACTTCGTCGAGCACCTCGTCCGCCCGAGCCATCGCGTTCGCGTCGATGTCCATTGACGCCAGCGTGAGAAGAAGTTGCCCCCGACGTCGGCCGTCACCTGTATCACTCGCTACTGCGAGGGCACTCAAGACGTGCGATCGGGCGCTGTCCGCATCGCCAAGGATTCGCTCCGCATTCGCAAGGTTGAGCAGGACGCCGGTTTGCAGCTCCGAGTCACCGGTGTCTACTGCGCCAAGTGCTCGCTGCAGAGCGTTCAAGGCGACTCCCGCCTGGCCCAATCGCAGCGCAAGCATGCCGAGGACGTTGTCGATCTCGGCCTGAGCTCTCGTCCCGTCCGGTACCAGGTCTCGCGCGATTCGTACAACCACGGCTGCGAGTTCAGGAAGACCGGCCTCGAGCGCATCCGACGCGACAGCCGCAGCGACGCTGGCGGCCATTTCCGAGTCGCCGGTTGACGCCATTCGACGGATCTCAGCGATCAAGGTGCCGAACGTTGACTCTTCACCAGCCAGGTTGCGAGCTGGAAAGTCACGAAGATCATGGAGCAGCCCCTCCAAGTCGGCCGGGCCATCGGACCCGTCCGCGAGCGAGATCACTGCGCGCGGGTCGACAGGCGGTGACTGTGATGCCTCAGTCATCAGACCTTCGCCGCCTCTGCCCGCGTGCCATCCGTCTTTGAAATGCATCCCTTCGAGTCGCACTCACGGCGTTTTGTAAGAGGGCTCCGACGACACGAGTGCGAAGCTCGGAGTCATTGCCAAAGCGTGTGGTGATCGCGTGGCCCTGCTGCTCACGCACGAAGTCGAGCGCCTCCTGGCTGGGTTGAGCGCCGTCGCGAATGAGAACAAAGCATGGCGCGCCTGCAGCCTCTGCCGCCTCGAATTCCTTCCTTGTGATCGGAGTCAGCTCATCGGCGAGAAGCAGCACAAGTCCGTCCGAGGTACCAGCGTGACCGACGCACACGTGCTCAGCGCAATACGGGCCAGCGTTCGCATCGCGCTCCCAGTACCAGGCTTCATGAAAGGTCGTTGACTCGATCGCTTCGGCGGCCGCCACGCGCTCAGCGTTCAAAGCACCGCCGCGCATCTGCGACGAGACAAAGATCTTCAGTTTGGAGGGCCGACCGAACAGCACCTCTGCAAGCAGCCCATGCGTCGGTGCGGCTACTGGTCCCACCTCCTCGACGCAGTGAATCTAAGGGGGACGAGCGACTGCTGCCGATGCCGAGTGGTCCGACGGCTAGCGACATCGAACTTCGTCCACCTCGCAGCAGGCTGGTCCTCGCGTACCGAACGGTACGAACCTCCGGGTCATATTCGGGGCAGGGCGTCTGTCCTTCCGGAAGCCCGACTGCGGCCCACGGGGGAAGCACGTCCGTCGCCGGACGATTGGGAAGTTCAGAGTCCCGGAGTTAGCGACATCTCTCCCGTGCAACGTGGATAGCCCGCGTTCTCCACTCTCCAGAGAAGGAAGAGCAGGGGTCGCTCGTCTCGCTGACGCCCTACCGAACAGACTGCTCTCGACACCACTCGCGCGGCCTTAAGGGTCGCCACTTGTCGGTCGCGAGCACCCATGACCGTGATCCAGTTGTCGTCACTCGCTAGCACATAGGCAACGAGCGGCCGATCGGGCGCGTTCGCCGATTCGATCTGCTCTGGCGGCATCCAGGGCTTGTCTCCGAGAAGCGGGAACCATGACATGAAGATCACGAGCGAGCCTGTGAGCTGCAGGCGCTTTACCAGCGGAGTCGGACTGCTCGCCGGCCGCGCATCGCCAACGCGACGCTTCGCCCGTGCCCGTTTGGTGAGCGCCCATAAGAGGCTTGGAATCACCGTCGTCACGATCAGGACCAGGAAGACCACGGACCGAATGAACGGTGTCGCGGCTGCAATGGCCGCGAACACGAGGCCCACCAGAATCATCTTGTCCGACACCGCAGCCTGGTCGCGGATGGCCTGAGCTAGGCCGCCGGCGGCCAGCACCGCCGCGACCCACATCGCGCTGGGTAACCCGATGAGAAGCGCGGACAGGGCCAAGTCGGTCAGGCCCTGCGTTGCGATCAGCGCGGCAATAGTCGACGTGTGTCCGTGGCTCACCGCGATGAGCTTCGCCACAACCGTGAACAGCACGACTCCCGTCGCGAGCAGGCGCGCGTGCGCCGCGACCTGGGACCAGAGCCACGAGCCATAGGTGGCCGAGCCCTGCGGCGCGGCGGGAGGAACGGGCGAGCGTCCGCCTCGGCGCGTGGTCGTCACTCGCAGACGATCCCGTCACTGTCGGCGTCGCGATACCAGTCGTACTCAAGGTCTCGCCCGCGGTAGTAGGGGCCGTAGCCGTTGGCCTTCGCCTCCCGGCAAGTCCCGAAGCGTGGGTCGGTGCCCGCCTCTGCTGGCGGCGGCGGTGGCGGGGGCGCCACTGTCCGCGGCGTCGCCCTTACCACCGGCGCATCGAAGGTCGCCTCAGTCGGAGCGTCGCCTGTGGGCGCGATCTGTTGAGGGCAGCCGGACAGGATGCGGCCCATCGCTACTCGCTCCGGGGCCGTCACCCACAGCTTGAACTTCGCCTTCACGGCGACCTGCCGCGCCACGAACGCACATCGGTAGCTCTTGAGCGGCGGCAGCCACGACGCCGTGTCGCTATCGCTCTTCGCCTGGTTCACCGACGACTCCACGGCGAGCAGGTTGAGCGGGTCGTTGGCGAATGCGAGGCGCTTGCGACTGGACCACTGCTGGGCGCCCTTTTGCCAGGAGTCGCTCAGCGACACGACGTGGTCGATGTCGACACCCCCTCCGCCACGCACAAAGCGAACCGAGCGGCCGGTGTAGGGGGATTCGAGTACACCTGACAGGACGACGCAGGCGCTGGCGACGATCGCGCGCAGATCGCGCCGGAGGGTGTCGTTGCGAGTGTCACAGCCATTGCGGTCTACGTCGGCCCACGCCTGCCCGTAGCGGTCCCGGGAGTAGCCGGTGCGAGGTGCGCGGCCCTTCACCGGGAGCGCGGCGAGGAGCGCCGGCGCGGAGCGGTTCGGCGGGAGCGCGGTCGGGGGCGATGACTCGAGAGGGGCGGACGATTCGACGACGGGCGCGATGTCGGGTGCCGACGCCGCGGGTGTCTGCTTCTCGCCCGACGAGCTCAGCGCCGACGCGACCAGCAGCACGGCGGCCACGCCGGCGACGACCTGCCAGAGCCTGCGGCGGTACCACGGGACGGTGGCCGGAGCGCCGATCACGAGCGTCGGCGGGGCGGCGACGGGGTTCGGGACGAAGGGCGGCGGCGTCGGTACCTGTGGCGGCGGGGCGGGCACCGTAGGGGCCGGCCCCGCCGGGGCGGGAGGCGGCGGCGGAGGCACGGCGGGGGACGGCGTTGCCGGCGCTGGGTCGACGACCCAGAACCGCCAGCCTGGCGGCGCAGGCGGCCAGCTCGGGTCGGGCTGCCATTCAGGTGGCGGGGTCCACCCTGGCGGAGGCGGCGGCCAGCCCGGCGGCACCTGGAAGCGAGCCATCGCTAAAACCTCCTGGGTCAATTGAGAGAGACCTAGCGGCTCCGCTTTCGCGCCGGGCGATCATCGACCTTGGCCTCGATGTCTGCCAAGCGCGCGAGTACCTCGTCCATCTTGTCGGCCGGCGTCGCCTCGGCGGCCTTCTTCTCGTCGCTCTTGACGAACTCAGCCGCGACGCTCGCGGTCACGAGTCCGAACACCGCGACCCCGAGCAGCATGAGCAGCACGGCGAGGACCCGGCCAAGGACCGTGACCGGATACTTGTCGCCATAGCCGACGGTGGTCGCGGTGCTGATCGCCCACCACAGCGCATCGCCAAGGTCCTGGATCGGACCTTTCTCGCGCCGCTCGGCGGCCCAGCCGAGCAGCGCCGACGCGACGACGACCACGGCCAGCAGTCCGAGTACGCGGTCCAGGCCGCGCCGTTTGAGTCCGGCCTTGATCTCGTCGCCGACCTTGCCCAGCACGGCGAGCGCGCGGAGGGAGCGCAGCGCACGCATCGACCGGAACACGCGGAGCGGGCGGAGGATCGGCAGCAGCACGAGCAGCAACTGCGCCCACTCGCGTCGCACGTACCGCCTGCGGTCAGGCGCGAGGTAGAGGCGGATCGTGTAGTCGACTGCGAAGACGAACCAGATGACGAGGTCAAGCCAGGTGATGACCGTCTCTTGCAGCGCGCTGAGTCGTGGACCTCGGGGATGATCAGCAGCGGGATCAGTGCGAACGCCAACGCCACCATTAGGCGCTCGGCCGACGCCTCGTATCTGTCCAGCGCCGCGCGCGTGCGCGCCGCCCGTCCAGGGCCAGGGGTCACGAGCGGGAGGATAGGACGTGGACTCGGCATGCGATAACGAGGCGGGCGAGCATTGCTCGACCTCGGACGATACTGACGGCCTTCGCGGCAGTTCCCGCCGAGATTCGTCAAGCGGAACCCGCTTGAGCGCTGGCCCGAAACCGAAACGGAGCGGTGTTGGACCCGGAATGGTTCTACTCCTCAACGGCGCAGGCGACTGCGGCTCTCGTCGGCTTCGCGGGCGCGTTCCTGCTACTTCGACTCCAGGACTACATGGCTCATTGGCGGAGCCGCGCGCGCGAACTCGCCTCCGCCCAGTCGGCTTGGGCCTCAGCCGACCTCATCGTCGAGGCGCAGGAGCGGACCTGGAGGAAGGCGGCCAAGGGGCGACAGACCAGGCCTCCGCGAGAGCAGTATGTGAGCCGAGCCGACGAGCGCGTGTGCGACGAAGCTTGGCGGCGGCTCAGACCACTGCTCGACGAGCAAGACAGCGACAAGTTTCCAATGGAGTTATGGGTCGCCACTGCTCTGGTGGGTTTGCTCTACACATTGGGATGCGTCGTGCCGCTTCTGTTGCTAGGGAGCCCGAACAACAGCCAGCAGTTGCTAGTTGTTGGCCTGGTGAGTGCGCTTGTCGTCGTTTTCGGATTGTTCATGCTGTGTCGCGCTCGTGTCGCCTTCAGGGAATGGCTGAAGACGCCGCTCTACGACCGGACGGAGTTGCGTTTCGAGTTGCAACGCATCGACGAAGCTGAATTCGAGAAGCGCATGGAGGCGGAGGAAGCCGCGCGGAAACGCCGCGACTCTGCCACCTGATTACCACGCGGTCGTCTAGAGGACTTCTCGTCGGTGGTCCACGCGGCGAACGCGGCGAGGCGGTTGAGGTAGTCGTAGCTGTAATCGGCGTGTCGCAAGAGTCCGATCGATGGGACTCCCAGCCCCGCGGACGTCATGGCACGTACCGCAGCAGACCTTCGCTGTAATAACGCACCTTGAACGCGGGATGCGCGGCAGCAATCTGGGTGGCGAGTGAGAGACCTTCCTCGTCCAGCGACCTTATTAGTTCCGCCGCCGGGCTCTGGGCTCGCTCGCCTTCGTCAAGCGGGATGATCGCCCGGTATCGAGCGCTCCAGTCGCGGATGCTGTCGCCGAGGGCCTCCGAGAGGCCCACCTCTTCGGGCACCACGGTCCCCAAGAGATCGTCACGCAGTGCCGACTGCGTGTAGTCGGCGGCGAGCGTCAGGTACCGCATCAGCCACCAATGAAGGTTCGATGGAAGATCGTCCCTGTGTCGGGGTTCACGGCGAGCTCAAAGAATCCGTCCTTCCCATTGATCGATCCCGGGACTCTGTAGAGCAAAGAGCCGTCGGCCTGGCCAACCGGCGCGGACCTGAGGATGACGTCGTCATATGAGTACGGGAAGTTGTGGCCGACGGGGTCCTGGACACCCCGGGCCCGGATCCTCGGGTGATAGCTATACCCATGACTGAAGGCGTTGTCCGCGGACCGCACGATGTCGTCGCCGATCCTCGCTCCGGCTCCTGCGGCGCGACTTGCCTTTGAAAGCTTGCCGACCTTCCCGAGGGGGAACAAGAGCATCCCGACGTCAGCGACGATGCGACCAAGACCAGACTCTGTACGCCCGGCCCGAAAGTCGTCCTCGATGTCGGCATACAGCAGGCTCGGGTCGCGGAAGACCTGACCGACGCCGCCCACCACGGCGCGCGCTTCGTCTTGGTCAGCCTCGCTGAGCCGTGAGTTGTGCGTGTTGCCCAAAGCGACCGCGAGCGTGCCGAGGCCGCTCAGGCCACCCCACACCTGCTTCAGGAACCCATCGGCGAATTGCGCCTCGGCATGCGTGTTCGTTGACGCTCCGGGCGCCGGCGGAGCCGGCGCGGCCTGCGGGCTCGGGTTCGGTGTCGGGCCGTCCCCGTGGTCGGCGTAGAAGCTGCCGTCGTGGTCGGCCATGCTGATCGCCATATGGCCGCCCCACTCGACGAACCCGACCGGGTTACCGCCGGCCAGCCCGTAGCGGTTGCCGGTGAGTGGGTCCGCGGCGAGCCCCAGGTTGGCCAGCGCGTCGTGCAGCACGTCGTACTGGACAAACCGGCGAGCGTCCGGGCCGAAGCGCCGGGCGCCCATGTCCAGCGTGCCGGAGCCGGTGTCGAGACGGCGCGCGGTGTAGCGGAACGGGTTGACGGGGTCGGTCTCGCTGATGTCGCCCTTGGTGAGCGCGGCGTCCGCGGTGCCGTAGGGGGTGTAGCCGTAGGCGGCGGCCGCGGTGCCGTCGGCCTTGACCAGCAGCGAGACGCTCCCGTGCGGGTCGTAGCCGTAGGTAACGTCGGCCGCCGGCCCGGTGGCAGGCGCGTCGGTGAGCGAGACGCGCCCGCCGGACGCGTCGTACCCGTAGGACTTGGTGCGTGTCGTCGCGCCCGCGACCTTGTGCTGCTCGGTGCCGAGCTGCCCGGTGAGCGCGAGGTAGTCGAACGTGGTGGTGCGCGCCGGTGAGCTGCCGTGGATCTCGGTCTGGCTGACCTGGCGGTCCAGCGCGTCGTAGCCGTAGTCCGCGGACTTTGCGAACGTGGTCGTGGTGCCGTCGGTGGTCCAGGCGGCAAACGCGGCGAGGCGGTTGAGGTAGTCGTAGCTGTAGTCGGCGACCAGCCTCGGCGAGACGGTCCCCCCAGTGGCCCGGGCGCAGTCGGACTGGGTTCCGGTGGCGGTGGTGACGCAGTCCAGGTTGCCATCGGTGTCGTAGAAGTAATTCGCGGTGGACCCGCCGGTCGTGAGCGTGCGCAGCTGCTCGCCGGCGTAGGTGTAGGTCTTGGTCGGTTGGCCGGTGGCCGTCTCGGTGGTGATGTTGCCGGCGGTGTCCAGCGCGTAGTCGGTGACCGTGCCGTGCCCGTCGTCGTGGCGCACCAGCCGCTCGCGCGGGTCGTAGGTGAACCGGGCGGTGCAGGCGGTGAGCCGGCACGGCGCGGTGGCGTCCGGGCCGGCCAGGGTGAAGGTGTCCGCGGTGCGCTGGCCGTTGGCGTAGACCCCGGCCGGGTCCTCGTAGGACAACGTGTGGCTGGCGAGGGTGGCCGGCACCGCGGCGCCGTTGCGGGTGGTGAGCGTCGCGAGCAGCCCGTTGGCGGTGTAGGTGCGGTCGGTGGTCTGCTTGGTTGCCCAGGCGGTGCTGTTCCGCTCGATCTTGCGGGCGGTCTCCCGGCCGTTGGCGTCGTAGGTCGGCGTGATGCGCTGGTCGTCGCCGGCGGCGGTGGTCGGCCCGAGGTCGGTGTGGGTGCTGAGCCGGTCGGCCGCGTCGTAGCCGAAGGTGTGGCTGCGCCCGGCCTTGGTCACGCCGCCGCTGGCGTCCTCGGTTCGGTTGTCCTCGCGCGCGGTCAGGTTGCCGTTGCGGTCGTAGCCCATCGTCGTCGCAACGAAAGTCGTCTCCGAGTGCTTCTTCCGCTTGGCCTTGGCGATGCGGTCCTGGCCGTCGTAGCGGACGTCGATGTCGTAGGGCTCGTCGCCGGCCCTGGTCAGCCCGGTGCCGGCGTCCGCGGTGACGAGCAGGTTGTTCGCGTCGTAGCCATAGCTCGCCTTGTGCCCGGCCCGGTCGGTGCGGCTGGCCAGCATGCCGTCGGCAAAGTAGGTCCAGCGCATGGTCTGTGCGGTGTCCAGAGAACCCGCCGCGCTCTCCGGAGTGCGGGTGGACTGCCGTCCCTCAGCGGTGTAGTCGAAGTGCACCTTCGGCAGCGCCGGGTTCTTTTCGGTGGCCACCCAGCCCGGGTCGAAGTAGCTCGTGGTGGTCTTCAGGTGCGCGGGGATGGCCGCGGGGTCGGTCGTCGCCACCGCCAGGGAGAGCATGGTCGGGCGGCCCAGCGCGTCATAGCCGCGGTGCAGGTATTGCGCCGCGGGGTCAGCGGCACTGGTCGGCAGGTCGACGCGGACCAGCTGGTCGGCGGCGTCGTAGACCAGCGAGGTGACGTACTGGGTGAATGTCACCTTGTCCACCGAGGCGTCCCAGGCGCGCGGCGAGACGATCCGGGTCTGGTTGCCGACGCCGTCGTAGTCGATGCGGGTGGTCAGGTTGCGGGGCGTGAGGCCGGTAGTGAGCGGCTCGACCACCCGGGTCCGCTCGTTGCGCTCGTTGTAGGTGTAGGTCGTGCGCGCACTCTTCGCGTCCACCGAGGCCGTCACGTTGCCGTTCGCGTCGTATTCGACCGCGGCCTTCTGGCCGAGCGGGTTGGTCACAGCCGTGCGCCGGTGCGCTGCGTCGTAGTCGAGGCGGGTCGTGAACGGCGTCGTAGTGGAGGCGCAGTCAACGCTGGCGAGATTCGCGTTCGGCGCGGTCACTGACCGCAGGTCTCCCGCAAGGTCATAGCAGGCATGCGTGGTGTAGGTGCGGGTGATCGCGCCCGCACCGTCCACGTCGTAACGCGCCTGCTGGGTGACGCGGTCGAGCGTGTCGTAGGTCAGGTAGGTCGCGAAGTCCTTGTCCACCGCGGTCGCCTCGCCCTTGGGCGTGGTCACTCGGATGGTTCGACCCGCAGCGTCGTATCCCCACGTCGTGGTCTCGTTGTTCTCCGGGCCGGTGCTCGCGGTGCGCCGGTCCATCGCGTCGTAAACCGCGGTCGTCCTGGCGCCGGTGCCGGGGTACTGCGCCCCGAAGTGCGGCGCGATCTCGGTGATGACGTTGTCGTTGGCGTCGTAGTCGGCCGCACTCCACACGAGCTGCCCAGGAGCCAGCGATGTGGACTTCGGCATGCTCTGCCGCCCCAGCCGGTGGAACGCGTCGTAGTCGAAGTACCGCCGATAGCTGCGGGGGTCACCGCCGCTGTTTGTCGCGTGTGCCGCGTCCTGTACCCAAAGGACCAAGCCGTCCGGGTCGTAGCCAAGCTGAGTAACGCGGCCGAGCGCGTCGGTGATGCGCGTCGGCTGCCCGCTCGGGTCATAAGCCGGGAATGTGGTGGTGTGCGTGTTCGCGTCGGTTGTTGACGCAACGGTGCCGTCCGCATTCACGACGTTCGTGGTGGCAAAGTTCTCGGGGTCGGTGACCGATGTGAGGTTGCCGCGGGGGTCGTAGCCGAAGGACCACTGGAAGTCGTCCGCCGGCGTTGCGGTCGCAGCGCCTTTCGGGTCGGTCTTCGTGCGGAGCTGGCTGATGTGCGGGATGGTCCGCCCGGCGGCCCACTTCCCGGAGACGTCGTTCGCGTCGACCAGGATCGAGTCGTAGGTGAGCGTGGTCTGCTCGCGCAGCTCGTTCCAAACGCTGGTCGGGTAGCCGTTGGCGTTATAGACGAACTCCCGGTACTTGCCGGTCGGCTCGGTCACTTTGGTCGGATGGAAGTCGGTGCTCCAGGTGACCGTGGTGTCCTCGTTCTTCGGGTTCGTGACCTTGGTCACCTTGCCGTCGACGTCGTATGCGTACTTGGTCACGCGGGAGAGCGGCGCGGTCGCGGTGGTGATGCGGTTCGTCAGGTCATATGTGTAGGTGGTGGAGGCGCCAGCTCGGTCCGTCACCGAGTTGAGCCGCCACCGCAGCGTGCCGCTCGTTGGGCCGTAGTAGGTGAAGGTCGTCTCTTTGCCCTTGGGGTCCCGGACGCTGTAGAGGCGGCTCGACTGGTTCGCCGTGCGCGGGTCGGGGTTGGCGCGGGCGGCCGGGTCGGTAATCGCGGCCGCGTCGCCCGCGGAGTTCGTGTAGGTGAACACGACGGCGCGGTCGTCCAGCGGCGAGCCGTCGGCCTTGGTGCCGCCGCGCTGGGTGATGCGCAGCAGGTTGCCATCCTCGTAGTAGTCGAAGTCCAGCGCGCTGCCCGAGTGGTCAGTGACGCGCTGCACCTTGCCGCGCATCGGCGCCTTCTTGACCTCGTCCTTGGTGAAGTAGTCGAGCGCGTACGCGCGTCCGCCGGCGTCGGTCACCGAAGTGACCCGCTTCTTCGGCCCCCCCGGGTCGTCGGCGGCTGGCGTCTGCTCGAGAGTGAACGTGATCCGGTTGCCGTTGCGATCTTCCACAGCGGTCGGGAAGCCATCGACGTCGTAGAAGAAGGTCACCCGGTCGGGTCGGGTCAGTGCCCACTTTCGGGTGGTGTCCGTCGTCGAGTACTCGCGCAGGTAGAGGTGCACGCCGGGTGGCTCGGTCCAGTAGGTGCTGCCGTCGGCGTGCGTCGTGCCGTTGAAGCGGTGTGTCGTGCCGTCGCCGTCGGTGAACCGGATCCACTTGTTGCTGCGGCCGGCGATCGTGTCGCCGGCGTTGGGGTGCACGTCGAGCGGGTTGCCGAAACGCGTGAGCGAGGACACACCCAGGGAGAAGTTGTGTCCGACCGGTGACTCCGAGTGGTCCTCGAGGCTGTTGTAGGTCAGGTCTAGGACGGTCGAGAGCCCACGCCCGGCCGAGGAAAGGGGCGTCCAGCGCAGCAGCGCGTTCCCGTTCGCCACGTTGACGAGTTGCTGCACCCCGGCGCCGAGCTCCTCGCCGCGGTACGTGTAATAGCGCTCCAGGCCGAGTGCGGCCTTCAGCGCCTTAACGACGATTACCGGGTTGACGGTGGGTGAGTTCCCCGCGCTCGCGAAGAACTTCTCCGGGCGGGGCTGAGTGTCCCGCATGTCGAAGACCAGCCGGTGCTGGACCTGGTTGACGTTCTCGGTGATCGTCGGGGGTGGGACCGCCGCGCGGATGGTGACGCTGGCGCCGGGCGCGAGGTTTGCGGCCAGCGGGTAAGAGGTCGTGCTGATCGTGGAGGTGCCGGTCGCCGACTTCCATTGGGAGACGAGCGATACGTAGCGCTTGTCCCAGGCGAGCGCGCTTTCGTTCTTCACGGTGACGTCGACCGGATGCGTCTGCTGTGTCTGCAGCGCCGGGTCGTAGGTCATGGCCGCGGGCACGGCGGATGTCGTGAACGACGCGCGATACTTCGTACCGGCGGTGTTCGCCACCGTGACGTTCACCGGCGCGGACGTCGTGACTTGCCCGGTGGTGCTGTAGGCCTTGGTGGTCAACACGCGGGAGCCGTCGTAGGCGGGCAGCTCGGCGGAGAGCGTGTTCCACGTCGCCGCGTAAGGCGCGGAGGTGTCCTCGGCGAAGCGCTGGTCGTCGAAGAAGAACTCGACCTTGCTCACACCGCCGTCGTCACCGGCGTCCGCGCTAACCGCGACCGCGCTGCCCGATACGGTCGCGCCGCCTAGCGGCGCGGTGACCGCGGTCGTCGGCGGTGCCGAGTTGTCCACCGAGACCACGACGCCCGCGGATGTCGCTGAGTTGCCCGCGTTGTCGACCGCGCGCGCGGTAAGGGTGTGCGCACCGCTGCCAACACCCGTCGAGTTCCAGTTCGCGCTGAACGGCGTGGTGCTGTCGCTCGCCACGACCACGCCGTCGACGAGGAAGTCCACCTGGTCAACCCGACCGTCGTCGGTTGCGGCGGCGCTCACCGCGACCGAGGTCCCGGTCACCGTGCCGCCGCTGGGCGCGGAGATCGCGACGGTCGGCGACTGCGCGCGGCTGCCATCGGTGTAGGTCACGGTGAGCTTCGGCCGCTCGGTCGGCGTCGTGGTGTAGTCCGAGCTGCGGTACTCGAGCGATACCTCACCAGCCGCCTCTGGACGGACAATCGAGAGGATGAAGCCGTGGTTCGGCTGACTTCCGGACACCCACTCCTGCACGGCACTGGCGACGCTGAAGTCATGCCACGTTGGAGCCTCACGGTAGGCCACCGACCGGCTCGCGATGACGGAACCGTCGAAGTCGCCGCCGGGGACGGCCCACGGAACGCCCGGACGCGCGTCGCGCCATGAAGCACCGTCACCGGTGCATTCGCCGAGCCCGGTACCTTCGCGCCACTCGCTCGCGACACGACGCACCTGCACGGTCGAGGACTCGACCCAGTCGCTGGATTGCCGGAGTGCGAGCGTCGCCGACGTAACGGTCGCGGTGGCGGGGACGTCGCTGAGATCAAACCGGAGCAGACCACGCCCCGTTGCGTAGTCGGACTGCCTGAGTTCCAAAGAGGATGATGAGCCGGTGTTGAAGCATTCCGGGTAGGTGTCCTTGCGATAAAGGACGGTGTCGGCGAGGGCGCTCGGGATGGGCTGCAGGGTCTTAGTCGCGTTGCCGTCTTCCGGTAGCGTGACGGTCCGCGCGTTCGACACCGACTCGTTGACCACGACCTTGTAGGTGAAGGTCCGGCTCGGCGCCGCGGTCGTGTCGCGGTAGCTCGTGACCCCGAGTTCGTTGAGGGTGGTGACGAGCGTGCGCACCGACGGCGTGAACGCGGGATCGCTAGAGCGGTGCACCTCGTAACCAGTGAACGGGCCGCTGGCCGTATCGAACCGCGACCACCCCAGCTCGGCGCCGTTCGACCGCAGAGTGTCCGGCGGCAGCAGGTCGACCGCCTTGACCGAGTAGCTCACCTCGATTTTCGGCGCCAGGCTTGAATCAGCAAACCGCCGGCCCGGCGGCGAAGGTCCCCCGCGAACCTCCGTCTCACTGCTTCCCTTGAGCAGCAAGCCGTAGTTCGGCGTGGTGCCAGCCACCCAGCTGCGGACGGTTGTGGCGACGGACCAGTTCATCCACTGCGGAGGGGCGCTTGCCGCGAGATTGAAGGTCGAGACCGCCACGTCGTGGTAGCGCAGGTTTGCGGAGGTCGTGCCCGGTGTCCAAGACTCGGTGACTCGGTGTGCGGCGACCGAGTGGGCGTTGGGGCATTCCTGCATCTCCAGGCAGGTGCCATCGTGGTAGAGCTTTAGCTGTGCATCACTGATAACGGCACCTGCTGGGAGCGCCGCGACGTCGAACTGGAGCGCGGACCGCCAAATGGATTTCTCGTTCAGCCCCATCCCAATGCGAAGGCGATCAGACGTCTGGCCCACACACGTCGAGCACGCTGCGTCGAAGCTTGCGTCCTCCACTGGGGGCTGCAGGGTGATTGTCGGATCGAGCAGCACCGGGAAATTGCGCGCCGGGTCATGCAGCCACGTGGCATCGATCATGAGATCGACCGCGAGGCGGTCGCCGACCGCCCGAAGCGTCATCGACGCGTGCCGCGCGCCGTCGCCAAACCCGCCGGCGGAGTCGACCGCGCTGGGCGCCTCGAAAGTGAACCGAGACCCAACGGCGTCATCGGTCACCGTCCAGCTGCCATCGGGATTCGCGCGGGGTCGGAGCGAGGAGCGCGCAGGCGGGTCGAGATAGAACCGGTAGCGGGTTGGCACCGACGCGTCCGCCAGAACTAGGGTTTCCTTAACGCCGCTCGGTGTCACCTCGTAGCGCAGGTCCACGCCAGGCATGGCCGCGGCGTAGTCCACGCGTCGTTCGCCCGCTTGCGCCGCTCGGCGCGCCGCACCGTCGAACGTGAGCTCGTACGATCGGCCGCCGACGTCGAAACGCAGGTACTGCGAATCAAGTTGCTCCTTGAAGTGCGCTGTGAACGCATTCGGACCACTTCGCCAGGCGTAGCCGGGCGCGTCGGAGTCACCGAGTCTCGTGTCGATCGGCTGCCAATTGCCCGAGGAGTCCCGGTAGTTGACCGGACCCGTAAAGAACGACGCCGTGAACGTGCCGTCGCCGTTGTCCATAGTCCGCGAGGTTGCGGTGCGACGGGCGGCGACCTCACCCGATCGCGGTGCGGCTGGGCCCTGGGCTTCGGGCGATGGCGTCTGAGCCAGGGCCTCCCCTGACAGCGGCGGCAGCGCCGGGCTCACCCCGAGCGTCAAACACGCTGTGACGACGAATCCGAGAGCGAACCTGACATTCCGTGGCCGCATGCCCCCCCCAGGGTCAGTGGTTGACCGACTGTGACAGCACTCCGGCGGGAATGTCTGCGAAACGCCGAAGGTCTCCGTGAGAACTTCAGAGCGCCAGCTTCCTCGCGGCCCTCGCACGCGGATTCCAGACCAATGCCTCGCCGCTCGAACGGGCGAAAGCTTCGCTGACCGTGGCGAGCTCCAGCCGGCCTACGCGGGCGCAACCGCTTCGACCCGAGCAAAAGTCGAGCTCGTCTGGAAGGTCTAGGACTTCTTCTTCACCTTGCGCGTGTGGCGGCGTCGGTGGCGCCCCACCGGACGAATCGATTGCCGGATCCGCTCGCCGAGCTTGGCCTGGCTCTTGCCGATGTGCCAGCACGCGCATACGCATCGGTAGACGTCGAGGTCGCGGCCTCCACCGAGGGTCGCGCGGTGCGACTTCAGGTGCGCGTAGGCCGCGTCCTCGGTCGGGTGGCAGTGCTTCGTCGGCGTCGGGCACGGCTTCTTCTTGCTCACCGTGCCGCCGCCACGCGCGCTCGTCGCCGTCGAGCCTCCTGTGTGCGCCGCCGGACGCGGTTGACGACCCCGGGCTGGTGCTCGAGCGCCTCGCGGCGATCGAAGAGCGCTAGGAGCTTCTGCGTGTAGCCCGTCTCGGACGTGCCGAATAGGTCCCGGATCGCGCTCTCCCGGCTCCCCCGGTATCTCCAGTGGAGCTTCTCGAAGGCCAGCATCGCCTTCTCTTCATCGGTGAGCGGCTGTGCTCTGGTCACGCCGCGACGTTAGGTCGGGGGGCTGACACTTCTGCGCCGTTGGCCCGGGCGGTCGACGCCGCTTCCCTAGAGCCCGCGCATCTTTCGGTAGACAGCCCTCGTCCTCTTGATCGCCATGAACACTGTGAGCACAAGGTGAACGATCAGCGCGACGAGAAAGCCATTTCCCCACCTCGCCTGCGCGGACGGCAGCTGATGCCATGAATTCGCGACCATCAGCGCTGCAGTCGTCATAAGTCCGACGACCACCGCATAGGAGACGTTGGTCTCTAGCTCATCGACGAGTCTGCTAAGCCGTGTCTGTCCGGCCAGGCGAGGGTCATCCACTACGCGCGTGGCGAGGCTGAACACCTGGAGTAGCAGGCCGAACAGTCCCGCGGTGAAAATGCCGACGCCGGACAACATCGCACCCGCGCCCGCGAGGGACGGGTCGCGCCACGCGACCAGCCCTCCCAGGCCGATAGGCACAGCCACCATGCCCACGTAATCGCGAAGAAGCCACTGACCGGATTCGGCATCCACGAACGTCTCGTAGTGATCGCGGACGACGTCGACTACCGACCACTTCGAGCTCATGGGACAGCCTCTTCTATCCTCGCCAGTCTGGGGGGAATTCCACCTGATGACGTGCGGCGACCCTAGCGATCAGGTCTGACGATTTCTTGAAGACGGCGCCGTCCTTCGGGCGTGCGGCGTCGTCGGCCGCGAGCATCTCGCTAACCCGAGGATGCGCCTGCCGACTCACGGCAAAGGTGCGCTGCCCGAGGGCTGTGCGCACTGTTACTTGCACCTCCGCGTCCGTCATCGGGTCATCTAGGCCGATGAGCTCACCCGGTGGCTTCTCGCGTCTGAGCGCCTGGCGCAGCAGCGTTTTCGACAGTGGCCGGCCGCGGTACCCCTTGCGCTGAGCGCGAATCACCGCGACCTTCCGGGGGGCATCAGCCTTGTCTTTTCGCGTTACGTATCGAACTGCCGCCAGCGTCTCGAACTCTCCCTGCTCTGCGATGTCGTCCCAAACCTCCGCCTCAACCACGGCTTCATGCTTCAGGTTGAGCTTGTCCTCCCCGAAGGTGTCGCGAAAGGCGTCTCCGAGGATGCGGATTAGTACCTTGCGGGCACTGCGTCCCGCATAGCGCTCGCAGACCAGAAAGGCCGACGTGCCGGCGGTGGGCACAGCCAACAGCGCCCGAACGTCGGCCAATGCCGCCTCATCCTCGTTGATGCCTCCGCGCCTCTTTCCCGTAGGCATGTGAACGATGTCGCCCTTGGCGCCGCCCCGGCCGGCCGATGCGACGATCCGGAGAGTTCTGCCCTTGAGCGTGCTCGAGCCGAACCGGGTGTAATTGTCGCCAACCCGTCGCGCAGGGTTCTTGTCAAGCGCCTCCTCTGCGAGTTCGAGGAGGTCGACGCCACTACCGTCGATGTTCCCGACGTTGAAGGTTTCTCCCGACTTGGAGTACGCGCGCGACACCCAGATCCGGTAGATCTGAATCACCTGTTTCGCCACTAGCTCAGCCTCGTCTTCGACGCGGTCATGCCGAGCAACTGCTCGATCGCGCCGTAGACGTCATCGACGGTGGCCACGTGAACCTCCCGGGGTCAGCTAGAGGCGGCGCTACTACGCCCGCGGATCGTACGCGTCGGGCTTATCTCAGGTCGCGGCGGGTTCGCGCGGCACCATAGGTCGGGGTGACAGAACTGGCCTACGTGAGCCGGTTCAGATCTTCGAGCAGCGACGGCACGAACGCGCGGAAGCGTTGACGGATGACAGTCGGTGCCGTCTTGTGGAACGGAAGCACCAACTCGCCGGGTGGCTGACTGTAGTGGAGGGTGAGAAACGCCCTGAGCGGCCAAAGCTCCCCCTGGTCTGCCGACCACGTCTGGTCGACGTTGCTTCCCTCCGGGCCCGCGATAGTGATGCGCTCTAGGTCGTGCCGGGCCCAAGTCGAGACGTCGGCAGAGCACGAGTCGCCGCTCGCGAAGTCCTCCTCGAATGGGTCCGTGAAGCGGGCCCGGATCACGCGGTCCGATGTGAACACGACGACATCGCCGACAGTGCCGTCGTCGGCCTTTGACACGCAGACGTCGGTGTACTCGAGTGGCTCGTCGACCGCGAGAAGCGCGCCGACGCGGTAGCAGACGTGCGCAGGCGGGTCATAAGTCGACATCAGCGCGCCGAGAAGTGTCTTGACCTCCTCGTAGAACACCTGGGCAGTGGTCACGGCCTTTGTTCCTTTCGGCTTGGGTCAATCTCCGCGAAGTGTGCGCCTCCACCAGCCGTGGGCGTCCGGGGCGTCTTCGGTCTACGGCACAGCGGCACGCACCGGTGTCAGCGACGACGCAGACCGGGCCACGTCGCGACGGACGTACAATGTTGGCTCGCCGAGCTGCGTGCGTGTTGCATAGTTCCCCGCCCGGGATCTTCGCACTGTGAAGCCTTGAGTGTGCTGAACGGGAGCACGGCAGCGCGGGCGACTTTGAGACCCTGAGATGCCGAACAACCGCGAGCTCGCGACCCTGGTCTGGTTCGCGGTCCTCCTGGCCTGGGTCCTCTCGATGCGTCAGACGCGCGCGAGCGCCGTGGGTGTCTTTCGCGCCGCGTTCGCCTCGCGACTCTCGATCCTCTGGCTTTCGTACGTTGCGGTCATCGCTGCCGTCATATGGGGGCTGCGAACTCTAGGGCTGCGCTACAGCGGATCGACCAAGGACGCGGTTGTCTGGGCGCTTGTCGCGGGCCTGTCGATCTTAAGCAAGTTCGACACGCTCTCGAGGAACCAGCGCTCGTTCGGGCAGTTGCTCCGCCGCGTCTTCGGGGCGACGGTCCTGGTCGAGTTCTACGTGAACCTCTATGTCTTCCCGTTGTGGGTGGAGCTGTTGTTGCAGCCGTTCGTGGCGCTGCTCGTCGGTATGGAGGTCGTCGCGGGAACCAGAGACGAGTATGCCGTGACGAGGCGAGTCCTGAACGGCTGCCTCTCGTTCATCGGCTGGGTGCTCTTGGCTTCGGTGACCGTGTACTTGGCGTCACGTCTGCCGGACCTGAACACTGTCCAGATCGGCTTGTCGTTCGTGCAGCCTCTAGCGCTGACCATTGTCGTCGTCGCGCTGACGTACGTGGTGGCACTCTATTCCGCGTACGAGCAGGTCTTTGGTCACATGAGTTTTCCCGTCGTGCCTTCTCCGACAAGTAGATGGAGCAAGGTCGCGCTCGTTCGCGGGCTGCACTTCCGCCTCGGCAAGGTGGCCGGGTTCACCGGCTACCTTCCCCGACGTCTCAAGAGCATGCGCACTTACGCAGAGGCCCTTGAGCTCGTCAACGACTACAAGCGCGGACAGGCGAGACCGGAGGACCGCCCGGAAGCGTAGAGGTCTGCGCGCGTCGTGCCCGCCCCGAGCCGCCCATCACCCCCCTGGGCGTCGCGGGCCGTCTTCCCTATTCCGCCGGAATGCCAGCCGGCAGATTCAGCCCACCTTGGCGGGGGTGCTCATCCCGCTGCGTTCCCAGGTCTGTCCGGTGCCATCGCGGTACCGAAGCCAGTACGACGCCGGAGTGCCCCCGGGCACGAGCTGTAGGTCAACGGGCAACTGAACCCATTCGCCGGCGTCAGGTCCGATGACCTCGAACGTCTGGATGGTGGTGTCAGTCCGACCACTGCGGAACGAGACGCGTACGTCGTACGCCGGCAACGCGCTCCGGTTCTCGACTCGGAGCGCCCGGAAACGGCGGTTGTATGGAGCCTTCGGGTCGTCGACCCGGGGATCACCAGGCCAGAAGACGATGCGCTCCGCCAACGCGGTACGCCGCGCCTTCAGCTCACCCCGGAGCGCCGCGGCGCCAACGCCCAGCGCGCCGGCGGTTCCGATCGCCGCGATGTAGTCGGGGAAGGTGCCCCACGCGATCCCACGCCAGCACGACACGTTCTCTCCCCCCCAATGGTCACTCGCGACGCTGTTCTGCGAGCGTACGGTTCGCGCGTGGTGGACGGGTTCCTCGATCACTTTCGGTGTGGTGAGTGCGGCCACGACTTCGCCGACGACCCAGCCGCCGTCGCGTTGGACCGAGCCCCCTGCCCGGGGTGCGGCTCAACGACACGCACCGGCACGTCCCTGGCCCTCGTCACGACCGGCTTCCGGGTCAGCACGTACGGCGAGGGCCGGCCAGAGCACCGCGGCCGCCGCAGGTGGTTCGTCCGGTGGTGGGACAACCTACCGAGCTGGCATCGGACAACAGGCGTCTGGGCCTCCCTGTCGCGCACCATCGACAAGCGACACGACCGCTACGAGGACTAGTCGTCGAGCAATGCACCGGCGCCGTCCTCCACGAGTGTCACGAGCCGCTCAGCGACCACCAGGGCCGCGGGGCGGCCAAGAGACAAGCCGACTGATGCGCCGGTGGACGGTCGTCGCAGTGGCCCTCGCTTTTGTGGTGGTCACCGCGGCGGTCGCCTTCATCACCAGCCGACTGCGGCATGCCGAGAACGTCGAGTGGATCAGCTGGTGGCTAACCGTTGGGTGCGCCTACGTCGGGCTGGGCCTGGTGACGTGGTGGGTGCGTGACCGCGACCGCGCGCGCTAGCGAGACTCATCTACGTGGATTGCTACTAGGAGCCGGCGGCGGTGCCGGGGTTGCCATGTCGCCGCCATCTCCGCCAGCACCTGCCCGCCGCGCCTGCAACTTCGAGACCAGGCCCTCGTACTGGTAGAGCGACTTCAGGAGCTCTTTCGTGATCGCGATTGAGATCTCGACGTCCTCGCGGCTCACGTCGGGGAAGTCGCGGACTGCGGCGTGGGCAGCATCGTTGCCAAGGAGCCGGATCTCGTCTAGGCCATCGATCAGCACCCGCGGGATCATGACCTTGTCGCGCAGGGACTCGATGCGCGCCTTGAGGCTCGGTCCGGCCGCGCCTTGCTCGTCGCAGACGACTTCCAAGGTCTTTCGGACCATCATGCCGGCGGCTGTGTAGCAACCCGCCGCGTGACAGATCACCGCTTCCTCCAGAGCTCCCACTACTCGCCGCGGGAGATCGGACGCATCGAAGTCGAGCGTCTCTCTCGGGAGTGACTGGATGACCTCGCCGCGGTCGTTGGTGAACACGGCAACCGCAGTCCTGCAGCGAGGGCAGACCCGCAATCCCACATCCGCGCGGCGATCGTTGGTCGCCAAAAAGGAGGCGTCCGCGGTCGCGCCGTCGAGTGGCGACAGAACCGCCTCGTGGCGGCACCCCGGGCACCGCATCGAGACCGTACGTGGAACGCGGCCGCCGTAGCTTTCCTTGACTCGAAGCGGCCAGGATCCAGCGGCCTCCCGGATCGCCGTCTCGAGAAGGGGCCAGATGGGCATTCGGCCAGCGTAGACGGCGAATCGTCGATAAGTGGCGGCTTGCTGCGGACCTACCGCTAGCCCCTGTACCTCGAGGGATGCCTCGCCGCGCTGGCGGCAGCGCGAACCTCTTTTGGCGGCCTCGGCGCCTCCTTGGCGAGCTGCCACAGCCGTCGCCCCCGCTTCGAGAGGTACCGGAACAATCTCCTAGCCCGGACTCCCCATGGTCCGGGCTCCGTCGAATACCCGACCAAATCTCGGCGCGCTTGCAACAGCATCTCGGTGGTATCGCGGTCAAGGTTGCGCATCCACGCAACTTCCTGGTTGCGCGCGTGGCGGCGTCTGCCGGGCTTGGCCATGCTCGCCAGGCTCGTTTCCCACTGGTCGACGGTGTCGTCGAGCACGGATAGCCGGGCATCAAGTTCGGGGGTGCCGAACAGTGTCAGATATCCGCCTAGTGAGTCCGTCCGCTCTGACAAAACGTCGGCGACCGGTTCGTCCTCGCCGTTCCTGACGCTCTCGCGAAACTGGCGCAACTCTTCGCGGACCGTCCCGACCCAGGCCACGAGCTCCGCGTAGGTTTCGACCCGTCGCTCCCAGAGGCGCTGGTCGAAAGCGAGCTCCCGCTCGTGCCGGTGCGCGACGCGGCTGCCTCTCATGCCCGCGACAATGCTGGCGAGACCGATGATCGCGCGGGAAGTTCCTGGCCGTATCGTTGAGATATGGGGAAAGCCGCCAGTGCACGTGCGGGTCCAATTGGAGTTGGGCGATTACCCGGAAGCTGAGCCTGTTGTCATTCTGCTGTCACCGTCAATGGTCACAGCCGCGTAGCCAGAGCGCGACCCCGAACGCGGGATGGCCGCGAGGTCGCTTACGTAGTGGAGACACTCCCCTGGCGGGGAGTGAGCGCCTTTTGGACATTCGTGCGCGGTCGGACGGCGTCGAAGAGGTCCACGAAGTCGCGGTAGGCGTCGCCCCAGTTATCGGCTGCTCCCTAGGCTCGTGCGGTGGGCTATTACGAGGTGGAGACACAGTCGGCGTTCATGCTGGCGGTGCTTCAGAACGCGCACGCCCTGGTGGCGGACGCGGAAGTGCTGTTGTCCCGCGAACGGTGGGCACGAGCGCACGCGCTCGCAACGCTCGCAATGGAGGAGGCTGGCAAGGCTTGGCTCGCCGATCAGCTTTTCCAGTTCGCGCCTGATCAGCCACTCCCCCCGCGCGGGTGGCGTCACGAAGAAAAGCTCGGGGCGGCGAGAGAGATGCACGCTCTGGTCGGCATGCTGCGCGAGAGTCGAACGATAGACATGAACGAGTGGTTCTCCGAGGGACATCAGTATGCCGCGGAGTACGACTTCTTCACTCGGATGACAGGGCTCTACGTCGACCTGCAGGACGGCGAGGTTGTCGGCGGTCCGCAGGCCGTAACCCCGGGCATCGCGCGGGCGACTGTCGGTCTCGCTGGTCCGCTGGTGCACGCGGCACTGCAACTGCTGTGGGTTAGATATGGAGGTCCCGTAGCGACGGATTGTAACGTCTAGGCGTCGCCGCTGAATTCGTAGAACGTTGCGTCCGCAGCTGTCGAACCAAATCTCGTGGCGAGAAGCAACTGACGGCCAACACGGCTGGCGCGTCGAACCAACGAGAGCGCAAGATTGTCAGGGACGAATCCGGATATTGGATCAAGGCGGCAGTCCCAGCATCGCGGCGCCGACGTCGTCAGGGGACACTCGCCGTCCTGGGTAACTCGTCGGCCCACCCTGGCCACATCGAAACGACGGCACGACTAAGGTCGCGCTTGATCGCCTGGCTGGCGTCGTCGATTGCTCCGCGTCAGGCGGCGGTCGGAGCAGGGTCGAGAGCGTCCCACTGCCGATTGCTGAGACGCCGTCCCACGCACGAGCTGCGAGCAAAGGGGTGGAAGGGTTAATCGCATATCAGGGAAGCCAACACCGGCAGTCGGCAGCCTGTACCCGACCCCGGAGGACGTCTACTACGCGCTGGACCGTGCCGGGCACCTGCTTGAGCAGCAGGTGGCAACACAGTTGGAAGGCCTCGGGTACGTCGCGTCCACCGGCCGCGCCTACACCGACGCCGACGAGGGGAAGTCCCGCGAGCTCGACGTGTTGGCTTACAAACTGCTGCACGAGGATGAAGAGCGGCGCCTGGTCGTGGCGTTGCGCTTGCTTGTCGAATGCAAGAACACCGCAGCGCCGCTCGCATTTCTGACACGTCCGACCCGCTCCCCGGACAGGCCCGAAGAGGTCTTGATTACGTATCACTCCGTTGAGGAGCGCTTCGACAGGGACGGGTCGACCTACGTGACGCGCAAGCGCACCTTCGACACCCTCGGCCTTCGGGACCTGTACTGGGGGACCTCCGATCCGGTCAAAGCCGTTCACGTGAGTCGCTTGGAACGGAGAGGGACCCGGTGGAACGCCTCGAACACGGGGGTGTTCGACTCCCTCACCTGGCCTATGGCGAAGGCCTTGCGGGCCTTCAAGAGGCCGTGGCACAACCGTAACGTCGGCTTCGACGCCGCCCACGACTGGTCGTACGTCCTGTTGTTCATACCCATCGTGGTCGTCGCTTCCAAGCTCTTCGTGGCTGACGGTACGCAGACGGCCCCGGACGTACAGGAGGCGCCCCACGTCCGCTTCCAACGCGAGTTCAAGGCCAAAGACTTGACCGGCACGTTCGAAATCGACTTCGTACAGCGCGACGCGATTGTGGACTTCGTACGTGACACCGTCGACGCCTTCGGCACCGAACTCGTCCGAATCGTGGAGGCCAACCCGGATGCCGTCATCCCCAGGGATAAGTGGCCCATGGCCGACATTTGGTAGGCCCAGGAAGCCACCCGCTGACGCACAACTTCGAGCGCGTGTGGGGCAGACGTGGGCAAGACCTCGTCATACCTAGTGCACACCTCTCAGTGGCAGCTGCAGGCCGTCGCAAAAGGCCCACGGGGTACCAACTGCTGACCTGGCGCGCGAGTGCAAGGTGCGCCCGCGCGCCAAGTACATAGCCGTACTACTCGCCGACGCGCGGCGGACAACTTCGGTGTGTGCGGCCGTGAGGTCGCGCAGGCGATCTTCGCCGGGGGCTCGCCGCCGGAACCGCGCACGATGCCGCGTCCCGGTGGTCGGCGGCCGTCGGCGCTTCGGGGACGGGCGGCGGCGGTGCCTCCGCGGGAACGCGCACAGTGGCTAGCGCGCAAGGGTCTGTCTGCTGGACGACACCTGCGCAGCGCCCGCGCGGGCGGTCAGTGAGAACTAGCGCCCGGCGACGAACTCTTGCCACCAGCGATGGAACGCAATCTCCAGGTCCAGCCCTGCCAGGTTCGCGAGGCTCATGAGCCAACTGAACACATCGGCGAGTTCGTCCCGGTAGTTGTCGACCTTTCGCTCCAGTAACGCCACCGACACCTCACCGATCTCTTCGAGGAGGTGGTAGCTAACTTCGTACACCTTCGCCTCTTCGTCGCTCGTGAAGAGGGGTCGCCTGTGGGGATAGATGGCTGCGAACATCGCTTGCCACTCCGAGACGTGGTTGGGCTTGAGCTCAATTCGCTCTCGAAACGGCGCGATGCGCCCACGGTCGTACTCTGGATAATCCCTCTCACATCTGCACTGCCAATAGATGGGACGCGGGCCGAGGTCTACCCGAGGCCCATTTGCCAGTACGTCCGCAATATCGGCTTGTGTAACGCAGTAAGGGCACACCGCCGGGTACTTGTCCCACGTCGCGTCGGATAGCGAAACGCCCGTCTTTTCGCAGGTCGCCATACGCTCGCCAAGATGTCTGGCAACAGCCGGGAGTCCGGAGTGTCGAGTGCGCTCGCCGTCCGCTTGCGAAGGGCCTTAGACATTTTACCGGCGTGTTCGACAACTCGGAGCCACGAGTCCGCGGCGCTGTCGAACGGGGCGTTCGACAGCCCTTGTCTTCCCACCGCTGCTTGCCAATGGTCCACGATCAGGTCCTCGGGGTACATGGCTCCGGCCATCGAAACCTCCTCGTCGCAGGTACAGGAACGGTGGAGCGCAGCGACCGTCGTTGGTCGGATGTCGCCAGACGTCTGGGACCTTCTCGTAGGCCATCGCATTGACCTGTGCCCAATGCGATGTCGGGCTCCGATCCCAAGCGCAGCCGATAGACATTCGACGTCGGCGTCGATGCCGCGACTCTGGCGCAGCGCCTGCCTACGGCCCGGCCGACCTGTGAGGCAACGCCGACGAAAGTCATCCGCGGATGGCACCGAAACGGAAACGACGTGGACCGCGAGGGCGCTCTCACAATGATTGCCAGGCCAGTTCCGCCTTCGCGCGGTGCGTACCGGCGGCGTCGCCGGACCGAACCCAATCGTTCTGCCCTGCGGATCCGCACGCCAACAACTGATGGGATGTGCACGGGGACGTTTAGCTAGCTGTCTCCGGCGGGTCTGTCGCCTCCTCTTTCGCCTTCTGCATGCGAGTTACTAGGTCGTGAAGCGGCTTAGTTCCAGCGCCTACGACGAGCCCCGTAACGAGCAGATCCATGAACCGGTTCGGATCCTTCGCCGGCTCTGCGCTCACAGCGCGAAGCATGAGAAGCCCGAATCCCGCACATAAAAGAGTCGCGACAAGCGTCGCAGCACCCCAAAGGATGAACCCGCGCTCGAAACGTTTCCGATTCAGCGTCGCCTGCATGTTCGCCGCCGCCTTGAGGTTCTCGGCTTCTGGCGCGGTCACCGCCGTGGCCACGGCGTTCTCGAGCGCGGATCTGGTCTGGGTCGTCTTGGGACCCACGTAGACAGCGAAGGGTTCTAGAAGACGCTCAACTGCCGCTGCCATGACGAAGAGGCCGGCCAGCACGCTGTAGTCACTGGCGGGCCGGAAGGGAGCGGGGTCGACGGAGGTGAACAAGAGCCAGCCGACAATAGCTCCGCCCAGCGCCAGGGCGACCCCTGTCATCACACATCGCGAACTGGGCGTCGCCTGGACGTCCGATGCTTCGGCCGAGGAACCGGCATCGCTGGATCCGCCGCCATACACGACGCTGCTAGGCCCAAACCCGCTGTTGGTAGTTCGATCAGCGCGCATTATCGCCATGAGTCACTCCAGGTCGTGAGCTCCGCCGATGGGGAGCAGAATCCGCAGACGAAAGTCAACCGACATCTCAGGCGCAGGCTGCGCGCGCGGGGCACATCTTTTTGCGGGAGCCTCAGGCTTGTCAACCAGTCGTAACAACGATGTCGGAGACGCTTGACACAATGTGTTAGACCGAGCGCGGGTCGGCGCGCCCCTGTGCGTTGCAACCAGCTCGGGAGGAATCGCGGCCTTCGGTCCAGCGAACTACTTCCCCATCCTGAAGGGAAAGTCGGGCGATCTCATGGGGCTGGGCCGAGTGACCGCAGCGAGCGCCAGAGCCTGAAGGTATCGGCGGCGGCGCTAGGGAGAGACCAATCGGACGGATCCGGGCCGCAGTATGGGTCTCTGCGCTTATCGCGACCGAGCCGCGACGGGTGGGCCACCCCAGTTGCCTAGGGTTGTGATGTGATATGTTGTTAACTTCGCTGAAGTTACGGGCGGGTACCACATGGCCAAGACTGCGATGTACATAACTAAGGATGGCCTGCGCCGATTCCAAATTTCTGCCCCACTCAATGAGTCCACCTACGAAGCCCTGCGGCGAGCCGCCTTCGAGCAGAGGACGACCCTGGCAGCGCAGGTTCGCAAGGCAGCCGAGGAGTACGTGGCAAGGCTTAAGCCGCCATCTAGGAAGATCCGCTGAACTGCTCCGGTGACTCTCGGGTCAACCGCGACGCACCTCGGCACGGCCCGGCCCGGCCCGAACGCTGAGCACCGTAGTTGGCTTAGCGGGCCGCGTCCGCGGGCGCACTATCGGCGTGCCGAACGGATTGTCCTATCAGCGCGCGGCGGGCGGATCCCGGCCGCTGGGGCTTGTCCGGCGCGTTCTCCGGCGCGGGGCGCCGGGCGGGTGTTCGATGAAGGTATCGGGAGGAGCGACTGTGGCGGCCCACGAGGCACTGGATTCTGTCCTGCACGAGCTGCGGAAGATCGCGAACCTGCTCGCGCTCGGAGCGGTGAGGGACCGACCAAAGTCTGAGGCTGTCGTGCTCCTAGCGGCCGCGGGGTTCGGATCGCAGGAGACAGCGGCCCTGATCGGGACGTCCGACGCGTCGGTGAGGGCGATGCTGTCGCAGTCGCGCCGGCCGCCGAAGGGCTGACGCGTCGCGTCAGCGGGGGCTCTCGGCGAGGGCCGCGAGGACTTCCGCGATCCGCGCGCGGGTGGTCCGGTTGCGGGCGAGGAACCCGGCGGGGACGGCCTTGGCCGCGCGGCGGGCGGCGACAGGCCGGTTGCTCTGGTCGAGCACCGCGAGAATCGCGACGGCGGCGCCGTCGTCGTCCCGCCAGCCCTGGTCGGAAAGCGCGGTCAGAAGCGCCCGCAGTGCCTGGCGGCGGTCCGGGCCGAGCGCGGACGCAGACAGGCCCGCAGTTGGTGGACGGCCCGCTGTCGTCGCCATGCGTTCAGGATGCCCCGGGCAGCGGCGGACGGGAAGCGGACAGGGGGTTGCGTCACCCGTCGAGGAGCCGCAGGGCGACGTCGACGGCGAACGCGGCGGCGTTGGCGGCCGCGGCGGGCTGCCACCGGGCGTCCTGGTCGGCTGTCTTGTCGCCGAGCCGGTCGGAGATCGCCCTGACGACGAGGGCCTGCGAGCCGGGGTGGGCGTACGCGGCCTGAAGGAACCCCCAGCCCTCCATCTCGACGGCAGCGGCGTCGTTGCAGTTCGCCTCGAGCCAGCGGGCGGTGTCCCCTTTGCAGTCGCGGACCAGCCTGGGGCCGGCGGCGATCGGCTTGACGACGGCGCCCGGCGCGGCGGTATCGGGCCAGCCCGCTGCGGGTTCGACGCGGCGGGCGGTCCACGTGCCGTCGCGTGCGGAGGCGCGCGCGGCCTGGACCGCGCGGTAGGCGCCGACGTGGGTCTTGACGCGTCCCCGCAAGCCGTCCGGGTCCTCCGCGATGTGGCTGTAATCGTAGATCAGCTCCGCGGCGACGACGGTCCCCAGGGGGTTGTCCTTGAGGCCGCCGGCGACGCCGACGAACATCACCGCGCGGGGGGAGAACAGGACAAGTGCGCGTTCGGTCTCCGCGGCGGCGGCGGCGTTGCCCTGGCCGGTCTCGACGAGGGCAGCGTGCGGGCCGCTGCCGCCGAGCTGGCCGACTGTGTAGACGGTCCCGGCCGTCGCCGTGATCGTGCTGGCGCCGGAGAGGTGCGCCTGGACGGCGTTGTGCTCCAGGCCGAGGGCTGTCACGACGACGAGGTCGACCGGCGGGGTCCCTGTCGGTGGGTCGCCGGCTGCGGCCGCGATCTGGCCGGCAAGGACGCGGGACAGAATGGTGCCCGCGTCGCCGCGGGTCGTGGAGTGTACGGCGAGCCAGTCCGGCGGGAGCGCCCGGCCGACAAGTGCTGCCGGATCGCCGGAGCTGCCGGCGGCGGGGAGTGAGTCGGCCACCGCGAGGGCGGCTCCGGCTACGTCTCGCCAGCCGAGGGACGCGAACGCGTCCAGGACGGCCTTGAGCCGGTCGCGCGGAAGGTTCACCCGCCGCCCTTGGGCCGGCGGGCGGCTGTCCCCAGGGCCTTTACGGCCTTCCGCGGCTTCGTCAGTGCCTGCCGGATGCGGAGCGCGTCTGCGGCGGGGGTGGCGCGGTAGACGGTGCCGTTCTTCGCCCGTCGCACCGGCGCGATCAGCCCGAGCTCGTCGGACAGGCGGCTCATCTTCCCGGATACCGTCGGCTGGCTCACGGGCGGTCCGCCGTCTGCCGCCAGGGCCTCGACGATGTCCTTCTGCGTCCGCAGGCCGTCCACGAGCAGGAACACCCGCGCCAGCGTCTCGTCGTTACCCATCTCGGCGAGGACGGACTCGGCCATCTCTTTCCCCTGCGCGTGCAGCAGCGCGCGGAGGATCCCGCCCTGCGCGGCGAGCTCAGCGTTGATCTGCTGGATCTCGACGAACGTCGCGTCGTCGGTCACGGCTGCTTCTCACTCCCTGCGGGCTTGCTGCGGGCCCGGGAGACGGACATCCGCACCGCGGACGGCTGCTTCCCGAGCAGGGTGGCGATGACGGGAACGGGCAGACCCGCGTCGGCGAGGAGCGCCTCTGGCTTACGCGCCGCGGGTTGCTCCCTCACGCGCTGCTCCCGCTCGTCGAGCAGCACGGCGAGGACCGCGGTCAGGAGCTGCTCGACCGTCACCGGCGGCTCGGAGGCGGTGCTGCGCCGGGCGGTCACAGCAGCCCGCTCGAGCGGTACGCGGTCGTGGTGGTGCTCCCCCGCTGGAGCATCGCGCGGCGGGCGACGAGCTCGGCGAGCCGGCGGCTGACGGTTCGGTCTGCAGCGCCCGTCTGCTTCATGACAGCGGCGCGAAGCTCGCCGGACGGGGTCCAGTCGTCGGCGGCCCCGTCGAGGAGCGCCGCGGTGACCGGGTCGGTGCGCGCGCGGTCGCGGCCTGCGCGGATTTGCTCGTCGAACGCGAGGCCGACCACGCCCAGCAGGAGGTCCAGGCGGCGGACGATCTCACTGTCGACGGTGTCATCCATCGGCGGTGCTTCCCTTCGCCTTCGCCTGCTGCGGATCGGCCTTCCTCTGCCTCTGCAACGTCACCTTCACCGTGTTCGCGCTGGTGCCGAGGAGCTCGGCTATCCGAGCGTTCGGGAACCCGGCCTTCGCCAGCTCGGCGACTGCGGCGGGCTGACTGCCGAGCGCGAGGCGGACCTGGATGGCGAGCAGCGCCACGATCTCCTCTTGCGGGCTGCGGCCCGCTGTCTGGCTCACGCGTCGCTCCCGGTGCTGCGGGCCGGGTTGCGCCCCCGCTTGGCGGGGGCGCCGGCTCCGCCGCGGGCGCGGCGCAGCGCCGTCTTCACGGTCTCGTACTTGCGGCCGGTGACGAGGGCGATCTGCGTCAGGCTCAGTCCGGCGTCGGCAAGGACCACTTCAGTCCTGCGCCGCTCGTCCGACGGCAACAGCGGGTCGTCCCGCTGCGCGGCTGCGAGGGCGAGCAGCCCGGTCAGCGCTGTCGCGGCATCGATCGGCGGCGGCTGGTGGGTCTCGGTCATGAAATCCTCCCAACCCCCAGGATGCACTCTCCGGCGCGCTTTCGCAAGTGCCGATCCATCTTCTGCCTCGGAGCCGTTGCGCCGTGGGTCAAGACGTATCAGGAAATTCTGATATCTGCCCAGGTCGGGGGCATCAGAGTTGCTGATATTGTGCTCGCTGACCCTCGAGACTCCCGTAGGTGCCTCCGGGCCGGCGAGCGTATGCACTTGCGGTGATCGTCGCATGGCCCGGCGTTGTAAGGATTCTTGAGAGCGCGCGGAGCAAGTGACGGCGACCGATGCATCCGCCACCGACGCGCCAGCGGGTTCAGGGGTGGCCGGGCCCGTCAGTCCAGCGCCGAGCGCGGGCCCGTGCCAAGTGACCGAGGTTGTGCCGGAGGTCGCCGTGGCAGGAGCGAGCCGATGCCGTCAGCCGCACGGCGTGTCGTCCACGTGATGACACTCGGGCGTGGTCCGATTGTGAACTCGGCACCGCTCTCCACGCACCCCGAGCGGGGCAGCGGGGCATCTTGGGGAGCGACGGGGACCGGAGCGCGGCATGGCGGACGAGTTCGTTTGGGAGCCGTTCATCGGCCGGTGTCTCGCGAGGCTGTGCCTGAGCGGCGCCGGGATGGACGAGCGGCCGGTGCTGGAGCGAGCGCAGTTCTTGATGGACATGGGGCTGCCTAGAGCAGAGGCCGCCCGCGTAGTCGGGTCGTCCGACGACTCTCTGCGCGTGATGTTCGCGACGAAGGCGAAGAAGACAAGCAAGGCGAAGCGCTGACATGGTCGCGCCAGAAGAAATCACGCGCAAGCTCGACGCCCTGATCCGATTGACGGCTCTGCAGGTGCTCGGGGAGCGGACCGGCGCGGAGGCGATCACCCGGCTCGGGCGGGCTGGCCTGGACACCGAGCTGATAGCCGACATCGTCGGGACGTCGCCCGCCACGGTTCGGTCCGCGCTGTCGCGGGCACGCCGCTCGGCGGGACCGACCTAGACGCCAGGGCTCGGCCGGGCTCGGCCGCCTACCTGCGCGTGCACCGATGCACCATTCGTGTGCGTGTCAGTCCTGCGACTCGGCGTCCAACAGTCGCGAGACTTGTCCGGGTGGCATGTTCGTTGACGGCGCTCCACCAGCCAGAACGGTCGCCGCGAGCAGCGCTCCCTAGGACATTTGTTCGACACTCGCCACGAACCGGCGGTTGCCTCGGTCCCGTTTACTGCAAGCATTGGGGCGACTCGTCCGTCGATGCCGGACTTCCTTATGACGCCAGGTCCCACGGTCCGGCAGTCGGATTTTTAAAATCGCGTAGCCATGCGAGTCGTCGTTCAGATGGTGCCATTCGGGTTGTATGAACCGTACGTGTTCGTTGCGCGGTCCAAGACTGCCAGTTCCCGGCGCTCCATCTCCCTGCCGAACCCTGTGATTCGGTCGTAACGAATGGCCTATGCGGAACTACAGCCCCTTCGGCTTCCCCACGCGGTGCCATGAGGCCGTCCGCGGGAAGCATTGCGCGTGGAAGAGCTGATGATCTGTCTCGATGGGCTTCGTCGTCGCGCTCGACAGGTCGGGCGTCGGCGTCAGACGTGCCCCTGCCACCACATCGTCGTTGGCGGGGTCCACTTCGCGACGACAAGTGCCACAGCTATACATGATCTTCTCCTCGATTCCGAGGCCGGGGGCCTCTGACCCGATGGTGTAGCCGGGGCGGCGCATTTGTCGCGAACTCTCGCGCTACCGCCACTCTCGCGGGTCAGGTCGCGGAGCCAACGCGCCCGTACCAGAGCGCGTCGAACAGCGCGGTGAGCGCTGGGAACTGCTGCGTGTGTAAGTTGAAATCGCGCTAGCAATTTCCCTGCCGGGGAGCGCCTCCGAAGGACGGCTCGCGGCTCCGCCCATCGGTACACGCGACCGCGCCCAGAGCAACCGGAGCAGCCGCTAAAACCTGTCGGGCCGGAGGACCACTGGCGCTCGCCATTAGGGCTTAGGCCCGTGCTTGCACGCGCCGTGTCGCATTAGCTGGATCGAGACGCTCCCGTCCGGGCCACTACCGCGCCGTCTACCGCGACCCCGACGGCGCCCGGCACTCGCGGTCGTTCTCCCACAAGGCGGACGCCAAGACGTTCCTCGCCACCGCCGTCACCGACATGGCGCGCGGTGAGTGGCGGGATCCGCGCGGCGGCGCGGTTCCTTTCGGCGAGTGGGCGGACAGGTGGTTCGCTGCCCGCGAGGAACCGGTCGTGCGTGGCACCCTCGACGAAGAGCATCAACCTTCTCCGCACCCATCGCTCGGTCTTAGATGGGAAGCTGGAGTTGTGGATCGGTTGGCCGCCGTACGACCAGTCCACGTGGATTGTGACCCGACCGTGACCGCGGATCGCCCGTCGCAGGACTGCTATCTGGGAGGCATGCCCGAGAGGCGCGGCGCGTCAGGGCGGTAACGCCCGACGGTCTACGGTCCGGCCGCGGTTCACCTAGGCCAAGTTGGCTGCCCATGGGGCCGCGAGTGGCACGACTGGTCGAAACCGCGCGATCCTCACGCTTCCCTCCCGTAGCGTGTCGAGCATGCGAATCCGGGACCGCGACGGCGGGTATGACGACGGTTACCGGGAATGCTCCTGCTTCTGGGGCAAGGAGCCTGGAAGTCTGGTCTTACGGCTGTTCCGTCAGGCGTCGCACATCCCCAGTCGCGTTCTGGATTTGGGATGCGGTGAGGGCAAGAATGCCTCATTCTTTGCTGAGCGCGGCGCAACCGTGGATGCCGTCGACTGTTCGAGCCACGCGCTACGGAACGCGGCTGAGGCCTGTGGAGGCTCCACTGGCGTCACATGGCATCTAAGTGACGCGCGGGACTTCCTTAACCAACCCCGCCAACCGTACGACATCGTCGTCATGTACGGGCTACTTCACTGTCTGCCGTCTCTCGACGATGTTCTCGGGCTCGTCGACCGCGCCCGGCGGTTGACCACAGCCGGCGGCTTGCACATCCTGTGCGCCTTCAATCAGCGGGCCCAAGACTTGTCCGCCGCCCATCCGACCTTCGCTCCGCTACTTCTCACCCACACGACGTACGTTGGCGCGTACGAGGGGTGGGCGGTCGATGCTTCCGACGAAGACTTGTTCGAAGTGCATCCGCATAACCGGATTCCCCACCGGCACTCAATGACGAGGTTAGTCGCCAGAGCACCGGCATGACCGACCCAGCGATCCTTTCGGACCTTCAGCGCGCGTATCGCGACGGCGGACTGCTGCCGTTTGTGGGTGCTGGCCTGCCGATGAGCGTGTCCTGGACTGTCAATGGTGATCGGCGGCGCGGACCGTCGTGGGCGGAGCTCGTTGACGCGGCGGCGAGGCAGCTGGGATTCACCGACGCCGCCATGCTGCGCGCACGTGGCGAGGATCTTCAGATCCTCGAATACTTCCGCGAGCGTCATGGACGCCGTATTGCGCCGCTAACCAATTGGCTGGTCCTGGAGCTAACCGCACCGGATGACGTCCTAGCAAGGAACCCGATTCTTCAAGCGCTTGCCCAGCTCAGTCGGTGCTCGACTATGTACACAACCAACTTTGATGACTTCCTTGAACGCGGCCTCGTGCTGAACGGTCGCGAGACCGCTGTGGTCGCGACGGAGGAGGAGATCAAAGATCTCCTGGTGCGCCGCGTATCAAGCCCGAATGTCTGCGAGATAGTTAAGTTTCACGGCGACCTCAACCATCCCGATCAGATGGTTGTAACCGAGTCCGACTATCGCCAGCGGCTCGCACTTGAGGCCACCATGGACGACCGCCTCAAGGCAGACCTCCTGGGGCGGGTCGTGTTGTTCCTGGGCTATAGCTTCCGAGACTGGAACGTCTCGTACCTCTTCCATGTCCTGGAGCGGCTCCACGGTTCGCTTCCCGGGTCAGTCGCTGGTCGGCGGGGGTATATCACAGTGGCGGAGCCGTCGGACTTCGAGGTACGCCTTTTTGAGGCCCGCCACATCGGTGTGATTCCGATTCGAAGTACGAACATGACAGACGACGTGGCGAGCTTGGTCCGGTCGATTGCTGGGGGCGCACCGTGAGCATTGACGTTCATTACGTTACGTCCAGTCCGTACAAGCGCGAGGAGATCGAACTCCTGGTGGGCGAATGGTTGCTTCCTGACGGACGGGCCGTGGCGGACGTCTTCAACTTCATCATCCGACAGGTGTCCATCAAGGAACACCTCGAAATTGATATCAAGACGATGGTGATGGCCGAGGTCGCCAATGCCTACAGCCAACTCAAGGTCCCCTGCATCGTCGAACATGCTGGTTTGGTATTCGACAAGTACTACGACCGCGGATATCCGGGGGGCCTCACGAAGCCAATGTGGGACACATTGGGAAGCGACTTCGTGGCCGAAACGAACTCTGCTGATGCGGTTGCACACGCGCGAGCATCCGTGGCCTACTGCGACGGCATGGAGATCTTGACCTTTACGGGTGAGACGCGCGGCCGCATCTCCCCTGCGCCGCGCGGGGGTCGCCAGTTCTACTGGGACACCGTGTTCGTGCCAGACGACCCCACTAAGCCCGGCACGGAAGCGACCTATGCGGAAATCGTCGAGAACTCTTCTCTGGGGCTGCGTTACAAGCTCACGCTTTCGCAGTCCGCAAAGGCCCTGCTCGATTTCATGACCTACCGCGCCGCCCACACGCCGAAGCTTTGGCAGTCGTAGATCTCGCATGAATCCGCTGTTCCGTTGGCCCGGCGGCAAGCGCTGGCTGGTGCCGCTTGTTCGACAACTCGCCACGCGAGTCGACTTCGACACGTATCACGAACCGTTCGCGGGGGCAGCGGCTGCCTTCTTCGGCATCGAGCCGGTGTCGGCGTCGTTGAACGACCTCAATACAGAGCTTATGACCGCGTACCTAGCAATCCGTGACAGCGCGGGCAGTGTGGCTTGCGCGTTGGATGGCATGTCTTTCGACAAGCGAAGTTATTACGCAGTCCGAGACAGCACAACCACGAGCGACGTAGAAACGGCGGCGCGATTCCTGTACCTGCGGCAGGCCGCTTTCGGTGGGGTGTACCGCACCAACCGCTCTGGGCAGTTCAACGTTCCCTACGGGGGGCTCCGTCGAACGGCGCCGTTGTCGGTAGATGAACTTCGCAAAGCGTCGCTGATGCTGCATCGAGCCGATCTGCAATGCAACACTTACGATGATGCGCTACGGGCCGCTACCGCCCATTCGTTTGTGTACGCGGACCCCCCCTACGCGGCCGCCGACGTCGGAACAAGTGAGCAATTTGCTCGCTACACGGACAGTCGTTTCGATTGGATTGACCAAGTAGCGCTAGCGAAGTTGCTGCGGGATCTCGTTGAACAGGGCGCATTCGTTGTCGCGTCGAACGCCGAAGCCCGGCGCGTCGCTGAACTTTATCCACCAACCTTGTTTCACCGGCTCCGTCTGTTACGACACTCCTGTGTGGCCCGAAGCGCCAGCCACCGACGGCGCGTAGTCGAGATCCTGTTCGTATCGCGAACGATTTGTCGAACACCGGAGACACTGCGTCGAATCGTCCGTTCATGGCACCAGTGACGCAAACCCGTATCGAGAGCTCCTTCCTGAAGGCGGCGTACTCGGTTCTCAAGTACATGAGGAGACCTCTCTCCGCCCGCGCCATTACGGCCGCTGCGATTCGGGAGGGCTACCTGGATGAGAACCGTCCGGGTCAAACGCCTTGGCAGACGATGAAGTCCAAGCTGAGTGTCCATATCCGAAAGTACGGCCCTCACTCAGTCTTCGTGCGTGCCGGACCTGGCAAGTTCTTCCTGCGGGAGCTTCTGAACGATTCGATGCAGCTCTATGAGGCGCCGCCATTCGGAGCGGGGCCAGCGCACGAAAGAATCGTTGCATTCCCTCAAGCTCATCTAGACAGCATCGGCCGGTTCCAGGGGGTGCTACGAGGTTGGGAGCCCTACTACGAGAGCATCGCGCGTGGCGGCACTTGTGTCGTTATCGACCGCATGTTGGCCGAAGACTCGCTTGGGTTCAAACAGGTCATCACGTACGTGCTGGTTCGTGATCCCGCGGGCTCTCTTCTGTGCTTCAACAGGGGAGTGGTGAACCGCGCCGACGACATGCTTCGCGGCAAGTCTTGCGTTGGCTTTGGCGGCCACGTTAAAGCGGTACCGCCGACGCTCTTTCAGTCGGACGACATCGCGCTGTACGACAGCGCCGCGCAGGAACTACTTGAAGAACTCGTTCTACCTCGCAGGGCGAGGGCACTGCTTCTCTCGGCACCCGACCAGGCCCTGAGCGTGATTGGTGTGCTGAACGACGACTCGTCGCCGAATGGGGTCCGGCACTTTGCATTCGTGTTCGAGTTGGTCCTGGAGCGGGCTGAAGCCCCGAGTGTGAGGGGTCGCGAGAAGTCAATCAACCGCGTTCGCTGGCTGACTCCGGAGGCAGCCAGCAGCGAGAGCGTGCATCGATTCGAATTTTGGTCACAAATGTGTCTGAGACACTTTGCCCCTGACCTCGCGAGCGCTACCCCGGCATTCCGTGTCCGTCGCGCACGCGGTCTGCGGCGCGCGAGGGCCATCTGCTGCGTCGGACAGATGGGCAGCGGCAAGACGGAGGCGGTGTCCCTACTGACGCGGGAGTTCGGCTTCACGTCCGTCAATTCAGGGCTCGTGGTCGCCGACATACTGGGATTGCCACCTGTGCCCGCCACGCCTCGCGCCGAATTTCAGGAAGCGGCCGCTCGCTTCGTCAGCCGCCCCGACGGGCCGGCGGTCCTGGGGGCCGAGTTGGCGCGGCGCACCCGACGGGCGCCGGGAAGAGTGGTTATAGATGGGCTTCGACAGCCAGAGACACTCGAAGCTCTCCGCGAGGCACTTGGTCCTCGGGACGTGTCAGTCGTGTATGTCCATGCACCCGTGGACATCGCCTACGAGTTCTACAGGGAGCGCGAAGACACGAAAGCGACGATCGATGACTTCACCGCCCGACGGGGTGCCTGGGTGGAGATTCAGGTGACGCAGATGCTCGAGGATGCGGACGCAGCCCTCTTCAACTGGATCGGGCGCGACGAGTACCAGCGCGTGGTCAGGGCTTTCGCGAACCAGTACCTGGGCCCGAGCGCCGGTTCATGATCGTCGCCATAGACGGCCCACAGCACAGCGGCAAGACAACGTGCCTCGAATCGCTTCGTGAGCATCCGGCGCTAGCCAAGGTCCACTTCGTCGAGGAGGTAGCGCGCGATATCGCTCCGCGGTTCGGCGTCAGTACCACTGATGATTGGTGTCCCCTGCTGGAAGACCGTGTTCGACTCGCCGAGTTTTTCGACGCGGAGTATGACGCGCTTCACGCGTTGGAGGTCGACCCAGCGATCGTCGACGGTTCGGCTCTGTTAGTCACCGCATACCAGCGGGTCTTCCTCGACGCCTCAGCGGAGCCGAAGTACGAACCTCAGTACGACCGGATTTTTCTCTGCGAGCCCTGGGGAACCCCCCAGTCGGACGGCTTTCGATTCTTGGCCGGGCAAGTTCAAGTACTCGACGCGTACCGGACGTTGCTAGTGGAACTCGGCCTGTTCAATCGGCTGGTCGAGTTACCAGCCACAGAGGATCGATTGGTGAACCTCAAGGCTCATCCGGTCTGGCGGCGAATACTTAGCCGGAGCTAAGGGATGGAGGCAGGTGCCGCCCTGCACGTCGAGTTCGGGCGGTCCACGCTGTCCTTTGGAGCTCCAGCACCGTTCCAGAGAGAATTGCGGCTGTCCTAATTGCCCCCCAGGGGTAGTTGAACATTCAGAGTAGGGGGTGGGCTCAGCAGCGGGGTCGGTCCGGGGCGACAAAGAAAATCGGTTCGCGTTTAGCTGCTGCCAGAAGCGTCAGGACAGGCACTTCAGCAACGAGATACCTGCCACCCGCAACTGGAACCCGTCGCGCGCGCTCTGGGCGCGGGACTTCGGGCCGGTGCCGACAGATAACCGCCCGGCTCGTATACGGCGGAGGGCGTGACCGCCGAACTCCGTCGTGTCGAAGGTCGCCGTGGGTCGTCCTGCCGTCTCCAACCGATGCGGCCGCGTCGGCCGACTCTAGGCGCCACCATCTCGGGTGGCGAGCCAACTTGTCGTCACACCGCTGAGCTGACCCATCACGATGTAGTTGAAGACGACCGCACCGGGAGCTGGTGACGCGAGGTTGATGACAAACCCGTCGCGCGTCCCGTGCTGCCAGTCAGGGGCGTCGTCCAGTAGAAGGCCCCCGGGTTACTCGTCGGCGATCATCGCTACAGCGCGAGCGTCTGACTGTGACCGGTGTTGTCGTGCAGCGGGTTGCGCTGAGCGGCGCCGGCTCGGCAAGTACGGCAGGTGCGCGCGCCAGTACCCCGGCGGCAAGGTTTGCCGGGCGCGTCGCGTTGGACCCGCTTCCGCCGCCAATGACGTGTCCCCAGAGCTTGACATCGGTCCTGCTCTCGATGCCGTAACTGCCACTGTCGGTGGCTGCTACGCGCTGTTGCAACTGCCCGCCCTTCTTCGGCGATTAGCGATCCACCTCGGACTACGCGCGGACGGCGGCGGTACGATCCCAGCTGGGAGGACGCGTGGGAAAGGCACGCACGAAGGTCATTGCGAGCGGCATTACTGTCGCGTATCTACTCGGCAACGTCGTTTGCGTGATATTGGGCTTGGTGTTGTTTGCGGCGTCTCGGCCTAGTGCGCCGCCTGGAACGACGGCGAGTGACCGCGGCATTCAAGAGCCGCTTGGTATATCCATTCTGGCCGCCGGGGTCGTCGGCCTTGTCTCGCTAGGCTATGTCCTGCTCTCAGAGAGGACACGAGAGCGGATTCTCGTACTGCACGAGTTCGGTGTCGACAACTACTTCGATACGAATGCAACGTCGCTTCAGGGAGTCTATCGACGGCACTTCAACGATGGAAATAAGGACATCGACATTATAGGCACGGGCCTCAATAAACTCCGCCGTGACTTCTTTCACGACGGCTCGAATTGGTACGCAACCCGACGTGTAAGAATCCTCCTCCTCGATCCAGTGTATCCAGATATTGTGTACTCATACGCGACCCAGCGAGATATTGAGGAGAATGACAAGGCAGGGACGATCGAGGCGAACGTTGATCAATGGAAGACATGGTGTTCGGCGCTCCCGGCGCCCAACCAACACAGCCTCGGCGTCACTATCCGCCTCTACACATGCCTTCCCACACTAACGATGGTGCGCGTAGGGAACCGAATATTTTGGGCCCCGTATATGATTCACCGCGGCGCAAGCTCTACTCCGACCATGGTTGTGCGACGTGGCGGGCACCTTTACGAGGTCCTAGAGAAGCACTTCGATGAGATTTGGAACGACGATGCTTTATCGCGACCTCTCCTTTGACAATGGCTGAACGAGCCCAATATCGCCGCGTTCGCGTTAGATCGGGCCCCCGGCTCCACTTCGGGCTCATTGATCTAGCTGGTGGAGCTACAGGGCGAAAGTACGGTGGTGTCGGGCTGGCCATCGCCGGTCCTCAAACAGTCGTAGAGGTCAGCCCGAATGAGATCAACACGATTGTCTTTGCGGCCACGGTGCCGCAGGAGCATCGCGATGCGGTCACAACTGCGGTTACCAGATTCACGGAGTGTTGGCCGTTTGGCGTGCGACTCCACGTTGAGTCAACACCGCCTATTCATGTCGGACTCGGGTCGAAAACTTCCGCTATATGCTGCGCCCTCCTAGCGTGCTCCACGTTGGCTGGGCAGTCAGTGACTGTTGGTGACCTCGTGCGTGCATCGGGGCGTGGGGGCGTATCAGGCATCGGTATAAACACGATCTTCGATGGGGGGCTGCTCGCCGATTGCGGACATCCTCCCGACGGCTTACCCGAAACTCCTTCGTCCGCAACAGTACCAACCAACCCTCCGCTCGTCCTGGTGAGGGAGCGGCTGCCCGAAGATTGGTCAGTTATCGTCGTTGTACCTCGTGACGCAGCGGGTGCGGCAGGCGATGAAGAGGTTGCGATGTTTAGGCACCACACCCCGCTTCCGAGGGACGAGGTGCTAGAGACTCTCTCAATCATCTACCACCGGCTGTTGCCAGCTTTTGCTCTCCGCGATCTCGCGTCCGCCGGACACGCGCTTGGAGCAATGCATCGTGTCGGGTTCAAGGCCAGAGAACTAGCCACCCAGAACACCGCTGTTCGCTCGCTGTACCACGAACTTGTAACCGCATTACCGCATGCGGCGGTCGGTTTATCGAGCATGGGGCCCGGTATATTCGTGATCTCTTCACAAAACGAACTGGGCACGACCGTCTCTCGGTTGCGCCGGATGTGTGACTCGGAGCGGTTTTACCATATCGAAACGGCGCCTAGAAACAGCGGGTCGAAAGTTGAGCGGTGGTAGATCTGACTGTAATAGTCACGGGACCGCGTGCTGCCGGGAAGACGCTCCTTGCTGGGCACTTAACCGAGACTTGGCAACTGGAATATATCTCGGCAGGGGACACGATGCGCCAGCTAATCCAGCGCAGTGGCGAGCAGTTGGGAGCGACAACCTCTGAACGAGCCCTCGCGTACATGCGGCGTCATGGGTTCGACACGGTTGCCGCCGAGATAGTGACGCAGTCGGAGCCTGGTGCTCGCATTGTTGTTGACGGACCCCGCGCCGTGTCGGAGGTGGACCTTCTACGCAGTGCCTCCCGCCGTAGTGTTGTTATCTGGGTTACATCGAGCAGTGTTGTGCGATTCGTGCGTACCGTCCGTCGAGGACGTGCGAGGGACGAAACAACATGGCCTACGTGGCTGCAGGAGGAGAAACTTCAGCGGGACATGGGGCTCACCGCGTGCGATCCGACATCATTCGCAGATATCGTGGTCACTAACGAATCGAACGTCGAACAATTTCTCGCGACAGCTAGAGATGCGATCGCCGCGCGGCTCGCGCCATAGCAACCTTTTCAGGGGCGAGCGCCGCAGGGCGGGCAGGGCGAGGGGCCGCCACCCCGCGTCAACACCGCTGCGTGCCGGCCTTCGGTCGGGTCTTGACCGCGGGTCGCTGCGGCCCCTCCGGTCAGGTGATGCGAGCAGGCTGTGGCCCGCCCGCCGGGGGGCGCCCCGCCCCCCGGCGCTCTCAGTCGGCTAGAGCGCCGGCGACCCGCGGCGTCGTCGGCCGGCAACAGCCGAGTGCCTCATTGTCCTTTGTAGGCCAGTTCGAGCACTTCGAACAAAAGTGCCAGGTGTCGTGACCCCTGCGGCGTCGGGAACCTGCGTCGCGTCTAGGCTCGAAAAGCGCACGCGCCGCTCTCAACGATCCTCAGCGACGCTGTCTCGGAGGGCCTGCTTGACGAATCCCTGCCGCTCAGCCAGCTGCGTCGCGCGTACGAGGCCGCGTACCTGTCAACAGGTATCGGCTGGAGGCAAATCGTCATGGAGCCGAAACGCCCCGGCTGCGCCGTGACGAGTTAAGCGTTCGCGCGCGGGCGGGG